>CAYGSW010000040.1:0-29327 GCA_964352535.1 uncultured Granulosicoccaceae bacterium | reverse complement strand
CTAGGGTGTGGTGGAGGGCACGCTGCACTGGCCTTTAAGGAAAATGGCTTTGATAACGTAGCGGCGTTGGATGGGTCCGTGGAACTTGCAAGGGTTGCAGCGCAACGTACCCGTATAGATGTCGTCGTGAAAGACTTTTCCGAAATCGATTACCAGTCCGAATTCGATGGAATCTGGGCGGCCGCCTCATTGATACACGTATCACTTGATGCATTGGATGACGTTCTGGAACGTGGATGCCAGGCACTACGACCCCAGGGTTTGCTGTTCGCCTCATTCAAGTGTTCAGACGTGGATTGGCGAGATAATGAAGGTCGTTTTTATAGTGCGATCAGCCCAGATGCACTCTGCCAATTTGTGAGTTGATCAGGGTTGAAAGTTAATGCAATTGATATCGTTCAAGGTCAGGGATGCTTCGGCGATCCAACCACCTGGGCGTGGTTATCTGCAAGTCGTAAGGGAAATATCTGAAAAGCTGGCTTTGACAATTTTTCCAGCTCAGCATTAAAAACTCAACGCAAACTCAAATGCGCGCGCAGTTCATTCATGAACGCATTTTCCGGCTCTAGTGACAAGGCTGCTTCCATGATGCGCGCTGCGCTAGTGAAATTTCGCTGTTCCAGTTTTTCAAGCGTTGACTGCTGGAGAGTATTGATAACATTTTGCCAGTCGGGTGTTGCCGTCAGCCTTGCATAGTCAGCACCCGATAGACGATTTACTTCGTCCAGTACGGATGCACCAGCAGGTGATGCAATGTTTCCAGCCACTAACATGCGTTGCACTGTATCAAGGGAGGTAAGCGTGGCCTCTGAATTAATGGCAGCCGCCAACGTGGATTTTCGTTGTCCAAGCTCGGGTAGAACAGACACCACCCGGGCAATCAACTGATGCACATCGGAATGGCGAGATGCATGCCACTGGTTGGCGTGCGTTGACAGTTGCTCGTACAGCGCATCGATGCCAGCGATCAGACCCGGATCTGATGGCATACTGGTAAGCCCACGCTGATACACGCCAGCCAGGCTTAGCATGTCCTGCAGTTCTTCAATCACTTGTTCCTTAGGTAATGCGGTTGCAATCGAGGATGCAGGGCGAGGCAGCTCGGCTAGCATGTCTGTTGTTGCAACAGTTGAGGTTACGGGTTGTACTAGAAAATAGTATCCGGCGCTTGCAGCGATGACGATCCCAAGACAGGCGGTGACCAGCATTCCGCTTTTTTTCCCGCGTTTTTTACCATGACCACTTTTCCTACTCGGACGCTTATGCTGTGCGGGTGATCTACCACTGGCCGGCCTTTCAAAGTCATCAGCAAAGTCGTCGACAAAACCTTCAGCAAAGTCGTTATCGAAACTGTCTTTAACACTAGACTCACGCTCGCGAACACTAAACTCGCGCTCAGGTTTGGCGAAACCGACATCCTTGAGGGGTGCAATGGAGGGTGTAATGGCGGTCTTGGCCTCGCGCGCAATTGTAGTGTCACTGCCTGGTACATCATTCGATATGTCGGCCCACGACGACGTCACTCCTGCATCCGCTCTTGCCGATGCTCCATGCGTGAAGGCACTCATCCAATCAGACAAATTGGCGGGTCGGCCCTCAGGCTCCAGCGCAAGCCCGCTGATCATGGCATCCAGAAAGCGTTGGTCGAAACCGGGATGGTTTTGTGCCGCTAATCGCTGCACAAGATCAGGCTTACGGCGCAACATACACGCTGAGCGGCTGAGTGATTCGTCAGGCTTTTGACCGGTTATGCCTTCGTAGAGGGTTGCAGCAAGCGCATAGATATCGGTCCATGGGCCTTGCTCTCCGTAGTTTGCGCTGTATTGCTCTAGCGGCGTGTACCCTTTGCTAACCAGAGTGGTCATCTCTCCCGTCTGTTGCTGTGAGGTTTGACGCGCTGAGCCAAAGTCAATGAGTACCGGTGTGCCGTTTTCCCGAATGTAGATGTTCGCGGGTTTGATATCCCGGTGGATGAAGCCGAAAGCGTGAATCTGCTCCAGCCCGTCAAAAATCGGGAAGAAGGTGCGCTCGAAAAAACCCTGGTCCAGCACCTCACTGTGATTCTTGTAAATAAAATCAAGATTGTCGCCAAGCTCATATTCCATGACCATGTAGGCGGTGTTGTTTTCCTCGAACACCGAGTGCACCCGCACAATATTGTCATGACCGAATTTGGCCAGCGTCTGAGCTTCTTTGAGAAAACTGTCCAGGCCCCAGGCGTAGTTATCGTTGTGATCGCCAGTAAGTGGTTTTACCGTTAAATCCTGATGGCGGTAGGCAAAGGGTGTGGGCAGGTATTCCTTTATCGCAACCTGTCGGTCCAGGTTACGATCATGTGCCAGGTAGGTAATACCAAAACCACCCTGCCCCAGCACTTCACGGATGGTGTACCAGAGAATCTCGTGTCCGGTGGCCAGAGCCCTGGCAGACATGAGTGCTGTTCTGTCCTCGTTCACGACATTCCCCGGTCGGTTAAAGCCTGACCATACTATCGTGAACTGATTGCAATGTTACAGTGAATTATTCACCTTAATGGATAGTTTTCTGTGAATTGTTATGCCTAAGCACCTACAGCAGATTCACCACCAGCACCGCACACATCAATACCACCACAATGAACATCATGCTGGCCACACTCCAGCCGCGTGCCAACGGGGATCCTGGTCGTGCCAGGCGTTCCAGCGCCGAGCCTGCGCCGCCTACAAGCCCCAGCGCCGCCCGACGCGATGCGGCGTTAGCCGCCACAACGCCTGCAACAATCAGTGGCAGTACCGATGGTATTTTCTTGCGATAAATCACATCACTGTCGATATTGGTCGCTCTCACCTCAGGCGGGTGCAAGCCGGTTTTCATGAGGAAAAGGAAGGCTAGCAAGGCAAATATGAGTAGCTGCATCTGGACAAGAACGTGATCGACCGTGTACGGCTGGTAGTCGACTTCATACGGCAGTAACGCATAGAGAAGTCCTGGAAACACGCCGATAACCACACACAGTATTGCTGTGATTATCATTGCAATGCGCATATGAACAGGCGCTTCGGCGGGACGCTTGCCACTATCGTGAGCAAAGAAGGTGAAGTACGGAATCTTAATGCCCGAGTGACTGAGCACCCCTGCTGATGCGATAAGCAAAGCCAGCCATACCAGATAGTAGCCATTGCCAGCAGATGCATCGAGGATGAGCGATTTGGAAACAAAGCCACTGAACAATGGAAATGCGGAGATTGATGCAGCACCAACCAGACAGCACACCATCGTGACAGGCATCGTTTTATACAAACCGCCCAGTTCTGATGCCTTTGACGTACCCGTTCTGTACATCACTGCACCCACGCTCATGAATAACAGGGATTTGTACAGAATGTGACAGAACGCGTGAGCTGCGGTGCCATTGAGCGCAAGCTCGGTACCGATGCCCACACCCACAACCATGAAACCCAGCTGGTTGTTCAGACTGTACGCCAGTACACGTCGCAGATCGTTTTCAATTTCAGCAAAAAAGATCGGGAACAGCGTCATCACAGCACCGATGTAAATCAGAATCTCGGTGCCTGCATAGCCACGAGCCAGGGCATACACCGCCATTTTCGTGGTGAACGCGGATAGCACGACGGTGCCTGTGATGGTAGCTGCCGGATACGCATCCTGAAGCCAGTTGTGCATTAGCGGAAAAGCACACTTGATACCGAAAGAGAGAAATATAAGCCAGGTGCCGACGCTGACAAGACCCAAGTGTCCAAACTCGATGGAGCCGGTGTCCTGGTAATGCACCAGCAAGCCAGCCAGCAGCAGCACCCCAGAGAGCACCTGAATAATCAGGTAGCGCATGCCTGTGCTGTAAGCGGCCGGCGTGCGACGTGCCCAGATAAGGAATACCGAGGCCAGCGCTGTGCCTTCCCACCATAAAAACAAAGTGATCAGATCGCCAGCAAAAACGCCGCCAATGGCAGAACCCGCGTAAGCCAAGGTGGCTATTTGCTGAACAGGATCACGTACATGCCAGGCATACAGTCCTGAAAGAAACGCAGCGATAGAAAAGATGATGCTGAAAATCAGCGACAGCTTGTCCACCCGCATGAAGGTAAGCTCAAAGCCAATTACCGAGACCAGGGCGTGATTGCCCATGGTGTAGGTGAGGATCATGCCTAACGCCAGAATAGGCGTACCCAGCAATACCAGCGCACGCCAGCGTGGAGCCAGCACACAACACACGGCTGCGGCAAACAGGTAAATGAAAGGAGGCGCTAACAAGGTGCTCATGACTGATCACCCGATTTGCCCAGCATCTGCTCTTTCAGATCAGCAACAGAATCACCCGACCAGTCTGCGTGATCGACTCGTTGAGAATCGATATCGGGGTATTCCTCACCATCCACACTTTTTTCGCCATAGTAGGTTTCATCGCGACGAATGAGAAGACGCAAGGTCTTGGCGCCGAGCACAATAACGGTGAATGACACAAACCCTGCGATAGCATGAAATCCGTAGAACCCCTCCCCTGGCACCTTGACATGGCGATGCCAGACAAAGTCCATGGCAAACAAGAACACACACAATATGATGAGCCCGATGATCAGTCGATTAAGACCCGACTGGGTATCAACCCATAGAAAGTGGCGGGCAAGTGGCGCAACTTTGTCACTGGATTTTTTTATCGCCATTGGATCATCCCTATCAGGTTCGTCAGCGGCGCTGGATAGAGAAACAGCACAATGCAAGCGATGGTCGTGAGCATGATCGCCCACAGGCAAGCGAAAGGTGCTTCTTGCATGACAGCCGTTTCTCCCGGCTTCAGATCGGGATCAGGTCTGAGAAAGGCACGAAGCGAAATAGGTAGCAGGTAAGCAATGTTGAGCAGTGTACTGAACATCAACACCATGACCCACACAATGGTGCCGGTATCCAGAGACCCACCGGCAATCAACAACTTGCTCCAGGATCCACCTGCGGGTGGCAGACCGATTATGCTGACCGCGCCGACAAAAAAGCAAGCCATGGTGATCGGCATGCGCTTTCCAATGCCGTCCAGTTTGGATATCTCGCTTTTATGCAAGGCCACCAGAATAGCCCCGGCACAAAAGAACAAGGTGATCTTGCCAAAAGCATGCATGACGATGTGCAGCACGCCGCCGCTCACTGACATTACCGTGGCCAACAAGGCGGCCAACACAATGTACGCTAGCTGACCGATGGTGGAATACGCCAGTCGGGCTTTAAGGTTGTCCTTGGTGAACGCAACGATAGAGGCGGCGATGATGGTAAAGCCTGCAAACGGCAAGAGAAAGTACGCCGCCCCGCTGAAGGTAACCAGGTCGATACCGAAGGTATAGGTGACTATTTTCAGGATGCTGAAAACACCGGTTTTTACTACCGCCACTGCGTGCAACAGAGCACTGACCGGTGTGGGCGCAACCATGGCCGCCGGTAGCCAGCGATGAAACGGCATGAGACCAGCCTTGGCTATGCCAAAGACAAACAATGCCATGAGCAATGCCAGTGCGCCGTTGGACAGGCCTGCATCGGCCAGGACGCCGCCGGGCACGAAATCCATGTTGCCAGCAACCACGGTTGTCCAGATGATTGCCGGTAACAGAAAGGCGATTGATGTGGACATCAATATGCCGATGTACACTTTCCCGGCCTTTCGCGCAGGCTCGCCACCCGCGTGCGTGACTAATGGAAAGGTTGATAGGGTTATGAGCTCGTAGGCTACAAACAGGGTCAGCAGATTGTCAGCATAAGCTGCAGCCATGACCGCCGCCAGCGCCAGTGCGAAGCAGGTATAGAATCGCGTCTGGTTGATTTCATGATGGCCACGCATGTAGCCAATACTGTAGACCGTGGTTACCACCCACAGAAAGCTTGCCAGCAGACCGAAGATCACACCCATCGGCTCTGCAGAGAGCTTTAGGGAGTAATTGGCCATGATGGCGAACTCACCACTTTGTGGTGTACCACCTGCAACCAGATCGTTATAGATAAGGTTGTTGATCAGCAGCAGCGCAAGGCCTGCCACAATGATCGACGCTTCGCGCAGGTTCTTGCGCTTCTCACCAAAAAACAGGATGAACGGTATGACCGCAAGCGGTGGCAGCAATGTCCAGAGAGGATTCATCTAAAAACCTCCCAGTAATTGTTGGGCAGCTTCACCTGCCAATGACAGCGTTGCCTTACCGTTAATACCAAAATACAGACCAATGATTATCAGCAGGTACATGGGCGCAAGCATGCTAAGAGGTGCTTCAGACATTCCAGAAGACTCTGGTGTGGCCTGTCTGGACTGCCTGAACAACATGACCTCAACCACCCGACCGATGTAGACCACAGCCATCAAAGAGCTGACCAGTATCAATACGGCAACAAGCCACCAGCCACGATCCATAGAAGCCTCGATGAGTGCAAACTTGCTGATGAATCCGACCGTTAGTGGAACGCCAATCAAACCAAGCCCGGCAATGATGAACGCGATACAGGTGAAGGGCATCCGCTTGAACAGATTGTCGAATGAAGGGCGATGTGCGTGTCCTATCTGATAGATGACGCAGCCAACGGCCATGAACAAGGCTGACTTGACCAGCGCATGGTTAACGATATGCACGATACCTGCAGTTAGCCCGGCCTGACTGGCCAGCGAAATCCCGGCCACAATGTAACCCAGTTGCGCAACGCTGGAATAAGCCAGCATGCGTCGCAGATCTGTCTGGAAAACCGCCACCAGAGACATGAGGATGAACCCTGCCACAGCTGCCGGTAACAACACACCATTGAGTAACAGCTGACCAAAACTGTATTCATGGCCAAAGATGCTGAAGAAGAATCGCAGCAGCACATACAACGATACTTTGGTTGCGGTGCCGGCCAGAAAGGCGGTAACAGCCACCGGCGCGTAGGTATAAGCATTGGCCAACCAGGCATGCAGAGGAAAGATGGCGGCCTTGATCATCACACCGATACAGATAAAACTGAATGCCACGAGCACAGCTCGCTGAGACTCGCTATCCGGAATACGCTCTGACAGATCGACCATGTTCAGTGTGCCAGTAGCTGCATACAAAAAGCCGATACCAATCAGGATGAACGATGCACCGACACTACCCATGATGAGGTAGCGAAAGGTAGCGGTTAAAGCACGTCTATCGTTGCCGAAGGAGATCAGCATGTAAGTGGCCAGCGAAGACACTTCCAGAAACACAAAGACGTTGAAAGCATCACCTGTGATGACGATGCCCATCAGACCTGTCATGCACATCAGCCAGGCAGCATAGAATAAATAGTGCTTGACCAGTGGGACTGACTTGATCACGCTCTGATAGGCATAGACAAGCACAATGCTGCTGATGCCTGACACCAGCAACAGTACTGAGGCGTTCAGTGCGTCGATGTAATACTCGATGCCCGCGGGTGCCGCCCAGCCGCCCACTTTGTAGCGGATGATACCGACGGTCCGCACATGCTCCAGCACCTGCCATGCCGCAAACACACTGAACAGGCTAGCGCCAAACGCAATGACCCAACTGGCCAGAGCATGGCGAAACAGAACGCACAAGGGGGCTGCGGTGAACGGCACCAGTATCATCAGTGCCGGTAATTGTTCGTGCATCAGGCTTCGGGCTCCTGTGCTTCGATGGCAGCGATTTCATCCGCTTCAATGGAGCCAAACTCTTCGTAGATACGCACTATCAGTGCAAGCGCCAGGGCGGTAGTGGCCACACCGACAACAATCGCTGTCAGTATCAGTACATGCGGGACAGGGTTGGAGAAGACCGGTTGCTCGTCCCCCGCCACCAGTATCGGGGCCGTACCGCCAGTGACCTTGCCGATCGTGATGTATAAATAAAAGATCGAGGTTTGAAACAGACCCAATCCAATAATCTTTTTTACCAGGTTGTAGCGCGCAATCATGATGTACAACCCGGCCATCATGAGAACCACGACCACCCAGTAGCTGTAAAGCCCGACTATCTGTTCCATCAATCTGATCGCCTGCTGGCAAAGTTGTAGAACAGGCTGATCATCACACCGGTCACCGTGATGCCTACGCCTAGCTCAACCGTAAAAATGCCCCAGTGCTGCCCATGCAGAGGATCGTGTGCCAGCACATCATAGTCAAGCAAGTTACCGCCCAGCAGGATAGTCACGATTCCGGTTCCGCAGTACAGCAACAGACCCGCGCACATCATGATGCGCAAGACCGTCGGTGGTAATACCGCACGCGTTCGCTGAAGTCCGAAAATGAGTCCATGCAATATGAAGGCGGTAGCAAAGATAACCCCTGCCTGGAAACCTCCACCCGGACCATAGTCACCATGAAACTGCACATAGAGCCCGAACATGAGGACAAACGGGATAATCAGCTTTGTGACCACCTGCAGGACACGATGGCGTTGTCGTGGATAGAGTTTCATTTGTTCGCAGCCGTTGGGGGCTCATCAAGTTCATCCCTGAGCGTATCGCCCGGGGCGTCCTCCGGGGCTTCAAGTTCGGGACGACGTCGCTTCAGACCAAGCAAGCTCAATACAGCGATGCCTGCTGCAAAGACCACCATCGTCTCACCGAGCGTGTCATAGCCACGATAACTGGCGAGCACAGAGGTGACGATATTGGGTGGCCCCACCTCGTCCCCTGATTGCTCCAGAAACCGAACGGTCAGACCGGGATGGGATTGTGCTGCCGATGTGGCACTGCCATAGTGCGGCATATCCAGTGTGCCGTATATCAGCAAGCCGCCAGTGACCACCACAAACAACAAGGCAATCCAACTGTCATTGCCCCGCGGCTTTTGCACATGTTTTGTAAATGACAGCGCACCAAGAAAGAGGATAGTTGATATACCTGAACCCACAGCAGCTTCGGTAAAGGCAACATCTACCGCATCCATGACAACAAAAGCACCCGCTGCAACCAGACTGTAGGCACCCAGCAGAACGACCGCCGCCAGCAAATCACGCAGCACGATAATGCCGATGGCAATCACCACCAGAAATGTCAGCAGGACATCCGCAACCAGCGTTTCCATCAGCTCTCACCTCTTCGCTTTTTATCCAGTGCTTGCATCTCCTGCTCTATGCGTTTGGCATCCTCACCATGGCGATAGTCTGCCGGACGCGAACGCGCCAGAAGCGTGGCCTCCTCCGGGGATTTGAGTATGGGCTTGCCATCGCAGTCCACCGGAACCTGACCGCACAGCAGCGCTGTCTTGGCCAGAGCATGTGATGCCGTGGGGGATGTGAAGAGCGTAAAGAACAGGATGAGGCCCATTTTGATGGCGGCCATATTGTTTTCAAAAACAAACACGGCCTGAATAATGAGCGCAAGCCCGATAACAATCGTGCCGCCGGTATCGGTCAGGCTGGCGGCATGTAGCCGCGTGTAGAGGTCGGGCATACGCACCAGCCCTACAGCACCGGAGACCACAAAAACACAGCCGACAATCATCAGAATCCAGCTGACCGCCAATATGATGAAGTCAACCATCTAGAAATCGTCCTCTTGATACTTGCCGCTGCCCAGATCGTCATACTCGAAGAATTTGAGCACGGCGATGGTGCCAACGAAATTGATCAACGCATAAACCAATGCAATATCAAGAAAATCCGGGCGGCCTGTGAGAAATCCATAAACGGCAATCAGCAGGACCGTTTTGGTGCCAAACGAATTGACCGCAAGCAACCTGTCAAATAATGTAGGGCCGAGTAAGGTACGCCACAAAGTGAGTGCCATTGTGACCAGTAATGCCACGGTTCCAGCGATGAACATCGATCAGTTTCCAGGGTGCTTGCGAAAGAACGGTTCAACGTCACGAATACGTTCACACATGTCGCCTTCTTCCAGTTCATGAAGACTGTCTTCATGCAGTGCATGGACAAGGATGTCGCCATCCGGCGTGAAATTGATGGTGGTGGTACCCGGGGTGAGCGTTATTGAATTAGCATAGACCACGCGACCCATTTCGGTATCAGGCGTGGCGCTTACTCGCCGCAGGGTGGGCTTGATATCCAGTTTTCTTGACCAGACGCGTTTGGTGACATCGATATTACTGATGACAATTTGCGCCATCAGCCAACCCCAGTAGCCCAGAATGTTGAGAAAGCGAAAATAGAGAGGTTGCCCCCGATGCTCAAGCACTCGCATGCGCTGAGCCAGCATGCAGACTATAATGACGCATAAAACTCCCAAAATCAGCAGCTGGGTTTTAAACAATCCCGATAGCAGCAGCCAGAGGCAAGCCATCGTCACAATCAGTCTGAGTGTCTGTGTCATATAGAGGGTAGCGGACTCAGTGAAGGGGTCTGAACGGTGAGGATACGGTAACTCTAGCATGACCCTAAGGAAAAACTATTCGTCATCACAAGCTGCAATGCACTGGCAGTGTAGCTGCGACGGCGTAAACTACTGTTGCAGTGCCGACAGAGCGGTAACTTGCCCCAGTAGAGTGCCTGCCCCTCTGCTAGACTCGCGCCGTCGTTAAAAGATCTGCTCAGGTTCCAATTCAACATTCATGAAACGCAACTTCCGATACGCTTCGTTACTAGCGAGTTGTCTGCTGGCGCACTGGCTACTTTCAGCGTGCAACAGTGATATCAGAAGTGATCCTGTGTCCGATGAGGCCGCGCCCATTGAACAGGAGCTGCCAGCCGAGACCGATAATGAGCAATTCCCGGCCGAAATTGACAATGAGCAATTCCCAGCCGAAATCGACAATGAGCAATTCACTGTAGTTCTGGGCAACTCGACGGTGGCCATTACCGAAGGACAAGGGCTAGTTACCGTGCCGTTAACGCTTTCAAGAGCGCCTGGATTCGAGGGTGTTATCACACTGGACGCGATAGGCCAAAGTGCTGGAGACGAGCTGTTTCTGACCCGCCGCTTTGCAGACCCAACGCTGTCGGATGCTGAGACCACCACCGAACTGCAACTGGAGCTGGCGATTGCAAATCGACCCATACTGCCCCAGCAACGCACGCTTATTGTCACAGCAACCGACACGAATGGACTCAGCAGCAGCGCCCAACTAGACCTGCAGGTGCAACCTACCGCCGCACCTGATGTCTATCTGTTGATCGGGCAAAGCAACATGGTTGGAATTAGTGAAGAAGATGCCAGACAATCGCTGGCTGGCGAAGCTGATGCTCCAGTGGCGACAATTCGCCAATTGAACGTTACTTTTAACGATGCCAATAATTTCAGCGAAGCGGCGGATTTCACGGATCCTGCCATGTTGTTCAACACCGGCAATCCGCTGACCATTGCGCTTGATCCCCTGCACTCCGGCCTCCAGAGCAACGGCAGCAAATCCGGTACCCGCATTGGTATGGGTCTATCGTTCGCCAAACGGGCGATGAGTGACACCACAGCCCAGATTTTTCTCGTACCCGCGGCGTGGTCCGACACAGGTTTTTGTGCACGCGAGACCAATGTCCTGCCGGGTATCGGCTGGAATGCCACGCCCAAAAGTAATCGAGCGCTGAGCGGCACTTTATTACATGATCGCGCCATTGCCCGAGCAAACATCACGCTTGAGCAGACAGGCGGCATTCTGCGCGGAATTCTATGGCATCAGGGCGAGGCAGATGCGGAAGACACTGCATGCGCGCAAAGCTATGCCGATAATTTGACCGAAATGGCTGAATCACTGCGCAGCAACATCAATCCTGATGCGCGAGGGCCAGAAGCACGAGGTCCCGATGCAGATATCCCCTTTATTGTTGGAACAATGTCAAAAGGTGGAGCTCAGGTGCCATTTTCAGACAACAAGTTGCTGGTTGATACTGTACATCGCAACATTGCCAATGCGTTGAGCTTTGCCGACTTCGTCAATAACGATGATCTGATACCCCCAGCCTTCGCCTGCGGCGGTGGTTCCTGCATTCACTTTGGCGCAGAGGCGCTACGAGAGATGGGCGCGCGCTACTACGAACGCCTGGTTAATGTACTACCATGACTGTTGAACTAACTAAAACACCTGCAGATGTGGATGGAATCACAGCGACCGTAGCGCTTTGGATAACTACCTCAACGAAAAACTTCAGCCAAGAATATAGGCTCACCGATTGCATATTGTGCATATGAACCTCTTGAAACACCCACTCGCAACACGACATTACTTCATGGCTCATCTGTTCGCGCTACTCGGCGTGCTGTTCCTCTCTGCTTGCAGCAGCGACCTGTCCGAGCCAGCAGCCGATTCAGATAGCACACCTGACCCGACAACCACTGGGGATTTTGAGCTGCGTTCAGCGACAAACAGCATGGTGCTGATTGAAGGCGATCGCGGTGGCCTGCGAATTCCTCTGACGCTTGAGCGAAGCAATGGTCATTCAAGACCTGTGAGCCTTGAGCTGCGCGGACAAACTGACGATGACATCGCGTTTGTCAACGGCAGTTTTTCGCGCCTGACCCTGACACCCAGTGAAGATGAAAGCGAAGCCATCCTTGTACTGTCTATCAGCGCTACGCCTATCATGCCCCAGCAACGGCAGTTCGTCATTAGGGCCAGTGACGGCATTGATTCCGCCATCATGAACGTGCAAGTTGACGTACAACCCACCACCGCACCAGACGTCTACCTTCTGGCGGGCCAGAGCAACATGGTGGGCTTTAGTGGAGACGGCACTCGTCAGGCAGCTGCAGGAGGCGCCGATGAACCGCACCCGCGCATCAAGCAACTGAACGTATCCAAGAACAGTGGCGATATTTTCCGCCAGGCTTCTGACTTTGCGTCGCCGACCACCAATGTGGTTGCACCCGACATTGTTACAGCGCTTGACCCACTGCACATACCGCAAGATGCCGGCAATGACTCCGGCAAGGATGAAGAGTACATTGGGCTGGGCTTGAGCTTTGCCAAACGGGCGCTGTCAGACACCACCGCCGACATTGTCCTTGTGCCCGCTGCCTGGTCAGGGTCGGCATTCTGCGCCGAGGAAGGGCCATTAGGCAACTGGATGCCAGTGAGCTCAAGCGACGCAAGTCTTGGCAACACGTTGCTGTTCGAACGCGCTGTGGCGCGGACCAATATCGCACTGGAAAAGACAGGCGGTGTGTTACGTGGCATTTTGTGGCATCAGGGCGAATCCGATGCCAAGCCGCAATGCGCACCCTCGTACGCTGAGAATCTGAAAAACCTGATCGAGGAGTTTCGGGCGCGGCTTAGTCCGGTTGGCGATGCCAGTCTGCGGCGTGTCGAGACGGTAATCCCGTTCGTCGCGGGCACCATGTCGCGCGGTGTGGATGAGCGCGAAGACCTTTCAGAATTCTTACCTGCCAAGCAACTGGTTGACGATGCTCACCGCAATTTCGTCAACACCGTGGACAACGCTGGCTTGTCAATACATGACGATCTGGTGCCAGCCAATGGTTATCCATGCGGCAATACTACTTGCATTCACTTCGGCCCGAGCGCGCTCCGCGAGATGGGTAGCCGATACTACGAAGCTATGCTCAGGGCGCTGGGTCGGTAACCTGTCACACCTTGACCGTGCGGTGTGGCTGTAACTGAAAAATAGCGGTTCAGCTATACGCAAGCTGCTATAAACTTCAGGACTGCCAGCAAAACGTCGATACTTGGTTTTATGAGACTGCACGCCCTGCAATACCTGCGCGCGATCGCCGCGCTAGCGGTGGTCTACAGCCACACGGTAATCCAGGTTGAGGGCTACCAGCAGTTTCTTGCGCACGCTGGCAGCTTTGGTGTTGACATTTTCTTTGTCATCTCCGGTTTCATCATGATCTACATCGCCAGGCCAGATACCCGGCCCGTGGCCTTTTTCATCGCGCGGATCAGACGCGTTGTGCCGCTGTACTGGTTTTTTACCTTCCTGATGGCGGGCATTCTTCTCGTCATGCCATCGGTGTTCAAAGCCACTGTGTTCCAGTGGGACACCCTGCTCAAAAGTCTTGCGTTTATCCCGCACTGGAGTACCGCCTATGAGGGTTATGTGTGGCCTATCGTTGCACCCGGCTGGTCCCTGATTTTCGAGATGTATTTCTATCTGGTGTTCGCGATTTCCCTGCTACTGGCCGAGCGTTACCGGATTCTGTTCATCTCCGTAGTTATCACTGTGGTGTTTATTATTGCCACACGGTTAAACACCGGTGAGTCGGCAGTGGCGCAGTTTTTCAGCGAATCAATGGTATTCGAGTTCATTCTGGGCATGCTGTTGGCGTTTGCCTGGAAACGCGGCTTGCGATTACCCTCGTCCACCGCCTGGTACCTGCTGCTGTTCGGTTCCTGTTTGTTGTTTCTGGACTTGCCAGTGCCGCGCATTGTCGAATACGGTCTGCCGTCTTTGTTTATTGTCATGGCCTGTCTGTATATCCGCATCAAGGAGTACTCCTGGGCGGTACTGTTGGGCGATGCCTCATATGCGCTCTATCTGAGTCATATATTTACACTGGGCGTACTGCGCAAGTTCGTAGCACCGCTGTTAGGCGAAGGTCAGACAGCGGCTTATCTGTTTGTTGTCATATCCATGGTGGTGTGCACGATAGTGAGTGTATACATCCATAAATGGGTGGATAACTGGCTACTACGCCATGAGCGTTTTTCGTTCTCCTTTGGTCGCACACCTCAACCTGAAAAAGCGTGACGTGGATATCAGGACCACAAAGCGGCGCTTGTTAGCATTGATCGCATGAGTGTCGATGAAAAAACACAAGCGTATGCGCAGCTGTTTGACTTGCCAGAGCAGCATTGTCTGACGCTGTCCAGCTCCAATCGCGTGGAACAGGACAGCATGGTGTACGAGACACAATGGCTCGAAGAACACGACGCCAGCAATACGCTGATTGCGCGTTTTCGCACCTGGAAAAACCGCTCGTTAAAGCCTCCCTATAGGAAGCAATCCGGTTGGGAAAGGTTTTCGCTATCAGGGCACTTGCTGGATCGTGAGGTGCGGTATTCGAAACGCGATGATATGGACTATCTGCACTAATTGTATTCGCGGATGACCTCGAGAAACTGCTCGCCGTACTGTTCCAGCTTGTGACTACCTACGCCACTGACGCTGGCCATCTCACTGGAATCTCTCGGCTTTTTCGCGATCATGTCGGCCAGGGTGCTGTCGTTGAAGACGATATAGGCAGGCACACCCGCCATATCGCTGAGTTGCTTGCGTAGGCCACGCAGTGCTTCCCACAAGGGCTGGTCTGTTTCACTGATATCGATAGGTGCTTTCTTGCGACTGCTACGCTTGGTAGTGGTGCCGGCACCTTTACTTGATTTGCGAAAATACAACCTCTCCTCGCCACGCAATACAGGCCGTGACTCTTCCGTGAGCAACACCGAGCCATGCCCATCGACATCCACTGCAAGCAAGCCGCGCGCAATGAGCTGGCGAAAAAGATTGCGCCATTCGGTGGATGACATATCGGTTCCGATGCCAAAAGTTGATTGCTGGTCATGACCAAAGCGCACGATCCGCTCTGACGATTTACCCAGGAGCACATCGACAAGGTAGGTGACGCCGAAGCGTTGGCCGGTTCGGTAAACACACGATAATGCCTTGCGCGAGGCGTCAGTGGCATCCCAGGTTTGCGGTGGATCAAGACAATTGTCACAGTTGCCACAGGGTGCATCCAGCACGTCACCAAAGTAGCTGAGCAATGACTGACGACGGCATGTGGTCAGCTCCGCCAGACCCAGCATGGTTTCCAGCTTCTGGTTTTCCACACGTTTGTGCTGCTCGTCAGCATCGGACTGGGCCATCATGGAACGTAGGTTGATGACATCCTGCAGACCGTAGGCCATCCAGGCATTCGAGGGTAATCCATCACGTCCGGCGCGCCCGGTTTCCTGATAGTAGGCCTCGATACTCTTGGGCAGATTCAGGTGCACCACGAAGCGTACATCAGGCTTGTCTATGCCCATACCAAAAGCAATGGTGGCCACCACAATAAGCCCGTCCTCACGCAGAAATCGTTTCTGATTCTGCTCACGGGTGGCGGCGGGCAGGCCCGCATGATAAGCCACTGCCTTGCGGCCGTGATCATTGAGCCACTGGGCCGTCTGTTCAACTTTCTTGCGCGACAGGCAATACACGATGCCTGCCTCCCCCACATGGTGTGCATCAAGGAAAGCCAACATCGCCTCCTTCGGGTTCTGTGGCTCTCCAACGGTGTAACGGATGTTGGGCCGGTCGAAACTGCTGACAAAATGCGCAGCCTTGGTCAGTTGCAGATTGGTGGCAATTTCCTTGCGGGTGCGTTCGTCGGCGGTGGCCGTTAGTGCAATGCGTGGAACATGAGGAAAGCGCTCTGACAGGATCGACAGACCCATGTACTCCTTGCGAAAATCATGACCCCATTGCGACACACAGTGCGCCTCATCAATGGCAAACAGAGCAATGTCGGCAGCATCAAGCAGCTCCAGCATTCTGGGCATCAGTAATCGCTCGGGGGCGACATATAGCATGTCCAGATCGCCAGCTAGCAAGGCTTCTTCTGTTTGTGCAACCTCGCTGCCATGCATCGATGAATTGATGAAGGCTGCTCGCAGATTAAGCGCATTGAGCGCATCCACCTGATCCTGCATCAGCGCGATCAAGGGCGAGATGACAATGCCGGTGCCAGCACGAACCAGCGAAGGCACCTGGTAGCACAGCGATTTGCCGCCGCCTGTCGGCATCAGCACGAGGGCATCATTGCCCTGTATCACCGTGCTGACAATATCGTGCTGTTGGCCACGAAACTTATCGTAACCATAAATGGTCTGGAGAACTTCCAGAGCTTGTTGCGACATAGTGCCTTTGTGTGTCATTTCGCCTCCGTGCGAATGGTTATTGGAAAAGTATACTGTTGCGCTGAACGAAGACTACGCCGTTTGCGCCTGGGCCGAATAGTCGTTTCGCCACTGTGTGTATTGATCGACAATCGCTTGCATGGCTGGCTCGTCGTACTCACGCAAACCACTGAGCACCATGTTCTTTTCCCCGCGACCTATTGCCTGGTTATCCTGCTGGATGTCAAAGCGCAACCGCACCACGCCCTTGCGTCCATTGACGCTGATATCAGTATCGGCCAGCTTCAGCGTAACACTACCATGCGATGCCGCTTCGGGCATCCGGTCAAGCTCAATGGCCATATCCTTGTAGATAACCAATGGCCGTTCCGGATTGATCATCACGTTGGCGCTGCGCATCAATGGCACCAGAATATCCGGGAACGTCTGGCCGGAGAACGTCACGTAGGCCTGACTGAGAGAGCTGACGAAGTCTGCATCGGTGCAAAGACTGCCATCGAGAAAAAGACTGAGAACGTTCTTCTCTCGTACGTCGACGATATGTGCCTGTTTGTCGACATTTGCCGGCATACGCAAGGCCGTCTGGCCATCGAGCATCCCGGAAAACTGGACCGCCGTTGTGCTGGCCACCCCGAAATGATGCAACATCACACAAAACAGAAGGTCGCCAGGCACGCAGAAACGCTTGCTGCCAGGATCATGGATGGGATTGAAATCGCCCGCAACGCCCTTGGCGAACTCGCTACCCTGCTGTTCAGTGAATGAAACCGTGTCTTGCTGTGCCGAGAAGTAATTTGCGAGCTCCATGAGGAGGCCTGAGTCACTGTGATGCGGTATGGTCGCAAACCGGCGCGTCAGTAGCAATACCTGTAGACCATCGAATCAGCCTATCTGGACCAGCGCATGCTCAGATTCAGCGTAAAGGAGCAAGCAAGGTGTCGAAATAGCGATGCTGCTCGACAGGCAGCTCAACACTTCGAGGATACGTGGGATCATCCCGATCATTCATGGTCGGCTGCTCCCAGCCACGCGTGGTGTCCAGCAAATCCAGCAACCCACCATCACCAAAACGTGCCTGATAGCCCGCCATCACACAATCAACATAGCTCTGCATGACGGGATGTTCGCCATCGGCCAGATGTCGATTGGCCGGCAGGCTGCGATAGATCTGGATTTCATCGACCTCCAGACCTTCAGGCAACACAAAATCCTCAGCACTGAGCGTCAGCCTCTCATACCCGTATTCACGCGCATCAAGATCGGCTAGCTGCGCGTAGGGAATCCGGACCAGAACGCCATTGATGACGCCTTGAGCTCGTTCAATGCTCAGCGAGGTGCAGGCATGGCGAGCATCGATGTTCGTGACACGATGGTTCCACACCCGACGCCATCCCTTGAGCGTGACATTGATCGCCTCTTCGCCGTGCGGTCGAGTATTCCTGTTGACCAGGGAACCGTATCCGAAATAGCTGATCAATTGGGCTGACATAGTCGGTTGTGCTCTTATACGTTTACTGTGCCGCGTACTTATATTGTGACGCGGACGGGCTTCTTCCCGCGCACGCCTTGTCAAAGCGCCGTATCATTGCATGAATGAAGGCTTTAATTTCATGGCTTGGCGATAAATACATGTCGGGCGTAGCAGGCGCTATTTCTATGTGCTTAACACTAAGCGTGCCTGTATCGAGCTGCTGGGCATCATCACTGGCTGAACCTGTGCGTCAGCAAGCACGGCAATTGGCCGAAAGCACCGATTGGGGTCCTGTTGAGTTAGCCCCTTCAACGGGTAACGCAACCGGCACAGCCCGGATGGGACGCTCCGCGGGGGATGCCATCAGGCACCCTTTGGGCGCACAAACCCTGTTCATCGAAAAGCAGGAAAGTAAACAAACTGCGAACACCACGCTGGTTCGGGTCTATCAGTTTCACTACGAACTGCAACAAGCTCGACTGCTGGTGGTCAATCCGGACGACAACCGCATTGTGAAAATCCAGCCAATAGCATCGGTCCATCTGCCTTTGAATCCCACCGAAATCGCCTATGCAACAGATTTACTGGCGCAGCGCGCGGACATTCTGGACACACTGCGACAGGCACAGATCAGGCGTGGACGCATGGCGTTTGACAAGCTTGCCGAACTTGATGTGAAAGCCAGCATCTATGAGCCCCTGGATAATCAGCACACCTGCTACATACAACGCTGTGTTCTGTTGTCACTGTTCGATGAGACCCGCACGGTGTTCTCCACAGAGCCTGTCATCAATTTGCAGACCCTTCAGGTGACGCTACTGGACAGCCAATGAGGATGATTGTTCAACAGATTATCCTGACATGGCTGCTTGTCATCATCGTCGCAACCAATCAGGCATATGCCGCAGTGGATGACTGCGATGCCGGCACAAGGCTCATGCATTCCTTTGCGTCGGGCGCGTCATGGACGTTGTGCGCCAGAACGGACAAGCAGCATGCTCTGGAGGTATCACAGGTTCACTACCGCGCACCGGGCGACACCAGCAGGTCTGTTCTGGATATTGCGCACATTGGGCAGATTCTTATCCACTATCACGATGAAACCCAGGCACGTGCACAAATCAATACTCGCCAGTTGCCTCGCCTTGTCAGCATGACGGCAAACAACTGCGACGGTGAATTACTGCTCTATGACGGCGCAGACGCATCACTGTGCAGTCGCATTGAAGACAACCGCCCGCTTGCAAAATATGCCCAGCGGCCAAGCCTGCAAAGCCAGCGATGGGAATTGTCCAGCGCCCTGCAACGCGAAGGGCTCATCTGGGCAATATCCATAACGTTTACCGAGGATGGTCAGATAACGCCTGCGCTATCGCTGTCAGGGCGCGCCCGGCAAAGTGATGGGCCTGAAAGCTCTGTCGCCACATTACCCGGTAGTGGCCAGCGACTTTCACGAGCCACCCTGCTAGCCACCTGGCGTCTGGCGTTCAATCTGGATAACGGCAATACAGACGCGGTGCAACAATTTGACTTTGCCCTGGACGTCACTCGCGGTAATCGACGGCCAATGCAAGTGACCGAACTCGGCATTGAAACATTGGCAACGGTAGACCGAAGCCGTTTTCGTGGCTGGCGAGTAACTGATCCTGCAGGTGCAGGCTATTATCTGGATCCTTCAAACAGCGGGTTCAGCTTTACTGGCAGTCAGTACAACTGGGCCCGCTTCGATGTCGCACTAACCGGCTTCAAAGCGTGCGAGCGTTATGCCGTGAATAATGTTGCACTGGCCGATACATCCGCGACATGCGGCGCTTCACTGGACGATTTTGTCAACGGTGAGTCTCTTATCGATACGCATCCTGTGCTCTGGTTCAGTCAGACACGCACGCTGAATCCGGGCAACGAGCACTGGCCGGTAATCAGCCATGTTCACCAATCATTCACATTGCTGCCTTTCGACTGGACATCAAGCTCACCGTTCGAAGTCATCGAATGAACATGCTGATTCGGATTCATGGCTTGCTGCTGTTAATCGCTGCACTGTGTGGTGCTGTGGCGTTCAGCCCGCCGGCAATGGCACAACCGAACTGTGCGGCCGAGTCACGCATTACACATGATTTCGACAACGGCGCACAATGGGATCTATGTTGGGAATCACGCATCAGAGAGAATCTGGTGCTCAGTGACATTCACTACACACCACCGGGCAAGGAGCCTTTCAAGGTGTTGGCGTCTGCGCGATTGAGTCAATTGCATGTTGCGTACGACGACAGTGATGTAACTTATAACGATGTCACCCAGTTCGGCTTGGGTGGAAGCTATCTGGTAACGCTCACAAGCGCCGACTGCCCAACGGGCAGGCTTCTGAATGTACAAACGCGCCCAGCCTTGTGCCTGTGGCAAACAAGTGCCGACAATGGCTACCAGACGCCCTCACGAGGTGCCAGGGCTGCCAGTATCAATCTGTTTTCCGTCTCGCAAGTGGGCGCCTATGCCTATATTGTCAGCTGGACGTTTTATGACGATGGCACGTTTGAGCCCGGTGTGGGCGCCACTGGCGCACTGCAACGTAGTAGTGATAACACAAGCCTGCCGTTCGGACGCGTCCTGCAGGGCGATCCGGACACCCTATGGCTGTCCCACACACACAATTACTACTGGAGGCTGGATTTTGATCTGGGAATCCGTGCTACCGATGATGTGGTGTCAGAGCTGCGGTACGAAGTGGATTCTGCAGGGCGCAGAGCATTAAACACTGAAGTGTTCGTCACTGAACAGGCACGGCGTATTGATCCTGCTGCTCACCAACTGTGGCGAATCATGGATGGTGCTGATGTCAATGCGCCCGGGTATCAGTTTGAGCCTGTGCGCAATGGTCACCGCTTTGAGCGTAAAGAGATTGAACCGCAGACGGACTACGATTTTTTTGTTACCGTGGGTAACGACTGCGAGCGCTTTGCCAGCCAGAACGCGCGCTTCAACCCGGATTGCCTGAACCACGTGTTGCAGTATGTTGACGGGCAATCCATTGAAAATGAGGATGTGGTCTTGTGGAACCGAGTGTCGTTTCATCACACCCCACGCAGTGAAGACCAACGGCATATGCACACGCACTGGGATGACTTTACCATTCGCCCGGTCAACCTGCTCTCAGGCACCAGCAGGCTCAGTGATATTGAAAACAGCCCACCACAATTTGCGGCCTTGCCTGATAAGCAAACACCGGTTGGTGAGCTGATCCACGCCGATATGATCAGGGCCGTGGATGCGGATGACGATGTGCTGAGCTACACGGCAACCGGCCTGCCACCGGGACTGGAACTTCGCCTTGATGGGCATGTGCACGGGCACCCGACAACCGAGGGGCAATACATCGTGCAGGTACGTGTGCACGATGACCACAGCGAAGCGCAGGCAAGTTTTGTCTGGAACGTGGGCGATCCGCCCGAAACACGCAAGAAGCGCTCTGGTGGCTTGCAGATAGCCGGTTTACTGGCGTTGCTGATAGTCAGCATTGTTATCAGAGCACTGCGGCGTTAACGGACCGTAGCGAGTGGTTACGAACTGTTTAGCTTAAACGCACGTACGTTTGCTGGATAATCCACGCGTCATGGCTTGCTCGGTGGCGCCGCACACCCAGATCGTCTGTTACCTGCTTTTTCATGGCATCCCACTGGAGAATCTGCGCTTCACGCAACACCTGTTCAATCGTACTCAGTTGGAAACTCATGGGCAATTGTGCCGCCTCGAACAACTTGACCATCCATGGTTTATCCACCACCCACGCATCCGAGTAGGTTTGCTGCGCTTCGAGTAAGGTGTTCAACCTTTCGGCAATCTCTGCTGCCGGTTTACCGTATTCGAGCAACGTGTCGCGGGCAATGCCATGCAGTGATTCAGCACTGCTGTCCCAATGCGTCCAGCTCTCTTCGGGGCATATCAGCATACTGTGCCGCTCACCACTGGCCAGGGCTACACCCACCTCTATCGGATAACTGTCAGCGTGAAGTCCCGATGCTTCAATATCGATAATGGTTATCACACTGATGTCATGCGCTGAATACTCGTTTAGACACCTGATTGCCATCCTCATCGACAGTTTTCAAATGAACATCAAAGCCCCAGAGTTCCTGGAGGTAGCCCAACACCTTGTCTGCATCATCCGACAGGGGTCGGTTACGGTGTTGACGATGGCGCACTGTCAACGATCTATCACCGTCCTTATCAAAGTCAGTAATCTGCAAGTCAGGCAGCTGCCCGTCACGATTGTATTGCTCTGACAGCAGTGCCCTGACGCGTCTGTATCCCTCCTCGTTGTGGATGCTGTCCACGTTGAGAAATTTCTCGTCAGCATAATCAGCAATAGCAAAGAAATGAAACTCACGAATCAGTTTGGGAGAGAGATACTGTGCAATAAACGACTCATCCTTATAGTTGCGCATGGCAAAATCCAGCACCGGTAGCCAGGGCTTGTCGACCAATTCGGGAAACCAGTGACGGTCCTCCTCAGTAGGCGTCTGGCAAATGCGCTTGATATCCATGAACATGGCAAATCCCAATGCATAAGGGTTAATCCCACCATAACCACGCTCATCGAATCCGCGCTGTGCAATAACGTTGGAGTGTGAGGCCAGCACCTCAATCATGAATCCATCATCCACCAGTTGTTTATCGTAAAGCCTGTTGAGGATGGTGTAGTGCCAGAAGGTTGCCCAGCCCTCGTTCATGACCTTAGTCTGGCCCTGAGGATAAAAGTACTGGCCCATCTTGCGTACGATGCGAATGATTTCACGTTGCCAGCCAGCCAATGTCGGAGAAAATTTTTCAACAAAATACAACAGGTTTTCCTGCGGTTCTCCAATATCGCCGGGCACTTTGGATGTCAGGTCGCTTTCTGCCGTCTCCGGTACCGTACTCCATATCTCGTCATAGCGTTGCCAATCGTACTCCGCCCGAATACGCTCTCTTTCAAGCTCTTCATCAACGGACAGTTGTCGAGGCCGTGAATAGCGGGAAACACCAAAATCGCGCAAGGCATGGCAGGCGTCAAACATGTCCTCCACCGCTTGAATGCCGTAGCGCTCCTCGCAGCGGATGACAAAGTTCTTGGCAAACACCATGTAGTCGACAATAGCATCTGCGTTGGTCCACTGCTTGAACAGGTAGTTACCTTTGAAGAAAGAGTTGTGACCATAGCAGGCGTGTGCAATGACCAGCGCTTGCAGTGGCATGGAGTTCTCCTCCATCAAGTAAGAGATACACGGGTCGGAGTTGATCACTATCTCATAAGCCAGGCCTTGCGCGCCCTTGCGGTAGGCCTCCTGTTGCACGATAAACTGTTTGCCGAACGACCAATGCGGATAGGAGATTGGCAGCCCGACCGATGCATAAGCATCGAGCATCTGCTCGGAGGCGATGATCTCTATCTGGTTGGCATAGCAATCCAGCTTGAATTCACCCACCGCTATCTCCTCGATAGCGCGATCGTAGTCACTGATGAGTGTGAAATTCCAGTCTGGCCCCTGTGACAGCGGCTTAGCGTTGCTCATGTTGCTGCAGATGCATGTTCAGTGGTAAACAGCGATCGGAATACCGGATAGATGTCTCGATGTTCGTAGGCGGCAGTCATGGCAAAGTGAGGATTCTCTATGCGCCCATAGGTGGACGCCAGTGCGCTCTGGCGCAGCAAATTACCGTCGTTCACCTCGACGTAGGCGTAGTATCGAGCCAGCGGCAATAAGCGATCTTCGAGAAAAGCCCGACTGCGCTCAGGATCCACACCAAAGGCATCACCGTCAGAGGTCTGCGCACCATAGACGTTCCACTGATCTGCCGGGTACCGGTCAGTTACGATTTCGTGCATCAGTTGTAGCGCTGGCAACACAATAGTCCCGCCGGTTTTACGATCGTTGAAGAACGTTTGTTCATCGACCTCATCGGCATCATCGGTATGCCGAATGAACACAATCTCAACCCGCTCATACTTGCGCGAAAGAAACAGATGCAACAGTGTGTAGAACCGCTTGGCCAGATCCTTGCGATGTTCATCCATCGATGCAGACACATCCATCAGACAGAACATAACGGCCTGACTCATGGGTTTGGGTACCATCACCCGGTTGCGAAAACGCAGATCAATGTCATCCAGAAAGGGCACGCGTCTTATTCGCTCACGCAAGTCCTTGATCTCAGCCTCGAGGAGGACCGAGGGTTTGTCCGCAGATTCCAGCTGTTGATCCTCTATCTCATCCAAACGACGTCTGGCAGCGCTTCGCAATGCTATTCGCCTGCCCAGAGCTTGGCGCATGGTGCGAACTACACTCAGACTGGCTGGCGTACCTTGCGAGGTGTAGCCTGCACGTTGAGGCCTGAGTTGTTTGATGTCCCCCACCTGTGTTCGCACCAGATGCGGCAACTCCAGATCGTCAAAGAACAGATTCATGAATTCTTCGCGCGACAAGGCGAACGTGAAATTATCCTCACCGCTACCTTCGCCACCCTCACCGTCTTGCCCCTGTCCCTGACCACCACCTTTGGGCCGCTGCAAACGATCACCGACATGGAACTGGCGATTCCCGGGCAGCACAATCTCACGATCTCCGCCAGCGCCATGTCGCAGAGCCGGTTCTGACACATCCCGACCAGATAGTTTGACCTTACCGCCCTGCTGCATATCCTTGATGGAGCGTTCTGACACCATCTCAGCAACGGCGGCCTTTATCTGCTGTTTGTAACGACGCAGAAAACGCGCGCGGTTGGCAGCGTTCTTGTTACGGTCATTCAGGCGTCGATCGATGATGACGGACATAATGCGCAGCTCCTGCTATTGCGACTTCCTGACCCGCAGATACCACTCACATAATAGACGGACTTGTTTTTGCGTGTAACCCTTCTCCACCATTCTTTCGACAAAACTTTCGTGCTTGTTTTGCTCATCTGAAGATGATTTGGTACTGAACGAGATCACTGGCAGCAGTTCTTCGGTGTTGGAGAACATTTTTTTCTCGATCACCTGGCGTAACTTTTCGTAGCTTGTCCATGAAGGATTCTTGCCCGCATTGTTGGCCCTTGCCCGAAGTACAAAGTTGACAATCTCATTTCGAAAATCTTTCGGATTGGCAATTCCCGCGGGTTTTTCGATTTTCTCCAGCTCATCGTTCAGCTGCGGGCGATCGAAGCTTGCACCGGTCTCCGGATCTCGGTAGTCCTCATCCTGAATCCAGTAGTCGGCGTAGGTGACGTATCGATCGAAAATATTCTGGCCGTATTCGGAATAGGATTCCAGATAGGCCGTCTGAATCTCCTTACCCACGAATTCGGCATAACGAGGCGCCAGATAGCCTTTTATGAATTCTATGTAGCGGCGTTGCGTCTCTTCTGGCAGCTGCTCGCGAAGAAGGCGTTGTTCCAGCACATACATCAGATGAACGGGATTGGCAGCTACCTCGCTCTCGTCGTAGTTGAACACACTACTGAGCACCTTATAGGCAAAGCGCGTGGAGATGCCGCTCATACCTTCATCGATCCCGGCAAAATCACGGTACTCCTGCACCGATTTGGCGCTGGGTTCGACGTCCTTCAGGTTCTCTCCATCATACACACGCATTTTCGTGAAGATGTTGGAGTTCTCCGGCTCCACCAGCCGCGACAGAACAGAGAACTGCGCCATCATGGTAAGGGTTCCCGGTGCGCAGGGCGCAGTTGCCAGCGAACTGTTGGCCAGTAATTTTTCGTAAATCTGCACCTCCTCGGAAACCTGCAGGCAGTATGGAACCTTAACGATGTAGATCCGATCCAGAAACGCCTCGTTGTTGCGGTTATTGCGGAATGAGCGCCATTCCGATTCGTTGGAGTGCGCCAGGATCACGCCCTGAAACGGCATGGCAGAAAATCCTTCCGTGCCCTTGTAATTGCCCTCTTGCGTCGCCGTCAGCAGTGGATGCAGCATTTTGATGGGCGCCTTGAACATTTCAACAAATTCGAGCATGCCTTGATTGGACAGACACAGGCCGCCCGAGTAGCTGTACGCATCCGGATCATCCTGCGAAAAGGACTCCAGTTGCCGAATATCCACCTTGCCCACGAGCGCTGAAATATCCTGATTATTTTCATCGCCCGGTTCGGTTTTTGCGATGGCCACCTGCCGTAGCACCGAAGGTTGGATTCTTACCACTTTGAATTGTGTAATGTCTCCGTCAAATTCAGCAAGGCGTTTGATGGCCCAGGGGCTCATGATCCCTGTGAGGTAGCGCTTTGGAATCTTGTATTCCTTCTCCAGCGCCGGCCCATCGCGCTCGGGGGAGAATAACCCCAGGGGAGACTCGTTCAAGGGCGAGCCCTTAAGTGCATAGATGGGTTTCAACTCCATCAAGGCTTTCAGTTTTTCAGCGATGGACGATTTGCCGCCACCAACAGGTCCGAGCAGGTAGAGCACCTGCTTGCGCTCCTCGAGGCCCTGAGCTGCGTGTGTAAAGTAGGAGACAATCTGTGAAATCGCATCCTCCATTCCATAAAAGTCGCGGAAAGCCGGGTAACGACGAATTATCCGGTTGGAATAGATTCGCGACAGTCGAGGGTCTGTTCGCGTATCAACCACTTCTGGCTCACCAATGGCCGCCAACATACGCTCTGCGGCAGTGGCGTAGGTAAGAGGATCCTTGGCACACAATTCGAGAAATTCGAGCAACGACATTTCTTCGTCACGTGCACTGGTATAAGTCTCTTTATAGGTGTCAAATAGACTCACTGCAAAACCTCCGTTGCGTCATTATTCCAATACGCCATTGTGACGCTGCAATAACACACTGATCATGGGTTTATGTAATACGTTTGAACTTGGTACGTAAGGTTCGTTCATTAAGCCTCCCCATCTAAGGGTAGCGCACAGCCAGAACTTCGTAGTGACGCGGCTTGCCTTCTACGTGAATAGTACCGCGTCGTCTGCCTGTTTCTTCAGCAGGGCTCGTGCCAACGGTGAATCGATACTGATGAAGCGTCGCGCAGGATTGATTCCATCGGCACCGACAATGCGCACTGTCATCGTTTGACCACCGGCATCCAGGTCCACTTCCACACCAAAGAGTGTCTCCCTGGGCTCGATTTTCTATCACCGCAATATCGGGATTTCGCTTTCGCAGATAGCGTCTTCGCCTGTCTAGAAGTCCGTCAACCCGATATCCCCTGTACATTGGCTTTCACACGGTATTTCCGGGAAAGATACTCTCTGTCACCATCGAAATCCTGCCGGAAGCGAACGGCCAGGCAGACATTTTTCAATAGTTGCAGGATAAAGTGACAATAATCAACAAGCAAGTCAATGAGCTTGATAGACATCAAGACATGGCTGAGGATTCGCAAGGGCCTGTTAACCCAGATCAGCGCCCGTCACTGAATATTAACCTCAATTGAGACGAAAAAAGCGAGAGTCAGAAACGTAATAGAGCGGTGATAGCAGTCGTGCACGAAGATTTTTCCGAACCGAGTTCTGGTCACTCCAAATGCGGCCTGGAAAAATCAAGTACGCCGCTGATCGCGCCGCTATAGCGCTATCCAAGGGCGTTCTCCGACCGTGATTTTTTGTCTCGTTGAGGTTGAAGTCATAGGGGAGAACAATACCATTATGCTTACGGTAGCCACTGTAGATGCAGTTGAGAAAGCACCAGCCCAATCATCGAACAATAATGAACGCCGACGTTATCACACCTGAGGGCTATGCAAAGCTCCAACAAGAACTTGATGATCTTTGGCGTAAGGAGAGGCCGGAGGTTACCAGAATAGTTCAGTGGGCAGCTAGCCTGGGTGATCGTTCTGAAAACGCAGATTATAAATATAATAAAGGCAGGCTTCGCCAGATAGATCGGAGAGTTCGATTTTTACGCAAACGGCTGGAGGCATTGAAGGTCGTTGAATATAATCCGGTGCAAGAAGGGAAAGCGTTTTTTGGTGCTTGGGTTACGCTAATAGATGAATTTGACAACACACTTCGTTTTCGAATCGTTGGGCCTGATGAGATTTATGGCAAAGAAAATTATGCTTCAGTTAATTCACCGGTGGCACGAGTGTGCCTTGGAAAAAGTGTCGGTGACGATGTTATCGTCAACACGAACGAGTCAAAGAAAGCGTGGGAGATTCAGTTCATCGAATACCGTAACTAACGCAGCGGGCTAATTCTCTAAGTACAACAAGCACGTATTCATGACACTTTTGCACGAAACTTAATTGCTTCTGGGAGGCTGTGACCGACTAGACAAAGTAGAAAATGTCTACTTTACACCGCCATGGATTCTGCAATCGTTCTGACTACCGTGGTACTCATGCTAGGGTTTTTTCCGTGGCCTGGCGTAATGCATGTGCCCTACTGGCGTGCGGTGATAACTCCACTGGCATCAATCATTGGTAGTGGCTTTTTGGTGCTAGGGCCCATTCGGGATAACTCATTCGGACCGTATGCCCCAGTGGTGATGTTGCTGCTTTGTCTACGGCTTTGGGCATGCCATCCATTTTAATATCGATACAAAACAGTGGTGGGTAGCCTCAGTGAAAAAAACGACGAGTAGGTGCATTGCGACTGCCAACTTTCCTTATTAGTTCAAGGATTCACCCTATTCCTTCTAGCATAGACCATTCATCTGATGGATGAAGTCTGATGTGATGACGGAACTTCAGGTGAATTTGAAATTACCTTAAGTGTCGATCTGTGAAGTATACGGTGATTGTATTTTCCGATCATGAACTCCCTGACACGGCCCAGCCAAAGCTCCCACATTTTCTTTTTCTGATCAAACGACAATATTTGCATTAAAGTACCGCAAATGCCAACAACCTTCCGGAGAACCGTTCAGAGCCTAGTGGATTCGCTCTCCAATTCATCGATCCCTATTGGAAGCTGGGAATCAATAATGATTTTTTCGTTGCTACGAAGGGCTACCAGTAGACGAACACTCATCAGCCAACTCAAGAAATCGTGCTAATCTTTATAACGCTTATGGAGTGTCAGGATAGAAGTAACACCAACATGACCGCCTCCCCCGTACCTTTTCGCCGTAGAATCCTTGCTTACACGGCACAAACAATGTTAGTAATAGTTCTGGGATGGACACTGTGGGGTCACTATATGCC
>CAYGSW010000039.1:0-29397 GCA_964352535.1 uncultured Granulosicoccaceae bacterium | reverse complement strand
GTGTTGTACTGACCAACACGGCCGTGCATCAGCCCGAGTCAGCATCAGCCCCTGCGGTTATCCGGCTGATTCGAGTCAGGGCGCTTCTCAAACTTCTTACTGTGCGCTCAACAGCGTTTATTCGCGGCGCCATCAGGATGTCCAGGCCGGCATTGTCAGAGGCTGTCAGTGCCGGGTTTCACGCTCCCTATCTCACAGCAGACCGACGCATGGCGATCGAGCATTTTGTCTCTGACATCCCGCTTGAGACCGATCATGAAAGTGCCGCGGTACTCGATGAGATTGCAGCCGGGATGAGCAGGCTGAGCTCAACGCCGGCCTTGTTGTTGTGGGGACCACGCGATAAGGTTTTCAGTGATGTGTACTTGCATGATCTGGAGAGCCGGCTGCCACATGCCCATGTGCACCGTTATCCGCAGGCAGCACATTTTGTCACCGAGGATGCCGATGTTGCCGGGGCTGTGTGTGACTGGTTAGGAACGCTGCTGCCAGGCGCTGAAGATGACCAGGCACTGAGTAAAACGGCAGGTTCAGATGCAAGTTCAAGTTCGAGTGGAAATGCAAGTGCCAGTGCAAATGCAAGTGCAAATGCCAGTGCCAGTGCCAGTGCCAGTGCCAGTGCCAGTGCCACCAGCAGGGCACTGGCGGATTTTTCGTCGGTAGATAAATTAACTGAAGCGGTTGTCGAGCTTGCCTCTGTTGAGCGTGCCATCAGCTTTGGCGAACTGGAAGAGCGGGTGACATTGCTTGCCTCTGGAATGGCAGCCTATGGCATACAGAAGGGCGACCGGGTTGCCGTGTTGATAACGCCGGGTATTGATCTGGTTGTGGCAGTGTATGGCTGCTGGAGGTTGGGTGCCACACTCGTATTAGTGGATTCAGGACTGGGCAAGGCTGGGATGCAGGGAGCACTGCGTAGTGCAAACCCCGCCTATCTTATCGGTATTGATAAAGCGTTATTGGCGGCGAAACTGCTTGGGTGGCCGGGCCGTCGTATCGCAGTGGCGTCGCGCTCGTCCATCATTATGCGAGGCCTGGGTGTGGCCACCGATATGGATGCGTTGTGCACCCTTGGCAGAGAGCATAACGTGCCCCCTTGGCCGTCGCACGACACGCCTGCAGCGGTGGCATTTACATCCGGTTCAACCGGACCATCCAAAGGTGTTGTGTATTTGCATCGGCAGATTCAGGCGCAACGCGATGCGTTGATGGGTTTGTACGGTATTACTGTCAGCGACAAACTGGTGGCAGCCTTTGCACCTTTTGCGTTATACGGGCCAACCATGGGTATTACCTCCATGGTGCCGGACATGGATGTAACCAGTCCGGGTAGTCTGAGCGCTGGTGCCTTGAATACGGCGGTGATGAGAATCAATGCCACGCTGGTATTCGCTTCACCGGCAGCGCTTGTCAATATCGTGGCTACTCAACAGGCCTTATCCGAGAAGGCTATGGCAGCACATGCTGCCGTGCGACTTGTGTTGTCTGCCGGTGCACCAGTGAGGGCATCGTTACTGGAATCTGCCAGGGCCGTTTTCCCGCAGGCCGGTTTTCACACACCGTATGGAATGACGGAGGTGTTGCCTGTTGCTGATATTTCTCTGGATGAATTGCAGGCGCTTGAGGTGCAGGATGCAGGCGTGTGTGTAGGCTATCCGCTTGAAGGTGTGCAGATTTACATTGATCCACTGGACGGCAATAGCCAGCCGGCGGGTGCACTGACGCAGGCGCCGGATGTTATGGGCGAGATCATCGTGCAAGGTGCACACATCCGCGACCGTTACGACAAGCTCTGGCACACCCATTATCTGGCATCCACCCCTGCCGGTGTTCATCGCAGTGGTGATATCGGGCAACTGGACAGTGAAGGGCGCTTGTATGTTTCCGGTCGCCTTGGGCATGTGATCAAAACGGCCGAGGGAGCGCTTGGACCTGTGGCTTGTGAGCAGAGAATAGAGACGCTTCCGGACGTTGCCCTGGCCGCTCTTGTCGGTGTGGGTCCCACAGGTACTCAAGCGGTGGTTGCCGTATTGCAAATGCATGACACCACGTGCAAACCCGGTGGTGCCTCTCTTGAGCTTGTTGACCAGGTGCGCGAGTGTGTTGGATCACTGGCTGATATTGCTGCGGTTCTCGTCGCCAGACGCTTGCCTGTGGATCGGCGTCATAACTCGAAAATAGATCGTACGGCCATCGCCCAATGGGCTGGCAACGTGCTGGCTGGCGACAAAGTGAGCGCGCTATGAAGATATTGCTTAGCGGTGCAACCAGCCTCATAGGTCGACACGTGGTTGCACAGCTGTTGCAGCGTGGCGATTCAGTGACGGTTGTGCAGCGTGGTGCGTCCGGGCTTGCCGGTGTAGAGGAGCTTCGCTGCGATCTGTCCGCGCCTGATGAACCTGCGGCATTGACTGAGTGCATGCAGGGCAAGGATGCGGTCGTGCATCTGGCGGCCAAGGTGAGTGTCTCGGGTCGTTGGGAATTTTTCGAGGCGACTAATGTACAAGGCACGCGACGCATGATTCAGGCAGCACAGCGTGCAGGTGTGCCCGGATTTGTCCATGTCTCGTCACCGTCGGTTGCTCATGCGGGAAAATCACTGGTGGGCGTGCAGGCAGGCAAGGCAGACCCTGAGAATGTGCGTGGACACTATGCGCGTTCAAAAGCGCTGGGTGAGCAGATCGCATTGGCCGCTAATAGTGAAGCCATGCGAGTTGTCAGTCTGCGTCCGCATCTGGTGTGGGGGCCGGGTGATACGCAGTTGACCCAACGAATCATTGATCGGGCGCGTGCTGGCAGACTTGTACTGGTCGGCAGTGGCCTTGCGTTCATTGATACGACATACATTGACAACGCGGCCAGTGCTATTGTTGCCGGTATCGATAATATCGAGCGTGCAGCTGGCCGCGCGTTGGTGATTTCCAACGGTCAACCGCGCACAGTGAGTGAAATCATTGGACGCATTCTTCAGGCAGCGGGTTTGCCTTCGGACTTGCGACGCGTACCCGGTTCGGTAGCGACTACTGCAGGCAGCGCTATTGAGTATGTCTGGCAGAAGCTGGATCGGCAAGATGATCCGCCGATGACGCGGTTTCTTGCAGAGCAGTTAGCCACGGCTCATTGGTTCGATCAGCGTGAAACGCAGCAACTGCTCAACTGGCAGCCAGCTATCGGTCTGGAGGAAGGTTTTACAAGTCTGGCTACCTATTTGGCTACTGCCACCAAGGCAACTTCCACGGGCTAATTCATCGGTCATCATCGGGTTTTCTTGTGAAAAACACGTGTTTTCAAGGAAATTCATGAAGCATAAAATGTCATCACAGTAAGGTGCGATAAGCTGATGGAGTGCGAATCGGCATCACATCAGGCTTTACAGATTCATGATCCTTGTGTCATGTATTTATGGTATGCCCCATGTCACACAACTGCAGCCGAATGCGTTCAGAATCTGTTCCGCACCGCAGCAGTTTGATTGCGTTTTCGGGTGACCATCGACGGGTGGATGCACATCGGAACGACACGTAAGCTGCTCCGGTCATTCGCAGTATTCACTTGCTAAGAAATGATTGGAGATACACATGATTATTCGTAAAACAGCACTGACAATGGCTTTTCCACTCGCTCTGCTTTGCACAACGGCAATTGCACAAAATGATCCAGCCGCGATGATGGAAGCACTGGATGCTGATGGCAGTGGAACACTGTCTGAAGCTGAGGCTGCTGCCAATGAGATGATCATTGGAAACTGGGACGCACTTGACGCAGACGCTGATGGTCAAATCTCGTCCGAGGAGCTTGCTGTACTGGCGCAGTAATTTGCGCTAGCCATAAGGGGTGCAGGGACGCACCTCATCGACTCGTAGTACCGGTGCCAGGTTAACGCCTGGCATTTTTTCGTCTGTCTTTCCGGTTGTGGTGGCTTGCCAGTGGCGCCGCTGTAGCATCCTTGCCGTTTTTCTTTATACTATCCCCATGCCAGGCGTTGGCGTAGCTCAGGCTTGGTAGTATGGGTGTGTATCACTTGGTTTGTTAACGGCTTGAACACGTGCCCGCTTGGAGTGGGATTGGAATGACCTCAGACAGACCTATCATCGCCATGCTTGGCAACCAGCTGGGGCTTTACCACAAGCCGATCATGCAATGCGCCGCCGTGCGTTTGCGTCAACGGGGTTATGGACTTGTTTATGTCAGTGGTGGGCCATTGAAGCCCAGCAGGGATGCTGATGAGAACGCACTGGTTATAAGAAACCAGATTTACCCTCTGGCCAGTTCTTATGATGTCAGTGGTTTCATACTTATCGCCTCAACCGTAGGCCATTATGCCGATGTGGCAAAAACGGCGTACTGGGTAGATCAGTTTACGCACAAGCCTGTGGTTTGCATTGGCCCTGTGTCATCCAAAGTCGCTGCTGTGCATGTTAATGACTACGCCAGTATGGCAAGCCTAGTCGAGCACATGACGCATGATGCTTCGCGTAAACGGTTTGTGTTCATACGCGGTTATGCAGAAACACTGGAAACACAACAACGTGAAAAAGCGTTTCGTGATGTACTTGAAGCCCGAGGCATTGCGGTTGATGAAAGTCTGATCATTGAAGGCCGGTATTTGGGATCCGCCAGCTACTTTGCCATGGCTGAATTGCTGGCAAGGACATCGGATATTGACGCGGTCATTGCGTGCAATGACGAAATGGCTCAGGGTGCTGTACAAGCGTTATACAACCATGGTCTGAATGTGCCGGAAGATGTTGCGGTATCAGGGTTTGATGATTCGCCTGTAGCTAGCAGTTGTTTACCACCGCTCACCTCGGTTCACTATTCCATGAAGGATGTGGTAGTTGTAGCCGTGGAAAACCTGTTGGCACAAATTGATGCGAAGCTTTCAGACACACAGGCCCCTGCACCTTCACGTATAGCCACCCGCGTTGTCGTGCGGGCCTCATCCGAAACAGCACTGGTACCTGAGCACAGAATCACAGAGTCGTTGTCCACCGAGGTATTTGACGCTGAACGATTCAGTCAGCAGCTCAAGAATAATCTTGGCACCATCCAGACACCGCCTGATCTAACAAGTGATGAAGTGGTCAGCGATATTGTTTCAATGCTGGTCAATGGTGGCAATCATAGTCACAGTAGCCTGTATTCAGCGCTTGCCAAGCTGCACAAACGGCCTGAGGATCTTTATTGGTGGCGGCATCTGCATCATCAGATCAGTGATGCCTTGAAGTATCAGAGCAATCTGGGTCTATCGACAACAGCGCTGGGTTCTTCAGCCAGTATTCTCGGTCAGATTCATATGACGACATGGCATGTTGAGGCCGCCCAATCAGTGACCAGCAGGGTATTTCAGGAAGCGGTATTCCAGATGCGTGCAGCCTTGAGTTCGGTTGTCACGCTAGACGAGCTTCAGCAGTTGCTGGATGAATCATCCAGACGGTTCATTGTGCCAGTTGCTTTCATTTGTCTTTATGAACACGCAGGTGGATACCCTGCCGAGTGCGCCAGTGTCATCTACAGCACGCCTACGGCAAAAGTGGCGTTCGATCCGCAGCGGCTTTTCCCCAGTCGCGAGGTGCTTCCGGATAACTATTTGCACAGTGATTTTATCGGACCACTGGTGCTTGAGCCGTTGTGTGCAGGTTCCACGCATCTGGGTTATATGGTGGTTGATTTCGCCGGCACGGGCTATCCGGGGGAAATAAACATGACGGCCCTTGCCAATCAGATTGCCGATACACTGTGGCGCTGCCTGACCAGCGTTTGACCCATCGAGTCACAAACCTGTTCCATGATGACAATGCCTGAAATGTATGACAGCAGACGCTGACAGTCGCACTCGGCGCAACATTCTGGTGCTGGTAGCCGCGCAAGCGATTCTCGGTGCACAGCTCCCCATGCTATTTGTTGTAGGCGGCTTATCAGGTGCCATGCTGGCAGGCAATGCCTGTTTTGCCACGTTGCCGATTTCGTGCATTGTGTTTGGATCGATGACCACCGCCCCGTGGATGTCGCCGCTCATGCAGCGCAAAGGGCGCAAGTTCGGGTTCTTTGTCGGTGCTATCAGCGGCGCGGCTGGCGCGGCGATTGCTGCCTATGGATTACACAGTGGCTCGTTTGGCTTGCTTCTGCTCGGTTCCTATTTCACTGGCATCTATATGTCAGCGCATGGCTTCTATCGATTTGTGGCTGCGGATACAGCCAGCGAAGCCTATCGTCCCAAAGCAATTTCTTACATTATGGCTGGTGGTCTACTGGCGGCTGTCTTTGGTCCACAACTCAATAAACTGGTCTTTGACCTCACCTATCTGCCGGTGTTTGGTGGTGTGTTTCTCACTAACCCGTTCATAGGCAGCTACCTTGCCATCATCGCTATGAACCTTGTTGGCATGTTTCTGTTCTTGTTACTTGATTTGCCGGCCGTCAAATCGAAGTCAGAACGTGCTTTGGAAGACTCAGCGCAGCTTAGGCGAACTCGCCTGCAGCTGTTGCGTAACCCGACGATACTTGTCGCAGTGGTTTGCGGCATGGTGTCCTACTCATTGATGAATCTGGTGATGACATCAACTCCACTAGCGGTTGTGGGCTGTGGTTTCACGAGCAACAACGCTAACGATATTGTGTCAGCCCACGTACTGGCAATGTACATCCCTTCGTTTTTTACAGGCCACCTTATTGTGCGCTTTGGTGTCACAAGGATCATCACGGCAGGATTGGTCATCCTGGGTGGCGCAGGTATTGTTGCGCTTTCGGGTGTCACACTGGCGAATTTCTTTGTGGCGCTGGTGCTGCTGGGTATCGGCTGGAATTTCGGTTTTATTGGAGCCACATCGCTTCTGTCCAGCGCCCATGCACCACATGAGCGTGGACGTGCACAGGGCCTGAATGACATGATGGTGTTTGGATGTGTCACCATTGCCAGCATCGCCTCAGGTGGATTGATGAATTGTTCCGGCGGTACAGCAGCGCATGGCTGGAGTACGGTAAACCTTGCCATGGTACCGTTTATTTTATTGGCAGGTTTTGCACTATTGTGGCTGTCAATGGGACAACGCCGAGACGTACAGGCAGGTTAGGTAGGCCCATCGCTCGCTTACGGTGCCCGTGGAATCCTGATCTGGTGGAGCAGGTCGGGGAGGCCATTGGTGCGGAAATGTTGTCCGTGGGTTGTCGGCAGGGTCTTGCGCCTGTGCTGGATGTAGCACGTGATGCCCGCTGGGGCAGGAATGAAGAAACGTTTGGCGAAGACCCCTACCTTGCCGGTGTGATGGCAACTCGTTACGTGAAAGGTTTGCAAGGTGAAAAGCGTCAAGTGCTGGCAACCTTGAAACACTTTGCCGGACATTTGGCCAGCGAAGGCGGGCACACCGGTGGCCCGTCATGTCGGTTCTCACTATCCGTTTGGGCATGGGCTGTCCTACACAACGTTTGACTATAGCGATCTGCAGCTTGAACATTCGCGCATTGATTGTGAGTCGGGGACCGTTCGCTTGTCTTTGGTGCTAACCAACACAGGTGATACTGCAGGCGTAGAGGTTGTGCTGCTGTACATGCGTAACCAGCTGGACTCCATGGTACAGCTACAAAAAGAGCTTAAAGGGTTCTGTCGCGTAGAGCTTGGTGTGTCACAAGCCGTCCGAATCGATTTTGCGGCACCCACCGATATGCTCAACTTCACCGGTGCATCGGGTCGGCGTATTGTCGAGCCCGGGATATTCGCTTTGATGCTGGGCGCATCCAGTGCTGATATAAGACTCAGAACCACGTTCGAACTTGTCGGGTCAGTCCATGAGCTGCCGCGACAATGGCGAATGCTCAGTCACAGCAACGTTTTATCGCTGTAGCGCAGGCTCAAGCCGAATTTAAACAGCGCACGGGCATGGCAAGCGTAGCTGCAAGGGGGTAGAGTACGCGTTTACCTGCAAAGCGGCCCGAACCATGTCCAAGTTCCTCAACTTCAAATCGCGTATGTTGGCCGGAGAGTCCCTGTGCGGAACGTTTGTAAAAACACCTGCGTATGAGGTGGTAGAAGTACTGGCCATGTCGGGTCTGGACTTCATTGCCCTTGATGCGGAGCATTCACCGTTTGACCGGGGCCGCCTCGATGCTTGCCTGGCCATTGCACGAGCGCTGGATTTTCCTGCATTGGTACGCGTGCCAACAGGCTCTGCGGATGAAATTCTCAAAGTGCTCGATAGCGGCGCTTTGGGTGTCATCGTGCCACATGTTGACAGCGTGGAAAAAGCACAGAACATTGCCCGCTGGTCGCGTTTTGGTTATGGCGGCAGGGGCTATGCAGGGTCAACCCGGTGGGCCGGTTTTGCCACACGCGGCATGCCAGCTGTCTTGCAAAAAAGTGTTGACGAGACGATTGTCATTGCCCAGATAGAAGAGCCTGAAGGGGTCTCGGCGTCCGATGCCATAGCAGCGGTTGACGGTGTGGATGGTCTGTTTGTCGGCCCTGCCGACCTGTCGGTTTGTCTGGGGACCACAGATCCCACCTCCACACCTGTGCGCGAAGCGATGGCTCAGGTTGGCCAGGCTGCGTCCGGCAGTGGCAAAGCATTCATGACGTTTGCTGGCGACACGTCAAGCGCTGATGCACTCAAGGCATTGGGGGTTACGATGTTTTTCATTGCCTCAGAGCACGGATTCATGATGAGCGCTGCGCGCTCTGCTGCTGATGCCATCCATGCGCTGAAGGATTAATCGCTGACGGTTACCGTTTTCATGACAAAAGCAGCACAGTATGTCACCCAAGTGCTGTCAGGGGAGAGTACGCTTCAGGCGTTGGTGCGCATCAGTGCCTTGACTGAAGCGCAAATCATGGATGCTGCGCAGAAAGGGGCGGTGTGGGTAAGCTTGCAACGTGGCGGGGGTAACACCCGACCTCGACGTCTGCATGCGCTTGCTACCGATGTGGTCGAAGGTTCAACGCTTATGCTCAACCATGATCCGTTGGTACTGGCGCAGCAGCCACGCGCCATGTTCTGTGTATCGGATCAAGTCAACTATGGCGTATGGTTCAAGCCTTCGGGCATGTTGTGTCAGGGTAGCAAATGGTCCGACCACACGGTGGCCACTCAAGTGGCGTCAGGTATCAGCGCCAGGCACTGTTATCTGGTTCATCGCCTTGACAAGGCGACGTGTGGACTGCTCATTATCGCCTACACCAAGAACGCGTTACGCAAGCTCAGCGCACTCTTCGAACAACGCAGCATCGACAAGTACTATCAGGCTTATGTCAAGGGCGAGTTCAGCGCCCCCATGCCGCTGCAACTTGACACACCTATTGACCAGCGCGCTGCGCTGACAATAGTGCAGTCAGTGCAATACAATAAACAGTTTGATCGCTCGGCATTGAGACTTCGCATTGAGACTGGCAGAAAACATCAGATTCGCAGGCACCTGGCAGCGCTGGGTTATCCTGTGATTGGCGACAGACTGTACTCGGGTCCTGGCGCTGTGAATGATGCCGTGGAAGATTTGCAGCTTGTCGCGCACGCATTGCGTTTCGAATGCCCATTTAGCGGAGAAGACATCGCCGTCTCAATTGATGCGGACAACGCGCTGGCAGGAACGTTGACTGACGAGGTGCAAGGATGAAAAACAGTTCTCAGAATGTGCTTGAGGCTGCCTGTGTCTGGTTGGAGCAGGGTTATGCGGTGGAGCTGGTTACGGTGCTTCGGACCTGGGGTTCATCGCCACGCCCTCCCGGATCCATTGCAGCCATTCGTGAAGATGGCGTTATGGCAGGCTCCGTGTCGGGTGGCTGTATCGAAACCCAACTCAGTGAACAGTTCAAGGTGCAGGCGGTGCCACAAGTTCACACGCACCGTATAGACGATCAGGAAGCCAAACGGTTCGGGCTTGCGTGTGGTGGAGAGCTGGAGCTGCTGTTCGAAACCCTCACGGATGAATCGGGTGTTGCCACAGTGCTGGATCTTCTTGCCAGACGTGAACGCGTTGTCCGTCGTGTGAGTACTGATATACGGCAGGTAACAGTCAACAAGGCAGCAGCTGATGATGTATTTACATGGCAGGCGCCCCAACTCAGGCAGGTGTTTGGGCCGTCCTGGCAGTTGCTGATTGTTGGTGCGGGTGAGTTGTCCCGGTACACGGCACGCTTTGCCCGTGCGCTGGACTTCGATGTCGTGGTGGTGGATCCACGCGATAAATTTTTTGCCAGCTGGGACATTGATGATGTTCCTATCGTCAATATCAGCCCTGATGATGCCGTGTTGCAGTACGCCACCGACAAAAATAGTGCCGTACTTGCATTAAGTCATGATCCCAACATCGATGATCTTGCACTGATGGAGGCCTTGCCTTCGCAGGCTTTTCATGTGGGTGCGCTGGGTTCGACCAGAAATTATGAAAAACGCTGCAAGCGACTTCTCGGGCTGGACGTACCGCAGCACAGCATTGAGCGATTGAAGGGTCCGGTTGGACTCTCCATAGGTGCGCGTGGGTCGGCAGAGATTGCCGTATCCATCGTTGCAGAACTCATACAGGTGAGACAACCTTTCGTATAAATATATTATAATGAGTATGATTTTATGAGCACAGCGGCTCAACCTTCTATTAGTACGCGCATTGCCCAGACCATCGATGCCACTGAGGCGCAGGTTAATGCCGCCATCGGGCTCTTGGATGGCGGTGATACCGTACCGTTCATCTCGCGTTACCGCAAAGAGCTTACCGGCGGATTGTCCGATGCGCAGCTACGTGACCTTGAAGAGCGCCTGGCCTACTTGCGTGAGCTGGAACTGCGACGAAGCTCGATTATCGAAACCATCGATGAGCAAGGCAAGTTGAGTGATGCGCTCAAAGCCAGTCTGCAGCAAGCGCAAACCAAGGCCGAACTTGAAGATCTGTACCTGCCGTTCAAGAAGAAGCGTCGCACCAAGGGACAGATTGCCATAGAGGCGGGCTTGCAGGTACTGGCAGAACAGTTGTGGGACAACCCTTCGAACGATCCGGAAACTCTTGCCGCCACTTATGTCAACGCTGATGAATCAATCGACAAGGCATTGCGGGTAGCTGACACAAAAGCGGCGCTGGAAGGTGCACGCTATATCCTGATGGAACGTTTCGCTGAAGATGCGGTGTTGATTGCACGCTTGCGAACGTTGCTCAAGGATGGAGCCTATCTATGCTCGTCCATGGTTAAGGGCAAAGCTGAAGAGGGCGCAAAGTTCAGTGACTACTTTGACCATCAGGAAGCCTATCGCAACGTACCCGGGCATCGAGCGCTTGCCATGTTTCGCGGACGCACAGAAGGTGTTCTGTCGTTACAGTTGCTGATGAAGCAAGGCGATGAATTTTCTGATGAGCGCTGTGTACAGAACGTGGCTGCGCATCTGGGCTTCAAGGATAGCGGACAGCCTGCGGATACCTGGCGCTCCCAAGTGGTCTCATGGACCTGGAAAATCAAACTGGCCATGCACCTGGAGTCCGAGCTGTTTGCCGACCTGCGTGCTCGAGCCGATAGCGAGGCCATTGGAGTGTTTGCCAGCAATCTGAAAGATCTGTTGCTGGCAGCGCCCGCTGGTGCGCGTGCCACTCTGGGTCTTGATCCGGGTTATCGCTCCGGTGTTAAAGTTACCGTGGTGGATAACACCGGCAAGGTATGTGACTTTGCTACCATCTATCCGCATAAACCGCAGCAGCAGTGGCAGCAATCATTGGGCGTATTGACATCACTGTGTGTGAAACACAAGGTGGAGCTGATTGCTGTGGGTAATGGCACGGCAAGTCGGGAAACCGAAAAGCTCAGTGATGAACTCATTGCAGCTCTGGCCGCCTTGCCTGTCGGGCAGCGACGGCATGTCACGCAGGTTGTTGTCTCGGAAGCAGGTGCATCGGTGTACTCAGCATCCAAAGTGGCCGAGGATGAATTTCCTGAACTGGATGTCACCATCCGTGGTGCAGTGTCCATTGCCAGACGATTGCAGGATCCGTTAGCCGAACTTGTCAAGATAGATCCCAAAGCGATCGGTGTTGGTCAGTATCAGCATGACGTGTCGCAAACTGCACTTGCACGCAGTCTGGACGCAACGGTTGAGGATTGTGTTAACGCCGTAGGTGTCGATCTGGGTACGGCCTCGGCGGCGTTGTTGTCTCGCGTAGCGGGCCTGACGCCTGCATTGGCGGCCAACATTGTCGAGTATCGCGATACGCAGGGTAAGTTCTCTACCCGCAAGGAGCTTAAGAAAGTACCGCGTCTGGGACCCAAGGCATTTGAACAGGCAGCCGGATTTCTGCGTATTCGTGATGGCAAGGACCCGCTGGATTGTTCCGGTGTTCACCCGGAGAGTTATCCGGTAGTCAAGCGTATTATCGAAGCAGCACAGTGTTCATTGACTGAACTCATTGGCGACAGTTCACGGCTACGTGCGATGAATGCTGCCCAGTTTGTTGATGATACTTTCGGGCTGCCAACGGTGCAGGACATACTCGGCGAGCTTGAGAAACCCGGCCGCGATCCGCGACCACAGTTCAAGACGGTACGCTTTGCTGAAGGCGTTGAGAAGATAACCGACCTGGTGACTGATCAGGTGCTGGAAGGCAAGGTCACCAACGTCACCGCCTTTGGTGCATTCGTTGATGTCGGGGTACATCAGGACGGTCTGGTACACATCTCGGCGCTCAGTGAGAGCTTTGTCAAGGATCCGCGGGAAGTTGTCAAGGCTGGCGACATCGTTAAAGTGAAAGTAATGAGTGTGGATGTTCAGCGTCAACGTATCGGCTTGTCCATGCGACTGGGTGATAATGCAAGTGAGCAGGAAGGTGGCAGAGGTGCGCGCTCAAGTGCAAAGCCAGGACGGCACTCAGGACATGGCTCGACAGCTCACGGTAGCAGGGATGCCGGTGCCAAAAGTGGCAGCGATAGCAGTGGAAACAGTAAACACGCTGGCACCAAGGCTCGAAGCAATGAGGCGCGCCAGAACAGAACCCGTCACAGCTCGAATCAGGGGCGCACTGAGGCTGATCCGCCTTCAGCGCTGGCGTTGCAGTTGAAGGCTGCGCTTGGGCAAAAGAGCTGATTGCTGCTGCGCTATGAGCAAGAGTGTGGTGCAGTGTGCCTATTGCGGGGAATCTGCAGGGCAGCTTACCCCTAGAGGCTAAACTAACAGCGCCACCGGGCCGACTACTGGGGAGTACCGTGTAACTTCAACAAAACGACATCCTAATGACTGATACCTACCGCCTAGTAACCCGTAGCGATTTCGACGGACTCGTATGTGCTGTATTGCTTAAGCATCTGGTCATGATAGATGACATCAGTTTTGTTCATCCCAAGGACATGCAGGATGGCAAGGTTGACATCGGGCCGCGTGATATCACCACTAATCTTCCGTTTGTAGACGGTGCACACCTAGTGTTTGATCATCACGATTCCGAGGTCAAGCGTAACAAGGTTAAGCCTGAAAACTACATCATTGACCCCGACGCCCCATCAGCGGCCCGCGTTGTCTGGAAACACTTTGGTGCACACAGCGCCTTCCCTGAACGCTGGGACGAGATGATGGCAGCTGTTGACAAGGCTGACTCGGCACAGTACAGCATGCAGGAAGTGCTTGAGCCCAAGCGTTGGGAGATGCTGAACATGCTGATGGATTCGCGTACCGGACTGGGGCGTTTCCGTGAATTCAGGATCTCAAACTATGCGCTGATGATGGAGCTGATTGATCACTGCAAGGAGTCGAGCATAGACGACATACTGTTGCTGCCTGATGTGGCCGAACGCGTAGAGCTGTATCAGGAACATGCCGATGCATTCAAGGATCAGATCAAGCGTTGCAGTACGGTTCACGATAACCTGGTTGTACTGGATCTGCGAGATGAGGAAATCATTCATCCGGGTAGCCGTTTTGCTATCTACGCGCTGTTTCCACAGTGCAATATTTCGATTCACCAGCTCTGGGGATTCAAACAGCAGAACACGGTGTTTGCGACGGGCAAATCCATTTTTGACCGCTCTTGCCGCACGCATGTGGGCGAACTGATGCTTGAGTATGGCGGTGGTGGCCACGCAGCTGCCGGTACCTGCCAGGTCGATAATGATAAGGCTGATCAGGTGCTGGGCGAGCTGATCAAGCGGATCAACGATAATGAGGGCATGCTGGCACAAGCCAGTTAGTCATTGGAGTTCTAAGAACTTCTGGTCTACGTTCTGCTCAACCCGGTAACTTCTCAGGCATCGATCGGAGGGCGGCTACTGCGGACGCTTGCGACAGTCCCCGAGTCTGTTTTTGGCCGCCTGCCTCAAAACAATAAATTAGTTTGCACGGGTTTACAATTGCCTGGCGAAATATCATGCCATCAGCGCTATAATTCAGCGCCCGGACCAGGAAAGGTTTAGGCGATGTCAGATGCGCGCGATGTTCAGGATGTTGTGCTCAACACCCAGCCAGTTGAACTCTACAAAGTGCTCAAGTTCGAGGGACTGGTTGGCAGTGGTGCACAGGCCAAGCTTGTTATCGATGATGGGCTGGTTAGCGTCAACGGACTCATAGAGACACGACGGCGCAAGAAAATCGTACACGGCGACACCATCGAATTTGAAGGTGCAACGTTGTCCATGGTGTTCGATCCAGAGGGTCACGAGGGCACATCATGAGCTCTCAGACAGAGCGAGAGCTTGAAACTCGCCTGGCCCTGTTTTCATTGTTGTGCAGCAATCTGGTGTGGATTTTGCCGGGCTCAGGTCTGGCCGCATTTGCCCTGGCGCTGGCACTGCAGGGTCAGCTACCTTCGATGTTTCTGGTCAGCTGGATATGCACGGTTACAGCAATTCTTGTCGTTCGAGGGTTCTATCTGCATCGCTGGCTAAAGGATCCGACAACGTCCACAACAGTGCAATCCAGATTGCGTACAGCCACAGGGCTTACTTGTGCCACAGCGTGCTGTTTCGGATTGGTCGGTTATCTGGCGGTATCTCCTGACAATCCGCTGATCAGTTTGCTGGTGGTCATGGTACTCACCGGTATGGTGGCCAGTGCTACTGCCGCTATTTCCTATCTGTTGCCGATGTATCTGTCGTTCATCATTCCCATCATGTTTCCAGCAGGTCTGCGCATGATGAGTTTCGGCCAGCCCAGTACTGCGTGGATAGGCGGGCTCATGATGCTGTACCTGATCGTCTGCCTGGGTTCTTCCCGCAGCATCAGGGCATCTATCCTGCGATCCATTCAGCTGCGCTTCGACAACATGGAACTGCTGGATGATCTGAAGCACCAGCACAAGCGCGCCGAAGTATCGCTGGCACGTGAGGAGAAAGCCAATCTTGCAAAGTCGCGATTCTTGGCCGCGGCCAGCCATGATTTACGCCAACCCTTGCATTCCTTGCGTCTGTTCACGGCAACGCTGGAAATGCAAACCAGAAATACACAGCACAAGACACTGGTGGGTCAGATCGATTCCTCTGTGAAGTCGCTGGAAGAGCTGTTCAATGCCTTGCTGGACATCTCCAAACTGGATGCCGGTACCATCAACGTGGACTTGCAGCATATTTACATGGACAGCTTGCTGTCGCAGATCGAGGCCGAGTTCAAGGCGATGACCACTGAAAAGATGCTGGATTTTCATGTTGAGCTGAACAACCACGTTATCCACACCGATGCTTTGTTGCTAGAGACACTCATGAGAAATCTGGTCGGCAACGCCATTCGCTATACAGAATCGGGCAGTGTTTCGATTAGCTCGTCCGCAGCAGAAGGGCGAGTCTGGATTTCTGTCATCGATACGGGTATTGGCATTCCACTGGCAGATCAGAAACGAATTTTCGAGGAGTTCGTGCAGTTGGGTAATGCTGAGCGTGATCGTAATCAAGGCATTGGCCTGGGCCTGTCGATAGTAAAACGTCTTGCTGATCTGCTTGATGTCATCGTTGAGGTAGAATCCGTGGCAGGTGAAGGGGCGCATTTTCGAATAGGTGTGCCCGAAGGTGACGAGGCCCAGTACCGATTCACGCATTCGCCGGATCTGACCATGCCGGATCATCTGGCGTCATTGTTCGTTCTGGTGATTGATGATGAGGAAGAGGCATGCCTTGCCGTTGAAGGCTTACTGGAAACCTGGGGATGTGTGGTGATGTGTGCACAATCCGGCGATGCTGCAATCCAGCAGCTACGTGAGATAGGCGATACCCCTGACCTTATTCTCAGTGACTATCGCTTGCGTGATGGTGAGACTGGCGGGGATGTGATCATGCGCATAAGACGTCAGTTCGGATTAGCCCTGCCTGCAATTATTCTCACGGGCGATATCGCACCTGAGCGGCTACGCGATATCAAGGCGCTCGGTTTCCCCTTGCTGCACAAGCCGTGCGAACCTGATGTGCTCCGCGAACTGATCGCACGCGAAACCTCATCAGCAAAACAGAGCCTGATAAAGTACGATGCGCCAGCTTTGGAAGCTGTGCAGTAGGGTATCGCAGGCGTTAAACGTCGTTTTGTCACGATTTTATGGCAGATTGCGGATATCCAGCTCAATGGTCTCACCCGCCGGAGTGAAATCGAACACTCGACCATAGAAGCTCAACTCCGAAAGCGTTGCCTTGATGATGGTTTGTGATTTTCGAAATCCATGCTGTTCGCCTTCAAACTCCAGATAGGCAACAGGTAGCCCCTGCTTGTCCAGCGCATCCACAATCATGCGTGACTGGTTAGGCGGTACGATGGTGTCTTCAGAGCCCTGCAAGACAATCATGGGCGCGCTGAATCCATCGAGGTGGTTGATCGGTGATCGCTCGGAATAGATCGCGGCATCTTCAGGCCAGCGACCGATCAGGCTATCCAGGTAGCGAGATTCAAACTTGTGGGTATCGTTGGCCAGTGCTTCCAGGTCAGCAACACCGTACAGGCTGGCACCCGCGGTGAAGGTGTCATGGAGTGCCAGTGCACTGAGCACGGTGAACCCGCCAGCGCTGCCTCCGCGAATGATCAGACGCGCAGGATCCACATCTCCGCGTTCGACCAGATAGCGGGTAACCGCTACACAGTCCTGCACATCGGCAATGCCCCATTGCCCATCGAGTTCCTTGCGGTACTTGCGACCATACCCGCTACTGCCACGGTAATTGACATCCACAACAGCAAAGCCGCGGCTGGTCCAGAATCGCTGGGCCAAAGACAACTGTGATCGTGCAGCTGATGTAGGACCACCATGGGCGAGCACAATCAATGGTGGCTTTTCACCCACAGGTGCCTTAAATTTGGGGTTGGCTGGTGCGAAGAACAAGGCATGTGCGACAGCGTCAGAGCCACTGTCGCCAGTTGGAAAACGGATGATCTCGGGTGCCGGCAGGTAGTCTGCCGACAGTGGCAACCGACGCGCTTCACGCACCACCTGGTTGTTGAAATGAACTGTGGTCTCTGATGTCCACGATGCGCTTGCGAAAGCAAGCCGATTACCGCTAAGTCGTACAGAATGAAAGGCCGTGCCTTGCGGGTAGGCATCCAGATGGTCAACGCCGTTGCGAAAACAGGCGGCAGTGATCTTGCCGTTGTCATCGAAACCATACCGTGCAAGGCCATGCACCCAGGGCGGGTATCCGATTTCGCCATCAACCACGAGGACAGGTTCCTGCTGGCCAGCGACATACAATTGCCAGGTGTCGCTGCGATCTGACAGATAATGAAGTTTGTTATCGGGTGAAAACAAAGGCTGTACGATGGCTTCGTCATCTCCACCTGCAACAGCTTCGATGTCCACAAGTTTTATCGATGAGGCGTCACTGCTGAGGGTTGCGCGCATCAGCGTGGTGGTATCCCAGGGCATGTTGGGATGATCCCACTGCACCCAGGCAATCTGCCTGCCATCAGGTGACAGACACACCGAACCATAGAAGTCGGCACCGTGAGCCAAATCTGCCATGTTCTGCGACCCATCGCGGGCAACCGCTACCAGCAAGTTCTGCGGTTCTGTCTGTTTTGACGAATGCCGTTCGCAGACGCTGACTAGCCAGTGGCCATCTGCGGTAGGGCGGATATCAGCAAAACGCCGACCTCTCGGGATGTTGGGTTCAGGACTCAGTATCGTTATACTGGGTTCAGCGTCAGCGTTAGCGCCATTGTCTATTCCAGCGTCAGTCTCTGCGCTCTCTGGTAGTTGTAACTCGCGCAAGCGTTGATCCGCATAGTCCACATACCAGAGCGTGCCATGGTCTGCCCACCAGGCACCTCCACCGTACTCGTGCATCAGCGTGCGCACATTGGTGGGGCTGGGAGTGATTTCCCTCGCCACGCCATTCTCCCAGCGCATGATGGCCACGCGTCCAGCCTCTTCAGGGCGTGATTCGCCCCACCAGACGGCAGACCCGGCCGGAACCACTTCATTGATCCCGACAGCACCGCTTACCAGCATGTCGGTGCTCAGAGGCGATGCCCAGCTTCCATAGGGTGCGGTTGTCGTCATTGGCTTACATGTTCATTCGATGTTGACAGGATCCTGGGTTGATAAGTCCCTTGGAGGCTGTCCGAGAATAACGATCGAGCCGAAGGCGGCCCCCCGAGAGCGCGATAGTTAGGCGGGGCTACCTACAGCCAGCTTTCCGCGTAACAACGACGAATAGAACAACTATTCACCTCAATTGACACGAAAATCTGACTAAAAATCTCACACTCTCGCTTCGATCGTTATTCTCGAACCGACCCTAAGCATGTACGGGTGCGTGACAAGCTTGGGTTAACCCGGGTGATACCGAACGGTACCATTAAAAACTGTGCTTTTAATTGTCCGGTTTTGTCTCCATATCACCGAATCGACTCTTGAATCGCGAAATGTTTACCGGCAGCTTTTGGAGACTGACTGATGGATGCACGCTCTATTCTTGACGGATTGCTGGAAAGCACTCAGAAAGCCACGAAAACAGGCATGAAGATGGCCGAAGAACGCGCCATTATTCCACCCGCTGGTGATCAGCGTACGGCCATGCTCAAAGGGCTCGGCACGGGTGCATTGGCTGCTGGCGCTGTAGCGCTCATGTTTGGCAACAAGCGCACCAGCAAATTTGCCAAGAAGGCCATGAAAGTAGGCGGCACTGCAGCCATCGGCGGCCTGGCGTTCAAAGCGTTTTCCCAGTGGCAGGCGGCGCAGCAACAAACCGGTGCCGGTTCCTCTCACACAGCACAGCGCACCATGCCCGGGTCTGTCTCAGGAAAGACCTTGAATCTGGATCAATTTGAGCCGGGAACCCCGATTGCCGACCTGGGCGAGCTGCAGGCCACGGTACGCAGCGAATCCATTATTCAGGCAATGATCAGTGCGGCGCGCGCGGACGGGCATATCGACGAAGAAGAAATGCAACTGATTCGTCAGCAGATAGACAGTATGGGTCTGGAGAAGGATGTCACACAGTTTCTGCTGGCTGAACTGAACAAGCCCGTGGATGTCCAGGCCATTGCGGCGCTTGCAGATACTCCGGAGACCTCCGCTGAACTGTATGTGACTTCTGCCATGGTGGTTGATATTGACGACCCGTCAGAGCGGGTGTACCTGGACAATTTGGCGGCAGCAATGAATCTTGATGCTCAGATGGTTACACATCTGGAAGCGCCCCTTCGCGGCTAACGTCAACAGCATCGGCTCGCCACTATCGCTGTTAACGGGGTGGCGATGTGCTTACAGGTTACAAGTGCTGCCGGTGTGGTCGTACACTTGCATTTGTGATGGGCACATGCGGTCTTGTTTCATCGATCTTCTGGTTGTGTGTAACGTCGCTGGCTTCAAGTTTGGCGGCTTGCACGTCGCTAAGCAGATGACCGCCTCAGGCTTTAACATTTAACTCGGGAAGAGCACATCTGTGACTGATATATTTCAATCGATTGATGATCGCACCAATCTGGCGGGCACAAATCGGCTTGAGATCCTCATGTTCTGCCTGGGGCGTAAGGATAATCTTGAGAATGACACGCGCTTTGGTATCAATGTTTTCAAGGTTCGTGAACTGATGACGGTACCAGAGCTGATCAAGATTCCTGAGGCAGCTCCCAGTCTTGTCGGTGTTGCCAATATTCGTGGCAGAGCGGTGCCTGTCATTGATCTTAATCACTATTGCGGATATGAGTCATCGCCAGATCACAATATCCTTATTGTTACCGAGTTCAACAACAGCACGCAGGGCTTTCTTGTCAGTGAAGTTGATGACATCATTCAACTTGCCTGGAGTGAGATTGTTGAGCCCAGTGAGTTAATCAGCAATACGCATGACAACATGCTTACCGCGATGAGCAAGCTACAGGATGATCGAATTCTGTTGCTTATCGATGTTGAAAAAATTATTGCCGAGGTGCTTGGATCGACCTTTGACACTGACCTGACTGAAGTGGCTGGCGAAGTGAACGATGATGGTGGCATTGTGTTCTTTGCAGATGATTCGGGTGTCGCCAGAATCCAGGTGGCAAGACTGCTGGACAAGATGCAACTGAGGCATGACTGTGCAAAAAATGGTCGTGATGCCTGGGTCGCGCTTGAAGCGGCAGCGGATGCTGCGGAAGCTGAGGGACGTGTGTTGGGTGAAACAATCCTGGCCATTGTGACTGATGTGGAAATGCCCTACATGGATGGCTATGTGTTGACCACAAAAATCAAGGGAGATCGTCGTTTTGACGGTATACCGGTGATGATGCATTCCTCACTGTCTGCCGGACAGAACAAGAAACTGGGAATGAAGGTGGGTGCCGATGCCTACGTGGCGAAGCTGATTGCCGCTGAATTTTCACAGACGCTGCACGATCTGATTGCCAATGCCAAAGCGAATCGCCTGGCAGCATCGAGATCGGCTGCCGCTTGATCCCACCGTGCAAATGGCAAGACTGAAGCGTCGCGTGAGTCTGAGCTTATGGGGATCAACACACCCTGCTGACGGACCACTACAATAGCTTGACGTTTTTCCTTTTCTGAATGACCATGCACATCCCGTAACAGGAGAATGTCCATGGTAGATAAGATTGAAGCGCGTCCAGCATCCAGCCGGTCGATGAAAAAGCTTGTAATGGCTGGTGCCATAAGCGTAGCGATGAGCCTGGGGATCAGCTCTCTGGCCGCGGCGGCTGACTGGAAGGGCTGGAACATCCACCCAGAAGGCTACCCGAATACCGTGGCCATGGACAAGTTTGCCGAGCTTCTTGAGGAGCGTTCCGAGGGTGCTATCACGCTCAAGATGTTCCACTCTGGCGTATTGGGCAGCCAGCCGGATGCCATCGAGCAGCTACGACTGGGTGGTGTTGCCATCGGTAACTTCAACCTTGGCCCCATTGGTCCAATAGCGCCTGCGGCGAACGTGGTTTCCCTGCCGTTCATCTTCAAGGATGTCGCCCACATGCATCGTGCTCTTGATGGCGACGCGGGTGAACAGATCAGTGCTGGTATGGCGGAAAAAGGTATCGTGGCTCTGGCCTGGTATGATTCGGGTGCTCGCTCGTTCTACAACACCAAGAAGCCTGTCACCGAGCCTGCGGATATCGAAGGCATGAAAATCCGCGTCATGAATAATGATCTTTATTCGGGCATGATCTCTGCCATGGGTGGCAACCCTTCACCAATGGCCTTTGCTGAAGTTTTCCAGTCACTGAAGACGGGTGTGGTAGACGGTGCTGAAAACAACTGGCCCAGCTACGAGTCCACAGGACATTTTGAAGTGGCAGGCTACTATTCGCTGTCAGAGCACCTGATCATTCCTGAGTGCGTGTGCATCAATGCGGATGTGTTCAATGCACTGTCTGCTGATGAGCAAACCATGGTAAAAGAGGCTGCCCGTGAATCAGCTGTCCTGCAACGTGAACTGTGGGCGCAACGCGAAATGGAAAGTCGTGAAAAGGTCATGGCGCAAGGTGTCGAGTACAACGAAATCGCTGACAAGTCAGCTTTTCAGGCCGCGATGCAACCTGTGTATGACACCTACCTTGCCGACAACCCTGAGCTTGTATCACTGGTCGATCTGATCAAGAACACCGATTAGGCGCCACGCAGAGCAACGTACAGCCATCCGGCTTTGAATACCAGCCTGTGATAACAAGATTACTCAGTGCCTACCGCATGTTTCTGGACATTCTGTGTCTGATCAGCGAATGGATATGTGGTGTGGCGCTGGTGGTCTTGACGGTTATCTTTGGCTGGCTGGTTTACGGGCGCTATGTGCTTAATGCCACGCCTACCTGGGTGGAACAGCTGTCGCTTTTGCTTATTGTCCTTATTGGATTTCTGGGAGCCTCGGTAGGTGTTCATCGCGGAACGCATCTTGGGGTCACGTACATCAGAGACCTGTTCCCTGACTTTGTCAGACGCTCACTGGAGTGTCTCACGCATCTGATAATGGGCGTGTTTGGCGCTGTGATGATGATCAACAGCTATGACCTTGTGCTGTTCAAGTGGGGCTCTGAAATTCCTCTGCTCGGGTTACCGGAAGGCCTTAGGGCCATTCCCATTACCTTGTGCGGTGGTCTCGTCCTGTTGTATTCCATCGGCCACATTGCCGGTTTTTTCAGTCCGCGCAAGACAACCTTCTGATGAGCATCGTGCTTCCTGAAGTGCTTCTTCCTGCAGTGCGTCTTCATATTGTGCGTCTTCATGCGGTGCTGAATGCATAAGGCAGCTGCTCAGTGGGCTTAACCCTCCTTCTCCTGTTGTTCGCCTTTTGCGTCATCATTGGCGTGCCGGTTGCGTTCGCACTGGGCATTGCCGCTGTTGCCGCTTTCTTCTCGGAAGGCTTGCCGATGATGGTCGCGTTTCAGCGCATTGTGTCGGGTATCAATGTCTTTTCGCTGATGGCCATTCCGTTCTTCATCTTTGCCGGGGAGCTGATGTTTCATGGCGGCATAGCCATGCGGCTGGTGAAATTTGCATCGGCCGCAGTCGGTGCGGTTCGTGGTGGGCTGGGCGTGGTCAACGTCTTGTCGTCCATGTTGTTCGGGGGAATTTCCGGGTCGGCTGTAGCTGATATTTCAGCACTGGGATCCATCCTTATCCCGGTGATGAAAGAGAAAGGCTATGACGATGACTATGCCGTTAACGTCACGGTCACCTCGTCGATAGCGGGCATCATGATTCCACCCAGCCACAACATGATTCTCTATGCGGTTGCTGCTGGTGGCACCGTGTCCATTTCCAAGCTGTTTCTGGCAGGGGTTGTCCCGGGTGTGCTGATGTGTTGCTGTCTTGCACTCGTGGCTTATCTTGTTGCAGTCAAACGTGGCTACAAGGCTGAAGTGTTTCCGGGTTTTGGCGCTCTGTTGCTGAACTTTCTGTTTGCATTACCCGGGCTGTTGACAGCTGTCATCATTGTCGGTGGTGTATTGTCCGGTGTATTCACAGTAACCGAATCAGGCGCCTTCGGCACGATCTACGCGTTTATTGTCACCATTGTTGTCTACCGCAGCCTTACCTGGTCCAACTTTGTTCTAGCGGTACGAAATTCTGTGAAGACCACTGCCATGGTGATGATACTGATTGCCTGCGCCGGGGCCTTCGGATACATGCTGACGTATTTTTCGGTGCCCACCGCCATGACCAATTTCATGCTGGGCATTTCTGAAAACCCGGTGGCGCTCTTACTGATGATCAACGTCATGTTGCTGATGCTGGGCATGATCATGGACATGGCGGCGCTGATTCTTATCTGCACGCCCATATTCCTGCCGCTGGCGGTCTCTATCGGAATTGACCCGCTGCAGTTTGGCATGATTCTGATGATGAATCTGGGGTTGGGGCTGTGTACGCCACCCGTTGGCGCTTGCCTTTTCGTTGGTTGTGCGGTGGGGCAGGTACCGATTGAAAAGGCTGTGCGCACCATCTGGCCCTTCTATCTGGCCATCTTCGCAGCACTCATGTTGATCACCTTTGTGCCAGCAATTTCATTGACCTTACCCGCGCTGCTGGACGTTTGATGTAAGCTGGAATCTGTGTTGCTCAACAGGAAAACAGATTCATGCTCATTCAACGTCTTTGCTCAGCGCTGCTGGTGCGGTGGACATCGGCAACACGTATGTTGCTGGTGGCAGTGCTTGGCGGCTTGTTTGCACTTCAGGCTAATGCCGCACTGCTCAATATTCATAACGGTGCTGATCCATCATCGCTGGATCCCCACAAGATCACCGGCGATTGGGAAAACCGGATCGCCGGGGATATCTTTGAAGGTCTGGTTACTGAAGATGCCATGGCCGAACCCATTCCCGGGCAGGCCACGTCATGGACCGTATCCGAGGATGCTCTGGTGTACACCTTCACACTGCGAGATGATATTCGCTGGAGTGATGGCACACCGGTGACCGCCAACGACTTCGTGTTTGCGTTGCGTCGATTGATGGACCCGGCAACAGGGGCAGATTATGCGTATCTGCAATACCCCATCAAGAATGCTGAAGCAATCAATGCGGGTGACATTGAAGACGTCACACAGCTGGGTGTTCAGGCCATCGATGACCGGACATTGGAGATTACGCTGGAAAGCCCCACCGCTTATTTTATCGGTGCATTGACACACTACACAGCCTATCCCTTGCCACAACATACGCTTGAGGAGCACGGTGATGACTGGGTGAAAATCGAAAACATTGTCACCAATGGGCCATACCGTCCCATAGACTGGGTACCAGGTTCGCATGTAACAACAGAAAAGAACCCTGAGTACTACGACACCGCCTCACTGGCGATCGAGGGTGCCAAGTTCTATGTGCTGGAGGATGAATCAGCCGCGTTCAAACGCTATCGCGCTGGTGAGTTTGACATCATGACCGAATTTCCAACGGATCAGTTTGAATGGATGGAGGAGAATCTGCCCGGGCAAGCTCAGGTCGCACCCTTTGCAGGCTTGTATTACTACGTGATGAACAATAACAAGCCACCGTTTGACAACGCAGATGTCCGCAAGGCGTTGTCCATGTCGATTAACAGAGAGGTTATTGGTCCGCAGATTCTGGGTACTGGCGAGATTCCTGCGTATTCATGGGTGCCGCCCGGTATGGCCAACTATGGCGATCCGTATGAAGTTGACTGGAAAGACATGCCGTATGGCGATAAGGTCGCCACGGCAAAGGAGCTTCTGGAAGGGGCAGGTTATTCACCCGACAACCCGTTGCAGTTGCAGCTTCGCTACAACACCAATGAAAATCACAAACGCATAGCCGTGGCTATTGCCGCCATGTGGAAACCTCTGGGCATCGACGTTGAGTTGTACAACACTGAAACCAAGGTGCACTACGATGAGTTGTCACGAGGCGTGCTGGATGTGGCGCGTGCCGGATGGCTGGCAGATTACAACGATGCAGACAATTTTCTGAATCTGTTGAAATCATCTGTGCAGTACAACTACGGTCGCTATGCCAATGCCGAATTTGATGCGCTCATTGATGAGGCCAATTCGTTAACTGATGTCAAGCAGCGCGCCGCGTTATTGCGAGAAGCGGAGAAAATCGCGCTGGACGAGTCGGCGGCCATTCCCATCTACTACTACCTGTCACGCAACGTGGTGTCGCCCAGAGTGCAAGGGTTCGAGAACAATGCGTTTGATATTCATCGTACGCGCTGGTTATCGCTTAGCGAGTAGGTGTTGTTAGGGCTGGTGTGGATATGCTGAGCTTTGCTTTAAAGCGGCTGCTATCCACCATTCCTGTGCTGTGGGTTGCCATTACGGCTTGCTTTTTCATATTGCGACTGGCACCGGGCGGCCCCTTTGATGGGGAACGCCCGTTGCCAGAAGCGGTCAAGCGAAATCTCGAGGCGCACTACAGCCTGGACAAGTCGCTCATCGAGCAGTACTTCATCTATCTGGGCAACTTGCTGCAGGGAGATCTGGGGCCTTCGTTCATCAACCAGGATTTCAGTGTATCTGAGCAGTTGATGGTGGGCTTGCCCTATACAGTGATTGTGGGCGGTCTTGCGTTTGTTCTGTCCATCATTATAGGTGTTATGGCAGGTATCGCCGGTTCGCTGTATCGCAATCGCCTGCCTGACGTTGCCTTGGGCGCGCTGATACTGGCAGGTCTTGTCATACCCAATTTTCTGGTTGCACCCATTCTTCAGCTGGTGTTTGGCTTGCAGCTTCGATGGTTGCCGGTGGGTGGCTGGGGTGGCGGTGCCATTACGCATCTGGTGTTGCCGGTAACAGTATTGGCATTGCCACATGTGGCACGTATCTCTCGGCTGACCCGTGGTGCCATGATCGAGGTAATGCACAGCAACTACATTCGTACCGCGCGCTCGAAGGGTTTGAGCGATATGCGATTGCTGATGCGCCATGCCATCAAGCCTGCCATGACACCTGTGGTGTCTTATCTGGGGCCAGCAGCCAGCTACCTTCTGACAGGCTCGCTGGTGGTGGAGACAATCTTCGGACTCCCCGGTATCGGTCGCTATTTTATCAATGCCGCATTGAATCGTGATTACGGCATGGTGCTGGGCACGGTCGTGTTCTATATGATATTGATCATTGTGCTGAACCTTATCGTGGATATCGTCTATGCCTGGCTTGACCCACGCGTGCGCCAGTGATCTTCTTCAGACAACGCAAACAGCAGATCATGGCACAGGCCATAGAGCGCAGTCTGGCAAACGCAGGTCTTGACGTGGATAGGCGTGCGGCTGACGGTACTACCGCCATAGCCGGACGCAGTCTGATGCAGGATGCAAGGCGGCGTCTGTATCGCAACAAGCCGGCCATGGTGTCCCTGGTTGTGTTAATACTGCTTATCGTTACTGCATTTGCAGGCCCATTGTTTGTTCCCTTTAACTATGAAGACCCGGACTGGTCTGCTTTCCGGGCACCGCCGTCGTTTGCTACCGGACACTACTTCGGCACCGATCAGAATGGTCGGGATTTACTGGCTCGTACGCTGTATGGCACTCAGGTGTCGCTGGTGGTCGCGCTCATTGCCACGTTTGTGTCCGTAGTCATTGGCATCAGTTTCGGTGCAGTGGCAGGCTTCATGGGTGGACGCATTGATCAGGCCATGATGCGGTTTGTGGATGTTATGTATGCGCTGCCCTATATTCTGTTCGTGATCTTGCTCATGGTAATTTTTGGTCGCAATGTGTTTTTGCTGTTTGCAGCCATTGGTGCACTGGAATGGCTGACCATGGCGCGCATCGTGCGCGGACAGACCTTGTCCATCAAGCAACGCGAATACATCGAGGCTGCGCGCGCCGCAGGCGTTGGAAATCGCACCATTATCTTTCGACATATCGTGCCGAACCTTCTGGGTCCAGTGGTCATCTATGCGACGCTGACCATTCCGGAAATCATTGTTGTAGAGAGCTTTTTAAGCTATCTCGGTTTTGGCATACAAGAGCCACTGACATCATTGGGTACCCTGATTGCCGAAGGCGCTGATGTGCTCGAAGTACTACCCTGGTTGTTGTGGTTTCCGGCGGCTTTTCTTATCACGTTGCTGCTTAGCCTGTTGTTTATTGGCGATGGCTTGCGCGACGCCTTTGACGCCCGGGATCAATAGCATCGTGACTCAAACAACTCCTGTGTTATCGATCAGCAATCTTCATGTGCGTTTTGATACAGCTGATGAGCAGATTCATGCGGTGAAAGGGGTTGATGTCCAGCTTCACGAAGGTGAGTGTCTGGGTATCGTCGGTGAATCAGGTTCCGGCAAGAGCCAGACATTTCTGGCGGCCATGGGGCTATTGGCTGGAAACGGTCAGGCTAGTGGCAGTGTCGTACTGCAAGGGCATGATCTGCTGGCGCTCAGTAAGCCTGCGCTGAACAAGCTGCGTGGTAATCGCATCGCCATGATTTTCCAGGACCCTCTGACCTCATTGACACCGCACCTTCGTATTGGCGAGCAGATGGCCGAGGTGCTTCATCTGCACCAGGGTTTTGATGGCCGCAAGGCGCGTCAGACCAGTCTGGACTGGTTGCAACGCGTGCGTATTCCCGATGCTGCCAGACGTCTGTCGCAGTACCCGCACGAACTCTCTGGCGGGATGCGACAACGCATCATGATTGCCATGTGCATGTTGTGTCAGCCTGCGGTGTTGATTGCTGACGAGCCCAGCACCGCGCTGGATGTGACCATTCAGGCTGAAATTCTTGATCTGATGGATGAGTTGCGCAAAGAGCACAAGACAGCCATTGCGCTGATCACACACGATATGGGAGTGGTAGCGCGAATGTGCGATCGGGTACAGGTCATGCGCTATGGTGAATATGTTGAGGTGGGTGTCAGCGAACAGGTGTTCTATCACCCGGAGCATGATTACACGCGCATGCTGCTGGAAGCCGTTCCGCGAATACCCACATTCGATGTAGACCAGCCAGTGAGTGAAACCTCCCATGGGGGTAGAGAATTACTGGACGCTGACGCGCCTGTGTTACTGGACGTTGATGATCTACACGTGAATTTCTCGATTAGCAGTGGCTGGTTTGCGGCGCCGCGAAAACTGCGTGCTGTTGATGGCATCAGCTTCAAGCTGCGTCAGGGTGAGACACTGGGTGTGGTCGGTGAGTCGGGCAGTGGCAAATCAACACTGGCGCGGGCCATCCTGCAGTTGCTGCCTTCGAGTCATGGCACCGTCAGCTGGCTGGGCAATTCGCTGGGACAGTTGGGCACACAGGAAATGGTCGGGCTGCGTCGTGATCTGCAGATTGTCTTTCAGGATCCGTTAGCCAGTCTGAACCCATCGATGAGTATCGGTGACAGCATCATGGAGCCATTGCGTGTTCACGAACCCGATCTGCCTCTGGCAACACGCACTGAGCGCGTTGCATTGATGATGCACCGGGTAGGACTTGATCCCAATCTGATCAATCGTTATCCCCACGAACTCTCAGGTGGCCAGAACCAGCGAGTGGGTATTGCGCGCGCCATGATTCTGCAGCCAAAACTGCTGATATGCGATGAAGCCGTGTCGGCACTGGATGTTTCCATTCAGGCGCAGATCATTGACTTGATTAAAAGCCTGCAACACGAATTCCAGTTGTCGCTGATTTTCATTTCGCACGATTTATCGGTGGTGTACGAGGTTGCCCACCGGATAATGGTGATGTATCTGGGCTCGCTGGTGGAGATGGCACCAGCGCGCAGCTTGTTTGCCAGACCACAGCATCCTTATACCCGACAGCTGGTGTCAGCTGTGCCGGTGGCCGACCCCGTCGTTGAGCGACAGCGGCAACGCATCCGCCTGATCGGTGAGCTAACATCACCGATGGATCCAACCGCGAGGCTGAGGTTTTTGCCGTCGCGCCTGCATGCCGGTGACACAGGCTACGTCCCGGCGATAAACGAATCATTTGACGGGCATTTTGTTGCCGAGCATGATTCGCTTGATTCATTGCTGGATGATTCGTTAATGCTGGATGATTCGTTAATCCGGACAGCCTCGTAGGAGGCTGACCGAGAATAACGATCGATACCGAACGCGGCCCCGCGAGAGTGTGAGATTTTTAGT
>CAYGSW010000038.1:25783-29434 GCA_964352535.1 uncultured Granulosicoccaceae bacterium | reverse complement strand
ACACCCTCGCGGGGCCGCCTTCGGCCTCGATCGTTATTCTCGGACAGCCTCCTAGCACTCACGCTCTATCCCGGACGAACAAACACTCATACTCACTGAGACAAAAAAATCACGGCCGGAAAACGCCTTCGGCTCGTACGATAGCAGCGCCATCAGCGGCGTACTTGATTTTTCCAAACCTCATTTGGAATGACCAGACCTGGGTTCGAAACAATCTGGGTGCGCGACTGCTATCACCGCTCTATTACGTTTCTGACTCGCGATTTTTGACCCGATGCATACTATCTGGCATGTGTTTGGTCAGAGCGGCTGCGGCACTAAACCCATACAGTCTTTAAAAAATTTACACGAGGTCGTAGCAAAGGCAGATTCTGGAAGCATGCAGTTGCGCCTAACTGCACCGGAAACTGGGGTTAGGGAATAATCCGAGCTAGACTTGGCGTTTAGCCAATAAGTGTGGATGTTGCCTTGATACCCCTGATAGAAAAGCAGTTGCTTAGCGCATTGTCAGTGCTGAAAGCAAACGGTATGGTGCCTGACGAGCTGTCGCCGTCGATAAGCGTCACCCGCACGCGTGATGTAAGCCACGGCGATTTTGCCTCCAACCTTGCGATGATGCTGGCCAAACCTTGCGGACGTGCGCCTCGCGAGTTGGCGCAAGCTCTTATCGATGCGCTACCCCCCTCCGATGCTATTGAACAAGTGGTTATCGCAGGTCCAGGGTTCATCAATTTTTTTCAGGCCAACGATGCCCACTCAGCTGTTGTGTCTACGGTGCTTGAGCAAGCAGAGCGTTTCGGGTGCAGTGATTTAGGCCGCGGCAAGCGCGTGCAGGTTGAATTTGTTTCGGCAAATCCCACTGGCCCCCTGCACGTAGGGCATGGTCGTGGTGCCGCCATGGGCGCCACCGTATCAAACCTACTCGATGCCATGGGCTTCGATGTTGATCGTGAGTATTACGTCAATGATGCGGGAAGGCAGATGGACATTCTCGCAACCAGCGTCTGGTTGCGGTACTTGGTGTTGTGCGGCGAGGAGCTTGATTTTCCGGTCAACGGCTACAAGGGCGACTACATCATCCAGATCAGTCAGCAATTACTCGACGAACACGCTCAGGCGTTGCGTCATCCAGCCGTTGAGGTCTTCAGCAATATCGAAGCTGATGAGCCAGCCGGTGGTGATAAGGAGACACACATTGATGCACTTATCCAGCGATCACAGCAGCTGCTGGGTGGCGAGAATTACCGTACGGTGTTCGATGCAGCATTGAACTCGATCCTTGCGGATATCAAGGATGATCTTGGCGAATTCGGAGTGCACTATGACCGCTGGTTTAGCGAGCGCAGTCTTGCCGGAGACGTGGAGGCTGTTGTCAAACGCCTGGAGGCAGCGGGTCACACCTATGTCAAAGAGGGGGTAACGTGGTTCAAGTCGTCGCAATTTGGCGATGAAAAAGATCGTGCGGTGATCCGATCGAACGGATTGACAACCTACTTTGCGTCAGATATCGCTTACATCGATAACAAGATGGCGCGTGGCTATGATGAGGTGCTGTACATGTTCGGTGCTGATCATCACGGTTATACCGCGCGAATGCTGGCTGCCTGCGAGGCGCTGGGCCATCCACGCGAGAAACTGCAGTTTCTGTTGATTCAGTTCGCCATCCTCTACCGGGGAGGCAACCGGGTGCAAATGTCCACCCGATCAGGCTCCTTTGTGACGATCCGGGAGCTCCGCGACGAGGTGGGTAAGGATGCCGCGCGATATTTCTATGTGATGCGCAAATATTCCCAGCACATGGACTTTGACCTGGATCTGGCCAAATCCCAGTCGAACGACAATCCGGTGTATTACATACAGTATGCCTATGCTCGAATCTGCAGCGTCATGCGCCAGATTTCGCAGCGAAATCTGGCGTTCGATCAGGCTGCAGGCCTTGCTGCATCAGGACGTCTGAGTGAATCTGCCGAGATGGAACTCATGACAGCCTTGTCGACATATCCCGAGCTGCTGCAGCGGGCAGCCCTCGCTCACGAGCCTCATCAGCTCACGGGATACTTGCGAGATCTGGCAAATGGTCTACACAGTTATTACAACGCGCACAAAGTGTTGGTGGATGATCAAGAGCTGAGGCACGCACGTGTGTGCCTGTTGCTTGCCGTCAGGCAGGTGCTTGCCAATGGTTTGTCCATCATCGGCGTATCCACTCCCGAGGTGATGTAGTCCATGGCAAAGACCAACCCCAAACCCGCAGCCACACAGAGCCGTCTGTTTGTCCTGGCGCTAGGCCTGCTCGTGGGGTTCGTCACAGCCTTTGTCTTTGTACTTTCGCGCTTGCCTGTTGACGGCATTATCGGACAGCACGGTATCGCCGGTGAGCGTTCTGCCGATGTTGCGGATATGAACTTCGACTACTACTCGGTGCTTCAGGAACAGGAGGCAGAGCGCAGACCGGCATCGCGTGCTGTGGCCGTGGAACCGCCAGTAATCTTTTTGGAGCCACCATCGAATGTCCAGCGAATCCAACAGCCTGCTGTTGCTCAGGTGGCCGTGGCACCTCAGATCCAGCAGCGCGTAGCACCGTCACAGCCCCCTGTGGCTGCTCCACCAACAGCACAGCCGCAGCCAGCTCCATTGCCACAGGTACGTGAAATACTGGCCAGTGAAACAGGGCAGGATGCCTACTATGTGGAAGCCGGCAACTATCGGGTCAATGAGGACGCGCTACAGCTGCAGTCGTCCTTGCGCAGTCTGGGATTGGACGCTTTCATTGTGGTGCGCCAGGACAAGAATGGGTCTTTTGGTCATCGTGTCCGGATAGGTCCGTTTTTTGAGCAAGCCCGGCTCGACGCCACACGCAACAGATTACGGGCCAGTGGCATCAAGCCCAGATTGATTCGTGTTAAAGGCTAATCTTCATCATACCGCTTCAAGACTGAGCGAATAATCGGTGCAGTGCAGCGCGTGTTGAGTCAGTGAGATATCTACTGCATCTCAGATGTGGCAGCCGGAGATTGTCAATGTTGCCTGATTGGGGCCCAATACGGCCTGTACGACCACTGTGGCCTACTGAGGGGCCATGAATTCACGTTATCCACGGAGGGATACCCATGCTGAATCAACGGGGAGCACGTTTAGCCGGACAGGTCTGGCACATCACACAACGTTGTCACGACAAGAATTTTCTTCTCGATCAAGAAATAGACCGCCGCCGCTGGCTCTACTGGTTGTATCAAGCCAGGCGACGCTTTGACGTTAGCGTGTTGAATTATGTGGTGACATCCAACCATGTACACATACTTGCTCAAGAGCACGGCATTCATGCATTGAGCGACTGCATGCAATTGATCAATGCACGCACAACGACAGAATTCAATCGTCGCCAACAGCGTCGTGGCGCATTCTGGGCTCCCGAGTACCAGACAACCGCCATTCAGACAAATGAGCACCTCGCCCGCTGTATGGCCTACATCGACACGAACATGGTGCGCGCTGGTGTTGTGACACACCCGATCAACTGGCGATGCGGCGGCTATCACGAATCACGTTACCCCCGCGTGCGGGGTGGCCGCATTCACCATGCCGATTTGCGCGAATTGCTGAACTTCAAGACTGACAAAGCCTTGCAAGCGGCTCGGGACAGCTGGATAG
>CAYGSW010000038.1:0-25773 GCA_964352535.1 uncultured Granulosicoccaceae bacterium | reverse complement strand
GGCTGAACTTACGCGTGAACCCTATTGGAGTAACAGCTTTGCGGTGGGTGACTTGAGTTTTGCGTTGAAGATGAAGCGTGCCTTGGCGTATTCACATCCGGGACGACGTGCGCAACGTGAACGCGGCTGCTTTGCTGTGCGATAGTGGTTGTAGCAGTCGCTATCCATTGTCCGCATATTCCTGTAATTTACTGCCTCGTCGTATCAACTCACGCCTGAAAGTTTGCCTTCAGACTAACCGCATCCATGTCGCTCCAGTCCAACAGTGAACCCCAGACCAACGTCCTGTCGGCCAAGGCACTGCACAGGCTGATCGATGATTGTCTGCAGATTGACCAATCGCGATTACGCCAGCGGGTGCGCGCTCTGGCTGGCAAATCTGCTGTCGATGAAGCACTGGTCAAGTTCACAGAGCAGATTCAACGCTCCAGCATAAAGCGACAGCACAGGCTCGATAACAAGCCCATACCACAATATCCCTCAGAGCTGCCGGTGGTCGAGCAGCGTGAGGAGATTCTGGCGGCCATCAAGGCGCATCAGGTCATCATCCTGTGCGGAGAGACGGGCTCCGGAAAGACCACTCAGTTGCCCAAGATCTGTCTGGAAGCGGGCCGTGGAGTGGCTGGTCTTATCGGTCACACGCAACCACGGCGACTGGCAGCCCGAAGCGTGGCTGCTCGTATTGCCAGTGAATTGAACACAACCATCGGCGAGGCGGTCGGTTTCAAGATCCGCTTCAGCGATCAGGTCAGTGAGCGCTCCTATATCAAACTGATGACCGATGGCATCCTGCTCGCTGAAATTCAGAATGATCCCTTGCTCAACCAGTACGACACGCTGATTATCGATGAGGCGCACGAGCGTTCGCTGAATATTGATTTTCTGTTGGGTTATTTGAAAAACCTGCTTAAACGGCGCACGGATCTAAAACTGATCATCACCTCAGCCACTATCGATCCTGAACGTTTTGCCGAGCATTTCAACGGTGCGCCCATTATCAAGGCCGAAGGGCGCACATACCCTGTTGAGCTCAGATATGCACCGCCAGAAGCGCCATCGGGCGAAGAAGGCGATTCGCTGGATGATATCGACATGCCAACGGCCATCATCAATGCCTGTGAAACACTGCTGCAGGAACGCAAGCACGACATTCTGGTGTTTTTGAGTGGTGAACGGGATATCCGTGAGCTAGCGGATCTGCTGGGCAAGCAGTCGTCGCACAATCGTGCGTTTCGGGGTGTAGAGATTCTGCCGCTGTTCTCGCGTTTATCCAATGCCGAACAAAATCGTATCTTTGCAAAGCACACTACGCCACGCATTGTGCTGGCAACCAACGTGGCAGAGACCTCTCTGACTGTGCCCGGCATTCGCGCTGTCATTGATCCGGGGTACGCCCGTCTGTCACGCTATAGCGTGCGGAGCAAAGTGCAGCGGCTGCCCATCGAGAAAGTCTCACAGGCTTCAGCCAATCAGCGCATGGGTCGCTGCGGCCGAGAAGCCCCCGGTATTTGTATCCGCCTCTACTCAGAAGAGGATTTCATTAATCGCGCCGAGTTTACTGAGCCAGAAATTCTAAGAACCAATCTGGCTGCCGTTATCCTGCAGATGGCGTCGATGAAACTGGGGCTTATCGATGAATTTCCGTTTGTCGAAGCACCGGACGCCAGGTTCATCAATGATGGTTATCGCACACTGCAGGAATTGGCTGCGCTGGATGACAAGCGCAAACTCACGCCACTGGGTGCACAGCTGGCCAGACTGCCTATTGATCCGCGTCTGGGCCGCATGCTGCTTGCGTCAGCCGATGAAGGTTGTGTCAACGATGTGCTGACAATAGTCAGTGCTCTGTCAGTGCAAGACCCACGTGATCGTCCGTTTGATAAACGTCAGGCGGCTGATGAACAGCACGCAGAATTCAATCATGAAAGCTCGGATTTCATGGCTTGGCTAAACTTGTGGAATTTTGTGACGGTACAGAAGGAGAATCTGTCCAACTCCCAGTTCCGCAAGATGTGCAGGCAGCGCTATCTGTCGGCGTTGCGCATCATTGAATGGATTGATGTGCGACGACAACTGGAGAGGTTGTGCAAGGATCTGCGACTGCCCATCAGCAGTAGCGAGGCCAAAGAGGAAAACATTCACCGAGCGCTGCTGGCAGGCTTATTGGCAAACGTGGCCACACGCACTGAGAAAAAAGGCTATCTGGGTACACGCAACCGACACCTGAATATCTTCCCGGGCTCCGGTCTTTTCAAGAAAGGCCCCAAGTGGATGATGGCTGCAGAGATCGCTGAAACCAGTAAGCTCTACGCACGTCAGGTAGCCTCCATTGACCCTGGCTGGATCGAGGCTCTGGCCGAGCACCTGCTGCATTACAGTTACCGGGATGCACACTGGCAGCGAAAAAAAGGCACGGTGGGTGCGTGGGCCCAGTCCACCCTCTATGGTCTGATCATCAATCCCAGGAAAGGCGTTGATTACTCACGTATCAATCCTCGCGAATCGCGTCAGATATTCATCCGTGAGGCTCTGGTTAATGGAGAGCTCATCACCAGAGGCGAGTTTCATCGCTATAACCAGCAGCTGCTGGAAGAGGTGACAACCCTTGAAGAGAAGTCACGCAGGCGTGACATTGTGGTGGATCCGGAAGAGCTGGTGCGTTTTTATGATGCGCTGATTCCTGAGGACATCTGTGACGCCCGCAGCTTTGAGACGTGGCGAAAAACGTTTGAGACTGATCATCCGCGTGGTCTGTATTTTGTGCGTGAACAGCTGATTGCCAAAGATGATGTCAATGTCAGCGCACGCGATTATCCAGACCAGATAGAAATGCAGGGCATGGTGTTGCCGCTGCGCTATCACTTTGCTCCCGGAGAAGAAGATGACGGCGTGACGCTTGTCTGTCCTGTAGAGGTACTTAACCGGGTGTCTGCGGCACGGTGCGAATGGCTGGTGCCCGGTATGCTGGATGAGAAAATAATACTGTTGATCAAATCTCTACCGAAGGCATTGCGTCGTAACTTTGTACCTGCTCCTGACTACGCAAAGGCTGCAACCGCCGCCATGCAGCCCGACAGTGGCTCGTTACTGGGTGCATTGTCCAGAGAGCTGCACAGAATGAGCGGGGTGCGAATAACACGTGATGACTGGGATGCCAGTAACTTGCCGGTTCACTTGAAGATGCGCTATTCGGTGGTGGGCAGTCACGGGCAAGAGCTTAAAAGCGGTCGTGATCTGGATGCCTTGCAGACGGCCTACGTAGGTGAGGTGGAAGAGACGCTGTTGAAGTTCAGCGACAACAGTATTGAGCGTGATCAGGTCACTGACTGGAACTTCGGCGATTTGCCACAAAGCGTTGATATCGAAAAAAGTGGCATGACCATGCAGGGCTATCCTGCTTTGCAAGTCACAAAAGAAGGTGTGGGTATCAAGCTGTTTGCCACACCCAGCGCCGCGATGAGCGCCATGCCACTCGGATTGAGGGCTCTCTATAAGGAAGTGCTGAAAGATGAAGTGAAGTACCTGCAACGAAAACTACCTAACATCAATGTGCTGAGTTTGCGCTTCACCCCGTTCGGCAACAAGCAATCGCTGATAGACGATATTGTTAACGCGGCTATCGACGAGACTTTCGTCAACGCTTGCGAGTTGCCACGCACCCGTGATGCGTTCATGAAAAGCCTGCAGGATAACCGGTCAGAGCTTGTCGGAGTTGCCGGTGAGCTTTGTGATCGGCTGGGACAGGTATTTGAGCAGCATCGTCAGGTGGCCAAACGCCTGGAAGGGTCTATCTCACTGAGCTGGATAGAGCCTGCAACTGATATCAAAGATCAGATAGCCTCATTGATTTTCCCCGGCTTTGTCACGGCAACTGGTCTGCAGAGACTGGCAAGGTTGCCTGTGTATTTCCAGGCCATGGACAAGCGACTGGATGCCATTGACAAAGCGCCGGATAAGGATCGACGCAGGCGCTCAGAGTTTTTACCAGGTTGGGAACAGTTCAAGGCACTACCGGCTGACAAGGACGACGATCCGGCTTATCGCACCACTCATCAGGCGCTGCGCTGGGCCTTCGAAGAGCTCAGGGTGTCGCTCTTTGCACAAGATCTGGGGACCAGTGAAAAGGTCTCGGTATCGCGCCTAGAGAACCGTGTTCAGGAGTTGGCCAAGTGGATGCCCAAACTTTGACACCGAGTGCGACTTTTCCTTGCCAGCCGCAGATTGACGTCTACACTTAGCGCATAATAATTCGCAGTGTTGGGGTGTGAAATGAAAAAACTGTTTGCAGCAGCTATCCTGCTGGCAGCACCAGCAAGCCTGTGGGCAGGTGCGTTGGACCTGTCTCTGGGTAATGAGACAGCCAATCTGGTTTATGTCTTCAATGAGGATCCGCTGAATCGGGAGCGGGCTCCGCGACAGAATGAAGGCTCGGAAGTATCGTTGGGAATTTTTTTTAATGAAGCCAGCGACAACATCGTGCATGGCACGTTGCTGGCCCGCGGTTATCGGGAATCGCGTGCATCGCAGTATCAAGTCAGCGCAGGCATGCGTCTGGTGGGCGGCAATATCAGTGTTGTCGACGAGCAAAACAATGACGAAGAAGGGGAGACCGTCGGCGCCCTGGCGCTTGGGTTTCAGGCAGGTCTGTTGTTGAAATCCGGCAAGCACAACCCTGTGGACATCACATTCGAAGGTTTCTATGCGCCCAGCATCACCAGTTTTTCCGATGCAGAACGCTACGGAGAAGTATCCGTGCGTTTGCAGATGGATATCATGACACGTGCCCGCGCCTACGTGGGTTATCGTCGTATCCGCTTTGACACCAATGATTTTGAAAACATCACCCTGGATCGAAACGCACACGTTGGATTGAGTATTTCATTCTGAGTGTGATGCAAGGTGCTATGGCTGTCTTGTGGGCTATGCAGGCAGCCCGGATCACAGCGTTGTGCGATGATGTCCCGATGAGGCACAAGGTATGAGCGTCCCGATCGATCAGCTGCGCAAGATCATGCGTCAGCTGCGAGACCCCGATACCGGCTGCGCGTGGGATCTCCAGCAAGATTTCAGCAGTATTGCAGCGTATACGCTTGAAGAAGCTTATGAAGTTGTCGATGCGATTGAACGTGGTGATCTTGATGATCTGAAAGATGAGCTTGGCGACCTGCTGCTACAGGTTGTATTTCACGCACAGATGGCCAGCGAACTAAAGCTCTTTGACTTTGACGATGTGGTGCAAGCCATCAGCGACAAGATGGTGAGACGTCATCCGCACGTATTCGCCAATGCCGTATTCGACACTGAAGCCGAGTTAAAAGCGTCGTGGGAATCGATAAAAGCAGAAGAGCGCAGACAGAAGCTTGATCGTCGTACCAACGGCAAACAGGCTGATGTCAGCGATACCGGAATCGCCTCGGCACTGGATGGCATCGCATCCAATCTCCCCGCCCTCAAGCGCGCTGACAAGGTTCAGAAACGTGCAGCCCGTGTGGGCTTTGATTGGCCGGACATCGAGCCGGTATGGGAAAAGCTTGACGAAGAAATCGCTGAGGTTCATGAGGCCATTGCCAGCGATGATCTTGCAGCGGTTGCAGATGAGATAGGTGATTTGTTGTTTACCGTGGTGAATCTTGCACGTCATGCCGGTGTTGATTCCGAAGCGGCCTTGAGACAGGCCAATATGAAATTTGAAAAACGATTTCGCCAGGTGGAGCGATATGCCAGCGAAGCCGATCATGCATTATCGGATATGGGTATGCAAGATCTTGATGCTTTATGGCGCCGCGCCAAGCAGCTGTGACATCAAGCCGGTTAACGCGCCTCAAACAGGGATACTTATAATGAACCACAGACTAATGAACTACAGACATCGTTGATGACCAGAACACATTGCTGGATGCTTGCGGCGCTGCTATTCACTAGCGCGTGTGATTCCGGGCCGCAAATGTTGACCGATATTGTCGATGCCTCAGAATCTGCTCCTTCTGTGTTGCCAACCGTTGTATCGAGTGAGGGCTGGCAACCCTCTCCGTTGAACGATGGGCAAGTGCCAGCGGTTATACCGCAACCACCTCAGAATCTCACGGCCAGCCGTTATGCTGCTACTTCTGGTGAAGTGTTCTGGGATGCCCCTGCCGATGCCACGACTGACACTCGCTATGTTGTGGCGCTTGATGGTGTGCTGATTGCCACCATTGCAGAGCGCAGTATTTTTATCCAGAGTATGCGTGAAGGGGTGGCACATGCGGTCACTGTGCTGGCAGTTGATAAGCAAGCAAACCGCAGTCCGGCGGCCGAGATTGTGTTCAATGAACAGATTGATATTCCACCGCCAGTCTATGAGTTTGAGCTTGGTCTGGATGTCACACAAGCGGTTCTGGATGAGGGCAATAAAGATGGTACAACCATCGTCATATCAATTGCGCCTGAAGGCAAAGAGCAGGTTATGCTGCTGGTGCAGCCACAGGAGTCTGATGATGAACGTGGACTATCCGTATCATTAGGCAGCACTGTTCTGGACAGTCAGAATCCGAGCACCAGCGTAATCTTCAAGATGGCTATTGGCATGCGCCCGCTAATGCCTCAATCCAGACGATTCAACGTCATTGCCAGCAGTGGCGAAGAGGTTCGAACCGCAGAGATTACGCTGGACATCAATCCCGTCAGTGCAGCCGATGTGTATCTACTGATCGGTCAGAGCAATATGGTGGGCTCGAGTAAGGCAGGAGCCAAGGACGTCTCACCAGGAGGGGCCGATGAACGCGATAGCCGAATCTGGCAACTCAATGTATCACCAAACAGTTCCACGATCTTTGCAGATGCTGAGGATTTCATCAATGTGACCAATAATGCAATAGAGCCAAGATTTATTGAAGCAGAAGATCCTTTACATGACCCTAGAAATCCCGTTGTCCAATTCAAGGGCGGTACATCGATAGGCCCGGGGCTGTCTTTTGCCAAGGCAGCACTGGCTCATACAACCGAGCGTATCTACCTGGTGCCTGCTGCATGGGGTGCATCAGGGTTCTGTAATGGTATTCGTGAGCCGTTAGCGTGGAATGCCGGTTCAACTGATAACACAGCCTTGGGTGGGAGTGCCCTGCTTGAGCGAGCACTGACACGTCTGCAGATCACGTTGCAGGATACCGGCGGCGTCCTGCGAGGCATCTTGTGGCATCAGGGCGGAGCGGATTCAAACAACCAAGCGTGTGCTGACAGCTACGCGGAGAATCTGCAGCTTATGGTCGAGCGTATCCGCAAGGAGGCAGCGCAGGATCCGCGGGGTGAATCGGCCAGAGGTGCGCTGGCTCGGGTTCCGTTTATTGTCGCCACTCAGTCGCGTGGACGTGATAGCCGCGGAGACTATTCACGGTGGAGTGATACCAAACAGCAGGTGGATGCAGTGCATCGCACCATAGCCAATCTGGTTCCGTTCTCGGACTGGGTCAATAATGACGATCTGGTGCCTCCAGCCTACCCCTGTGGATCCAGCTCCTGTGTGCATTTTGGCGCTGAGGCCAGTCGTGAAACAGGACGAAGATACTTTGATGCCTTGATGCGCATCTGGCAGAGCTCTGAAGAGCAGTAGCTGATAGCTCAGTCTGTTTTCGCACAGTCTTAAGCGGCGCACGCAGAAGGAATTCTGTAGCCAACAGCTTGTAACGCCGAACGATTTTGCGGTGCAGGCGGTGTTCTTGTTTTTCAAAGCGCCTGAGTCGTGCCTGTTGTGTCACCTGCGGCCGCACGATTGTCAATCAAGCCACCCAGAAGCGTATCTGCATTGCGTAATGCAGACAGCAGCTTGTCATCGTTGCGGTAAATATCAGGACGTGTCTGCAGCTTGTTGTTCTCATCAACCCACGTGGTGAGATACACAAGATGTGTGGAAATGGGCTCACGGAAACGGATTCGATGTGTTTTGCTTGAGCTCATGGATTGTGCGATTTTCTCGTCACTGTAGCCGTCGTTACTCATAAGCTGTTGTGCCAGAGCATCAGGGTCACCCAACCTGATGCAACCATGGCTATAGGCTCGGTCATTGAGTGTAAAGTGCTTCTTTGCTTGCGTATCGTGCAGATAGATGGCGTATTGATTGGGCATCATGAATTTCATTCGCCCCAGCGCATTGATAGGCCCACCACGTTGTTGTAAAACATACGGGAAATGAGCTGCGTTAAAGTCTTCACGTGTAACAGAGCTTGCCGGCACCTTGATCATTCTGTTGCCTACACGCTTGAGAAAATCAAAGTCTCGTGAAACGAGGTAGCCCGGCGTCCTGCGCTCTTTGGGTAGCAGCTCCTTTTTGGCTATCGAGGCTGGCACTGTCCATGTTGGGTTGAACTCCATATAACTCATGTCTCTCGAGAATGATGGCGTTTGATGTTTGAATTTACCGACAACCGCTGGCATGGACAACGTAGTTTTGTTGTTCTCAATAAGCTTGACCCGGTAGTCAGGGATATTCACATAGATATGCCGATCACTGAGATCGCGCGGTAACCAGCGCCATCGCTCAAGGCTGAGTGCCACGGCCTCTATGTCATCATCTACGTCTGTGTTGAGTGCGGCACGGGTGCGCTGATCGGCAAAGCTGCTTTGTTCCAGGCCATGGCGTGCCTGAAAAGCGCGGAGCGCTTTAAGTAGCTCGGCATCAGGGTTTGAAGCCATGTAGGCGTCAAACGTCAAATCGCCAGTCTCCAGCAGGCGCTCGCGGATCATCTGCTTGTCGTCAGCCTGCAGAACAGACTTTGCATTATTGACCGATGCAACCTGTGTTCGGGCGATGCCTGTGGAGCGCTCTGTTAGCAGGTTACGCATGGTTCTGGTAAGGCGTATGTACTCCGGGTGTGATTGCACAATCGATGATAACGCTTCGGCAACGCTAATCTCTGCACTACTGATCGAGACCAGCATGTTGAATGCGTTGATTCGTGGGGCGTCACGATAAAGCCTGCTTTGTAACTTGCGTCCATCCACCACACCCTGGCCGAGGTGGTTTGCTAGTTTGATGAAACCTGCATCCAGCAGATCACCCAGTTGAAACCGTAAAGCTGTTTCATCACTCAGTTCATTCGAGTTATCAGTCGTCGAGTCCTGTACTGAACTTAATGCTGAAAAACTGTCCAGATGCGTTAGCAGGTCAACTGTCTGCAATATGTCTGAAAGCCTATAGCTCTCGGGATTCAGTCCATGGACACGTGAATCCTGAATTGTTCTGATCAGTACCTGTGCATTGTGAGAGATACCATCATCACTCAGCCATGGACCAAGGCGATGTATCTGATCGCGCTCTACATCGCTCATCTGAGTGTGTAAGTCACTGCTCAGGCTGATGGCGTGCGCTGCTCCCAGTTTCGGGGTGCGCATCCGTTGCAACTCGGTGCTCATGCCGGGATGCTCATAGAATCTGAATGAGTCATCCAGCTCATGAGCGCTGCTGAGCGTGCTTTGTGATATCGCTACCATGGAGAGGGTAAGCGCGGTAAGGGTGCAAATGAGACGCATAGTGAGAGTGAGCGTTAGGCCAGGTGTTCAGGTGGCTGTAGCCGTGAACATCCAGCAAGAACGAACATCCTGTTTAAATCCAGCCTAAAGAGAGGATCGACGCTATTGCGGTTCTCTGAAGCTCCATGGAACAAGTGATAGATCGATGATGCAGAACTGAGACGCTATCAGCATGTGGCGCAGCATTGTGTCGCAAAAGTATCCGCATGCGGAAATCGCAAAAAGAATTGCCTCTAACGGATTTCTCGAAGTAGATACCCTTGCGTTAGCGTGGCATGTGTCGTCCTGCTATTGCTCTGCCCAGAAGATACGATCGAACGGCTCGCCTGCACCGGTATCACCCAGTGCCTCCAGTCCAGCAACAACGATACCGTGTTGGGTGCGGCTTCCACAATCAGACCACCGACACGAGGAGGGATGCCGGGTGTTTTCAGTGTCACATAACGAATTCAATAAATCTACTGAGCCATCGGCTGCTGTGCCGTTTACCGCATCTGCGTTGAATGCATGACCGTATAGACTCTTCCGTTACCAACTGACGCACTGCAAACACTGGCTTGTGAGCTTGCAAAATCTGCAATTACGGCACCACTGATGAATGTTTTATCAGAGGTCGCCTCGTTGTTTATGTCAAAACGCCAGACCTGTCCGCCCATGTCTCCGACAAAATGCATATCGGCAAATCCATCGTTGTCGATATTGAGCACTCGAATGTCCGAAGGCATGCTGTAGTTCATCCCCGTAAAGTCTATTGCGCGTCGTTTTGTTATAAGGCTGCCTGTGTCAGCGTCGACGATGAAAAATCCTCTGCCTTCCTGATCATTGGTGCGAACGGTTTTGTTATCATTCGAATCATCGTATTTGGCTGCAAAGATCAGAACATCCTTGGGAGTGCCCAGATAATTAACGCGACCTTTGATGGGGCGTGAACATGTTTGAGTACTTTGTACGTAACTGCCTGATCGCAAGGCAAAGCCTTTCATGTCCATTGAATGAATGTAAACCCTGTTGTTTATTAGATGTCCTTGCGCCGCTATGCCCTGGAGGGCGCTCGCATTGGATATCGGCTGAAACCTTGCGCGCATTACCGCGCTGCCCTCCGACGTCTATCGGGTTGTTGAATTTGTGGTGTAGTACCTCCTGTCGTTTCAGTTAGCCAGGCTTTGCGTTCAAAGGAGTTCGTGCAGGCTGTTCAGATATGCGGCTTCATCCGGTGCACGCTCCTGACGCTGTGCTTCCCACAGGTACAAACCCAGTTTCTCTATCATCATGTGCTCCACCGCATGCCCATCACCGTGTTTTAGCAATAAGGATCGGGTGAGGGATGCAATGCCGGGCGGTCGATCGGTGCCTACCTGTTCACGAAGTGCAAGGTGCAGGCTCAGATGCAGAAACGGATTCTCACGCCCGTCCTCCGCCTTGAACTCGCGATCCAGAACATCCTCGTCACCGCTTAACAGATCATGGTATTCGGGGTGCTCCTCAAGCAGGGTAACTATCTGCTTCTCCAGTGGCTCCAGTTGCTGCTTGCCAAGATGCTTTGCCCAGGCCTGTCGAAACATCTGTCGGGTTCTTGTACGATCCTGAGTGAATAGCATGGATGATTTACCTGAGGGTTAAAGATGTTTCGTGCTGGCGCCATCGACTTTGGCGTCTATGAGGTTCTTTAGCGCCAACAACAGTCCGAGGATCAGAAATGCGCCTGGCGGCAGTAGCGCAATCAGAACAGTGTAATCCGGGTTAAACAGGGATATCGTCCAGTTTGTGGCCGATTCGCCAAACAGCAAATGCGCATCGCTGAACAGTGTTCCTTGTCCTATCACTTCGCGAAGCGCGCCCAGACAGATCAATACCCAGGAAAACCCGATGCCCATGGCCAGCGCATCAATACCGGACGCTTTGATGTCCTGTCGAGATGCAAAGGCTTCTGCCCGGCCAATTATCAGGCAGTTTGTGACGATCAACGGCAGAAAAATTCCCAACGAGGCGTGCAAGGCGGGTAACCATGCTTGCATGAGTAGTTCGATGCTGGTGACAGAACTTGCAATGATCAGTACATACACTGGTAGCCTGATGGTATGTATGAGGTACCCACGAAAAAACGATACCGCTAGATTGCTGATCAACAGCGTAAGGGTAGTGGCAATCCCCAGCGCCAGGGCGTTGGTGACACTGTTGCTTACCGCTAGCAGGGGGCAAAGCCCCAACAGTTTTATCAGGGCTGGATTTTCTTGCCATAGGCCTTGTCGCCACAACAACGCGTTTGCTTCGTTGAGGGACTTGCTATTCGCCGATGAACCCGGCTGAGATATGTCAGTAATCCCCTCATTCATTCTTTAAATACCTGTGATCGATTAGCGTCATACCACTGTACAGCTCGGTGAATAGCCTGTAACACTGCGCGAGATGTGATGGTGGCTCCGGTTAAAGCATCAAACTGACCTCCGCTTTTTTTCAATCGCCAGTCTGTGTATTCACTGATTGCCAGGGCGCTGCCATCAAATTGCGTTATCCAAGGCGATTTGCGATAGTCGATACCATCACCCAGACCTGGTGTCTCTCGATGTTCAACGACTCTTGCAGCCACGATCTGCCCTGAATATTGCAAACCCAGAAGAATTCGGATGTTGCCGCTATAGCCATCGGGTGCCAGCAGCTCCAGCACTGCCGCCACGGGGTGACCCTTTCGATAGGCGGTGTAGACGTCCACCGCTTGTTCGCCTCCCAATTCAGGGACAACGTGCTGGTGCAGTGAGTCGATTGGATTTTGATCAAAAGTGCCGGGGGGCAGTACTGCAGACAGAGTGTCCAGACGCAGAGCCTGTTGAGCTTTGTCTATGCGCTCACGGGTGATTTCGCTGACGCCGCCCAACAATACAAGCGCGACCAATACCGCTCCGGCAAGTGTCGCTGCCGCCCTGTCTGGCGTGCTCATGGAGCTGGTCCCTTGTCATGGGGTAGATTTATTGCAGGGCTGTCAAGACGGTTACGGGTAAAGGCATAATCAATCAAGGGGACGCACATGTTCATCAAAAGCACAGCGAAGGCAATGCCCTCGGGGTAGGCGCTGAATTCACGAATGACAAAACACAGCATGCCGATGCCGGTGGCATAAACCAGTTTTCCCGGATCGCTGGTAGCGGCGCTAACAGGATCGGTGGCAATGAAAAATGCACCGAGCATTATGGCTCCTGAGAAAAGTGCAACGGATGCTGGCAGCACTGGCCCAGAAGAGCCCAGGCCGTACAATAAATACAATACCCATACGCTTGTCAGAAGTGCCACAGGTATCCGCCAACTGATAACACGCATGAACAACAGATACAGCCCGCCTGCCAACCAGGCACAACTGATCCATAGCCAGTCAGATTGCAAAATCAGTTGAGCTGCCTGATGGCTTGTTTCATCATTAATGATTGTGCCAGTGTCAGGAGTCGTGGGGAACGGTGTGTTGTTATCAACTTGCGCACCCTCTTCATCAGGCACGTCAGTAACGCCCGGTGAACTCTTGAATTCACGGGTGTACTCACGCTGCATGGCATCAAGTCTGTCCAGAGGCGTTGCACCGCTGACACCATCCCAAGCGTTAAGCGGTGCCTTTGCGTGGAGTTCGTTGTCTGCCTTGACGATGGTGTTGTGATCCACGTCCAGAAAGCCTAGCTCAGTTGTCCACTGAGTCATTGTGAGCGGAAACGATACAATTAATACAGCGTAGGCCACCATGGCAGGATTGAATGGATTGTGTCCCAGTCCACCAAAAACATGTTTGCCCAATGCACACATGATGAACACGCCAAATATCAGCTGCCAGATTGGCAGGCTTTGTGGCACGCTGAGCACCAGCAGTATTGCAGCCAGTACCACACTGGCATCTTTGAGAGTCGGCAGTACAGCTCGCCTGCGCAGCCATACAAATAGACACTCAAACAGCAATGCAGTGCCGCAGGCAATGAGTAGGTTGAAGAGTATCCGATGGTCCAGCAACAAGGCATACAACGCGATACCCGGTATCAGCGCCGCGATAACGTGCAGCATGATGGATGTGACCGTTCGTCGCCGGTAGGCAACAGAACCGGTATCCAGCGTCACATCACTCATTGTTTTTTCTTGCGTGCACGCGCACGCGCCAGTGCACCGGCTATTGCATCATCGGTTGATGCAAGTTGTGATTTCTTGAGTTCGCGCAGTCGTTGAGCTTCCTGCTCTCTGGCCATGACTCGTGTCTCGCGCTTTTCATAGCGAGTTCTGGCAAGCTCGGCATCAAGCGCCTGTTGCTGCTTTTCACGCCAGGCTGCGCGTGCATAACGGAATGTAGATGTGAGTTGTATCGATGAGGGGCAAACTACATCGCAGCAACCACACTCAATACAGTTGTCCAGCCCGAAGCGTATGGCACCTGTCAGATCGTCACCGTTGGCGTACCAGAAGAGCTGCTGGGGTACAAGACTGACCGGGCAAACGTCACTACACTGGCCACAACGGATGCATGCAATGGCTTCAGGTATTGTTATTGCGGGTTCAATGGCAATACAGTTGGTGGTTGCTGTAATCGGTACCGAATGATCGGACAGATCGAACCCACTGAGAGGGCCGCCAACCCGCACGCGCGATTGGGCTAACTGACGGCCGTTGTTGGTTTGTCGCAATATGTGTTCAACAGATGTGCCTATGCGCACTCGCACATTCACAACCTGTGCGGCGTTGCTGCCTGCCACAGTAATAATGCGCGAGAGCAGTGGGTATCCGGCTTTGGCTTGCCATGCTGCAAAAACAGTGGCAATGTTCAGGCACACTATGCCTCTGTCCAATGCACGTTCCCCGGACGCAAGAGTCTTGCCGGTTATTCGTTGTACCAGTACTTTTTCAGCACCTGAGGGATAGATTGCCGACAAGAGCGTGAATTCAATATTTACAGCACCGGATGTTCCAGTCTGACAGTCATGTAACGCTTGCGACAATTGGGCAGCTGCCTCTGTCTTGTCCTCTTCGATGGCAACCACGCATCGTTTGCACTGGGTTAATTGCACCATAGAGTAAATAGCTTCAGCCACTGATAAAGCATCGCTACGCATCAGTGCCTCGTCACAACTGATCAATGGTTCGCACTCCACAGCATTCACCAGCAGAGTATGAACCTGACCTTCAGTAATGTTCCCGATACTCAGTTTTCTTGCCGTTGAAAACCCCGCACCGCCCAACCCTGAAATACAAGCCTGTTCCAGACGTTCGATGCTTGGTTCAGGTAGTGGTGGGAGCGTCTGCAAGTTCTCTTGCGCACAGTGATCGACATCGATGACAATGCTGGGCACTTTACACTGTGAGGGGTGTATAACCGAGCGCGGTTCTATGGTACTGATTACGCCGTTAGCGGTTGCAATAATGCCTTGCGCTAATCTGTCTCCAGGTTTCACGCGTGTACCTACAGCTACCTCAGCACTCAACACCTGCTTTGCATAGTCCAGTAAGGGAAGCACCAACTGATCCGGTAATGGCAACTCTACAATGGGTGTAGTAACCGGTAAAAGTCCGGGCTTGTTGCGTGGCAGAGCCAGGCCACCGTCAGGCTCTGCGGGTAATGTCGCCTGCGTGCGCCCCAGTAGTGCCCTTACCCGCGCGGCCCAATTACTCGATGTGTTCATGCGGGTTTTGGCCATTGCCATCGATGCAATGGAACCGGCACCGGCTGTAACTCTATGCAATCGACCGGGCATGGAGGCAGACACAGCTCACACCCAGTGCATTGACTGGTGATAACGGTATGCATGTATTTTTGCGCGCCAACAATCGCATCCACCGGGCAGGCTGCAATACATAATGTGCAGCCGATGCAGTCTGGCTCAACGATAAGTGCAACCTGGGCGGGTTTGGTCTGCCCCTTTTCACTATCCAGAGGTATGGCTTCTACACCCAGAAAATCGGCCAACTCCGCAACAAGCGCTTCACCACCCGGTGGGCACTGGTTGACAGGAACTCCTTCATTGATGATGGCCGTTGCATAAGGGCGGCAGCCAGGATATCCACACTGCGCACACTGGGTTTGTGGCAGCCGTCGGTTGACGTCTTCAATAAGTTGAGCATCTTTAAGGGAATTGGCAACGCGTGTCTGTTCTTCCTGAGCAGTTGCATCATTGCTGTTGCTGTTGCTGCCAGGTTCAGAAGAGCTGTGTCGACTGCTCCTGGTATTATTTGCGCTTGCGGATGTGGCTGGTTTCGTTGAAGGTTCGGCAAGCTTGGACAGGATATAGCCTACCAGCCCCATGACGAGCACAACCGCTATCAAAGCAATCAATGGCTCATTCATCAGACAAGTCCCGAGAATCCCATGAATGCAAGCGACATGATGCCAGCACTGATCAACGCAATGGCGCTGCCCTTGAATGGCGCAGGTATGTCTGCCAGTTCCAGTCGTTCACGCATTACCGAGAACAACACCAGAACAAGCGTGAAGCCTGTGGCAGCGCCAAAGCCATACATCATGGCCTCAAAAAGCGTGTGCTGTTGCTGGATGCTTAACAGAGCAACTCCCAGTACAGCACAGTTGGTGGTTATCAGCGGCAGGTAAAGACCTAGTACTCTATGCAGCAATGGGCTCTGACGACGGATGACGGTTTCCGTGAACTGCACAACAACGGCTATGACAACAATGAACCCCAGTGTTCTCAGATACTCCAGTTCGAAGGGTATCAGTAACCATCGGTTAACCAGATAGCTCAGGCTGGTTGCCAGTGTCAGTACAAACGTTGTCGCCACTCCCATGCCGATGGCAGAGTCAACACGTCGGGAAACGCCCATGAACGGGCACAGGCCAAGAAACTGCACCAGCACAAAGTTGTTGACCAGCACAGTGCCCAGAAGAAGGAGCGCGACATCGCGCATCGTTCTACTTGACGCGCATGCCGGCACTCGCACCTTCATCCGGCGTCAGGATGAAGAGATCAGAGCCACCGGGGCCCGCTGCCAGCACCATGCCACTGGAAAGGCCAAAGCGCATCTTACGTGGTTTCAGATTCGCAACCATCACCGTACGTCGCCCGATTAGATCTTCTGGCTTGTAAGCGGCTTTGATGCCAGCGAACACCGTACGCTTCTCGATACCGATATCCAATGTCAATTCCACCAGTTTGTCGGCACCGTCTACGGCCTGTGCATCGATTATGAGCGCAACACGCAGATCAACCTTATTGAAGTCTTCAATATTTATTTCGGGTTTTAACGGTTCCATGTCCGAAGTGTCGGCGGCTATCGCAGTTTCATCGGGAGCCGCGGCCATGGTTTCTTCGAGTATTTTGTCAATCTGTGTGCTCTCTACACGTGTCATCATAGGTTTGTAAGCATTGATAGTGTGATCAAGCAGTGGTTGTTCTAACCCTTCGAGCGTCAGATTTGTATTGAGAAATTGCTCGGTCTTGTTCGCGATGTCTGGTAATACCGGACTCAGGTAGGTAACAATAGCGCGAAAGTAATTCAGGCCGATAGTACAGATGGCCTGCACCTCGGCAGCCTTGTCAGGGTCCTTGATCTTCACCCACGGTTCAGCATCGTTGATGTAGGTGTTGGCGTGTTCTGCAAGAATCATGATCTCGCGCATGGCTTTGCCATACTCGCGCTGCTCGTAGTATTCTCCGATAATCTGTTTCGCTGAGGCAAATACCTCATAGTCGGCCAATGCTTCATCAGGGTAAACGTCAGACAATTTGCCGTCGAATTTCTTGGTGATGAAACCTGCACAGCGGCTGGCAATGTTTACCACCTTGCCCACAAGATCAGCATTGCAGCGTGTTATGAAGTCATCAAAATTCATGTTCAGATCGACAACACCGCTGCTGAGCTTTGAAGCGTAGTAGTAGCGCAGGTACGCAGGCTTCAGGTGTTTTAGCCACGTCTCTATGGTGATGGAGGTGCCGCGTGATTTGGACATTTTCAGATTGTCGATGGTCAGAAAACCATGACAGAAAACACCGGTGGGTTTGCGAAAGCCTGCACCTTCGAGCATGGCAGGCCAGAACAGGCAGTGGAAGTTGGTAATGTCTTTACCAATAAAATGGTAAAGCTCAACATCAGAACCCTCCCTCCAGCTCTTCTCCCAGTCCTCACCGGTACGCGCAGCCAGATTCTTATGGCTGGCAATGTAGCCGATAGGCGCATCCAGCCATACATAGAAGTACTTGCCAGGCGCGTCAGGAATCTCGAAGCCCCAGTAGGGTGCATTGCGTGAGATGTCCCAGTCCTGCAGACCACTTTCCAGCCATTCCTTGAGTTTATTGGCAACCTCAGGTTGCAAAGTGCCACTGGCAGTCCATTCACTCAGCATGTCACTAAATTTGCTCAGCGCGAAAAAATACTGTTCTGAATCGCGTAGCTCAGGCGTGGTGCCTGACACTTGGGATATCGGCTCCTTTAGCTCGGTGGCTTCATAGGTGGCACTGCACTTCTCGCAATTGTCGCCGTATTGATCCGGTGTCTGACAATTAGGGCAGATGCCTTTGACGAAGCGGTCGGGCAGAAACATGGCTTTTTCAGCATCGTATAGCTGCTTTATGGTGCGTTTGACGATATGGCCAGCATCGCGCAGCCGTGTGTAGATGAGCTCGGCCAACTCTCGGTTTTCGTCAGAATGTGTAGTGTGAAAATTGTCGGGTGAAAGCAGAAAACCTGCAATATCACGCTCGTGTTCGGTCTTGAAGCGCGTAATCAATTCCAGCGGCGAGATGCCTTCGGCTTCGGCCTTGAGCATGATAGGTGTGCCGTGGCCGTCATCGGCCCACACCCACTGGCAACGGTTGCCAGCCAGACGCTGGTAACGAACCCAGATATCCGTCTGGATGTACTCAAGCATGTGCCCGATGTGTAAGGCACCATTGGCGTAGGGAAGGGCGCTGGTAACCAATATCTGACGGCTCATGGCTGAAGTCTGTTTTCTCGAAGGTGTGTACGGGTTAATTGAACGGCATTTGCGATGACAACAATCAGGCTAAACATGGGGGTCGCAGGAGTAGTACTGCAACGTGTATAGTCGTGGGTTGCGTCAGTTCACGGTAAACGATGGTCTGCGTTTCAGTGTCAAGCGGTGGAAAAGGTGTGATGCTTCATATCCTCGCCCTTGCTACTACGTAGATCTCTAGTTTAACAGTCCAAATATTAAGTGGGAGTCTTGTAGTCGGATGTCAGAAGTTTCACGCGAAATAATCGAATCAGCCCTGAGTCAGGTGATTGACCCGCATTTCGAAAAGTCAGTGCTAGCGTCCAAGTCGGTAAAGGAAATCCGGATTGAGGGCGACAGCGTCACTATTGACCTGGAATTGGGATACCCGTGCGGGCGCTGGGCGGATGCCCTGCGAGCCATTGTCAATGAAGCACTAGCGCAACATGCAAACATAAGCAATGCCACGATCAATGTCTCGCACAAGATCATCGCGCATTCTGTTCAGCATGGTGTCAAGCGGCTGGAGAACGTCAAGAACATCATCGCCGTGGCTTCAGGCAAGGGCGGTGTAGGCAAGTCCACGACCTCGGTCAACCTGGCGCTGGCGTTGGCGTCTGAAGGGGCCACAGTGGGGTTATTGGATGCTGACATCTACGGCCCCAGCCAGCCGCGCATGATGGGGCTGTCCGGTCAGCCGGAGTCTGTGGACGGTAAAAGCCTTGAGCCAATGGAAAACTACGGTGTGCAGACCATGTCCATCGGGTTTCTGATAGATGAAGAAACACCGATGATCTGGCGTGGGCCGATGGTGACTCAGGCACTTGAGCAATTGCTGAATGACACAAAATGGCGTGATCTGGATTATCTGATTATCGATCTGCCACCAGGCACCGGTGATACCCAGCTGACGTTGGCTCAGAAGGTCCCCGTCAGTGGTGCGATCATTGTGACCACCCCGCAGGACATTGCCTTGCTTGACGCCCGCAAGGGTCTGAAGATGTTCGAAAAAGTCGAAGTGCCGATACTGGGTATCGTGGAGAATATGTCCACGCATATCTGCAGCCAGTGCGGGCATGAGGAGCACATCTTCGGCGAGGGTGGCGGTCAGACGATGGCCTCCGAAGCCGGTATCAAGCTACTTGGCATGCTGCCTCTTGAGATGAATATTCGTCTGCAAGCGGATACAGGCAAACCCACCGTGGTTTCAGAGCCCAATGGCCGAACGGCGGAAATTTATCGGGAAATAGCCCGTAAAGCAGCTGCTCGTCTGTCCACACAGGCGAAAGATTACACGTCGAAATTCCCGAACATCGTCATCCAGAACACCTGAGGCGGGACGCACCATGGCCATAAAAGCAGACAAATGGATCCGGCGCATGTCCGAGGAGCACGGCATGATCGAGCCTTTCGAGTCCGGTCAGGTCCGTGTGGACAGCGAGAATCAGAAAATTGTCTCTTATGGCACGTCAAGTTATGGTTACGACGTGCGCTGTGCGGATGAATTCAAGATCTTCACGAATATCAACAATTCCATTGTCGATCCCAAGAGTTTTGACCCCAACAGTTTTGTCGATCTGAAATCTGACACCTGCATCATCCCGCCCAACTCGTTCGCTCTTGCGCGCACCGTTGAATATTTCCGCATTCCGCGCAGTGTGTTGACGGTTTGCCTGGGAAAAAGCACTTATGCAAGATGCGGCATAATTGTAAATGTAACGCCGTTGGAACCTGAGTGGGAAGGCCATGTAACGCTAGAATTCTCCAACACGACACCGTTACCGGCAAAGATCTACGCCAACGAAGGCATAGCTCAGATGCTGTTTTTCGAGAGTGATGAGATGTGTGAAACCTCTTACGCCGACAGAGGTGGCAAGTACCAGGGCCAGAAAGGCGTCACATTACCGCGCACGTAGTCATGCAGCGCTGCTGGCACACATTCTTCTACAATAGGGTCCTCGCCAAGGCAGGGATAGGTGTGTTTTTGTTCAAGATATCCGAGCGTGCTAGAAAGAAGCGTGCCAGAAAGACGATAGTCTTTGCATCAATACGTTTGCATAGACCCGTTATTTTTGGAAGAATCGGGCGAGGGACATAAATGAACAATTCCGACATGATTGACAATGATGGCTACCGGGCCAATGTCGGCATCATCCTAAGTAATACGGAAGGCCAGGTATTCTGGGCGCGACGTATCGGCCAGGATGCCTGGCAGTTTCCGCAGGGCGGCATTGACCAGTCTGAGTCCCCAGAGCAGGCGATGTATCGTGAGCTCAAGGAAGAGACCGGTCTGAATCCGGACGATGTTGATGTATTGGGCTGCACGCGCGAGTGGCTACGCTACCGTTTACCCAAACGTTATGTGCGCCGAAATCAGACCCCGGTGTGCATAGGCCAGAAGCAAATCTGGTACATGCTGCGAATGCTCGGTAATGAGAGCGCTGTCGATCTGGCCAATAGCCCCAAGCCCGAATTCGAAGACTGGCGATGGGTGGATTATTGGGAGCCGTCACGAAGAGTGATCTTTTTCAAGCGAAAGGTATATAAGCGCGCATTGGCTGAACTTGAGCCGCTGCTTGTGAGCAACTGAACTTTTCGCAATACTGGCGTGGCCGTTGTCAATGCTGATTAGCTGAGTCGGCCAGGAGACACAGTTGCTTAACGTCTGATTCTCCACAGCGGACATTCAAATTCTCAATCTCAACGCCAATTAAAGTCTCGAAGTGGTCGTTTTCTTGATTACCGCATTTCGATTTGACCGTTGTAATTTGGCCAATAGCTGTCACAGCGAGGCGATTTGGTAGCCGCAGGCATGTGATGTTCAACAACAAAAAACACCCCCGCGGGAGTCTGTTTGCGGCGTTGATCGGCGGAATATAAGCACGATTAATTGCTAATGCCGCCACACAATCAGCACTACACTCAGGGCTATTGCTGCCACACCCACTAGTTCACGTAGTGTGACTTTTTCCTTGAAGAACAGGGTTGTCAATGCAAGCGTAAACAGAAACTCAATCTGGCCCAGCGATTTGACCAGTGCAGGATTCTGATAGGTCATGGCGGTAAACCAGCCGACCGAGCCCAGTGCGCTGGTCACACCGACAAAAGTGCTTAGTGGCAGTCGTTTGGCAATTGCAGTGAACTGTTCGGGTTCGCGGGCCCACGTATAAGCCACACATAGGCAGGACTGTAGGGTAACCATAAAAACAAGGGTGATGGCGGCACTTTGTATAACCGGCAGGTTCAGGCTCAGGCTTGCTTCGCGCAGGAAGAGCGATGTGAAGCTGAACGCTGTGCCCGATAACGTACCAAAGGCCACAGCTGCTGGCTCCCAGCGTTGTGTGGCGGTTGGCATGCTGACAATGAACACGCCGACAAAGCCAATTGCAACCGCTAACCAGCCAATAGGTGAGAGCGCGGAGCCGAATAACAACATGCCAAGTACCGCGGTTTGAACAGCTTCAGTTTTGGCAAAGCTTGTGCCGACGGTAAAATTTCGATAGCTGAATGCCCTGATCAGCAAAAATGTGGCGATGATCTGTGCGACTCCTGCCGCCGAGGCAAACACAATAAACCGCTGGTGGGTCAGCGCATCGACCAATCGTGTTGTGCTCTGATTGCCGCAGACGACATACAGATAGAGGATGACGAAAGGCAAGCCGAATACATAGCGGATCAGCGTTGAGCTCATAGCGCTGACGCTGCTGGTAAGTCGCTTCTGCCCGGCTGTGCGAACGGACTGCATCAGTGCAGCCATTACAGTGAACGTTATCCATGAATTGTCTATAAACATCTCAGGCTTCTACGGTGCAGTCTATGTCGATAGCCTTGGTGCATATCAAAGCGCGTGTTCACGGGTTGTCAGGCGTTACAAAGGGATCGCTCATCAACACTCGTCAGTACTCCCAGTGGGTATCTTTGTTATATCCGTTCCGGGAAAGATCGACACAGCCGCAACAAATCGAGGTGCTTGATGTCAGTTAAACGGTCGAACAATCACCATGATGACAATGCCAAACAAGCCTGCCACAGGCACTTCGTTAAACCAGCGATACCATACATGCGAGTGTGTATTTGCATCGTTACGGAATACTTTGACAAGCTTTGCACAATACAAATGATAGCCGAGAAGTGCTAGTACCAGTAGCAGCTTTATCTTCATCCACGCCAGTGTCATCAGTCCCGGTAACCATACAACCAGAAGCACTGTCCCAAACACGATCGTCAGCAAGGCGCCTATATTGGTTATGGCGAGCAGTTTACGTTCCATGACCTTGAATGTGTCTATCTGGCCCTTGTTGGTTTGATCACTCATGGCGTGGTATACAAAGATTCGTGGCAAATAAAACAGGCCAGCAAACCAGGTAACCATGAAGACGACGTGTAGTGCTTTTATCCAGAGCATTTATCCAGAACCGAGTAGAGAATCAATCTGTTTGCGGAGTTTTTTCATGGGAATTGTGCCCACGTAACGTTCAACCAGCTGCCCATTCTTGTCAAGCAGGAAGCTGGTGGGAGTCCCTTTAACCGATGCAAAGGACTTGACCGCTTCACCGGTCACATCCAGTGCAACCGGGAACTTCCATTGCTCGCGTTCTGCCATTTCAAGCACACGATTGGGTGGATCGTAAGGCATGGCAACGGCTATCAGCTGAAATCCTGTCGGTGCATAGTGTTCGAATATTTTCGACAGATCTGGCATCTCATGGATGCAAATGGCGCAGTCCGTCGCCCAGAAATTAATCAGGACCGGTCCTGCTACGCTTGCCAGTGGAATGTCCTGTCCACTAAGCGTTTTGAAAACTAGCGAGCTAACTGCATCGGGCAGACTTTTTTGTTGATTGCAGGCGTTGAGCAGCAGGCTTGCACCTAGCGCAAGCATCCACACTGACAAACGAACACGACGTGTCGCACGGCCGAGCCTCGGCAGTTTGATAATCGAATTGGCCGATAGAGTCACAAAACTCTCAATATCGTTGGAGACATCACTATTCTACGCAGACACGGCAGAGCTGGCACACACCGTAGGAAATTGGTGAACGGATCTCCCAGTATCGTCACTGAAATACGGCGACAAATAGCAGCCGTGCTCCCGGCCGTTCTGCAAAGCACTAAGGAATAAGTATCCACGGCCGACATCTCCAGAGAACGGGCAAGACACGTTGCGGACGCATGCTGGCGCTGGCACGACACCTTGTCACGTGCAAATTCATTTTAGCGATGCTGTTCATGTGCGTCGCTGTCAGTTTCAACGGAGATCTTTTTAATGAGAAAACAACTCGGCTGTCTGGTGCTGTGCCTTGGTCTGATGACCGGGACGGTGCACGCACAAGGTGGTATTGCCAAGCTGTATTACGGCGCTGGATTCACCGATGGCAGTGTGGATATCGCTAATGGGGCCGACAGGAGTCTGGGGACTGTATCAGCGGTGGTTGGTCTGCAGCTTATGGATTTTCTGGGGGTTGAGCTGGCGGTGGGCGTCGGCTCCGATCAGACCGGCAGTATCTTGAGTGACCCACTGGTTTCCTACCAGGCTGCACTATTGCGGCTGGGATATCGGTGGGACCGGTCTGGCGTCTACATTCTGGGCGGTCAGGCTCGCCTTGATCTGGATTCCCAGTTCAACAACAGCGATGCGGGAAATGCGATTGGCTTTGGCATCAACCTGTTCGGCAATGAAACAACGTCGCTAAATTTCAATGTGCTGGATATCGATGATGGAGCGTTCAGAACGGCAACGATCGGTTTTCAGTATTACTTTGGCGGCTTTCGGTAGGAGAGGCAAATGCGTACCAGATCAACAGCTAAAGACCTGTATGCAGCTACTTTGCTGATAGCGGGCTCCATTGTGTTGACATCGTGCGGTGTACGCACTGATGAGACCGGTGGATCGAGTCAGCCCATCTATAACGCCAATGGTGACTTGATCAGCGGAGGCGATGGGTCAACGCCTCTTCTCGGTGAGGCCAATCCACTGGATGATTTGACACTGCGTGTTATCAGCGATGTCAACAGCATTGCTACCGGCGGCACTGATGTGGCCACCATTACAGCATTAGTGACCAACGTCAACAACAATGCCGTGGCTGATACGGAAGTGACTTTCAGTTCAACCGGTGGCGTGTTGCAAAACATTTCCACAGCCACTGATGCCAATGGTGAAGCAATGGCGACGTTGAAGCTGCCACAGGATTTTCAGAACCAGGACATTCTGGTTACCGTCTCTTCAGGAGAATACCAGTCCAGCGTTAAGGTTATCGCGTCGGGCAGTACACTGGAGGTTACAGGTCCGGACAATCTGGTGTCAGGCGACAATGCTGATCTGGTCATGCGGCTCACGGCAGGCAACGGTGAACCCATTGCCAACCAGTCGGTAAGCATTACATCGAGTGTGGGTAATTCGATAACACCTGCAGAGGCTGTTACCGATGCTGATGGTCGTGCACACATCACTGTGGGTAGTGAAAATTCAAGTGACACGATAAACATCAGTGCACTCAACGGGACAGTATCTGCAACGCACAGTTTTGAGGTGGTTGAAGATTTACTGAGCTTTGTCAATATTCAAGAGGGCACCGAGTTGGTCGTTGGTACGGAGAGTCTAGTCAGAGTGAACTGGACCAGCCAGGGCCGGCCTGTTGTCGGACAGCCATTGAGTTTTGCGATCACAGCCGGCAGGGTTGAAGCACCGTCAACAGTGATGACAGATGCTGACGGCAACGTGCTGGTGCGCGTTAGTTCTGACAGTGCCGGGCCTGCAAAAATAACGGTTGAAGCAGCAAACGGTGGTGCACCTGAAACTGATATCGACATAGAGTTTATAGCAACAGGCCCTCAGTCAGTCATTATCGACGCATCGTCGACACTGGTCAATGTCAACGACACCAGCACCATCACGGCATTGGTAAGAGACAGGCTGGGCAATCCTGTCAAGAACAGCGAAGTGAGCTTTACAGGACTCGATCTGAAAGGTGGTCAACTGAATCCTGCATCAGCGGTTACCAACAGCGCAGGTATTGCCAGTGTGACCTTTACTGCTGGTGAAAATGCAACCGAGCAGGATGAAATCAACGTCATAGCGTCGGTTAAAGGCACAAGTATTCGCGATGGGATGTTTTTGAGTGTTTTCAAGCGTTCCTTGAATGTCACTCTGGGCTCTGCCAACCTGATATCCATAAAACCCCTTGGCACCCAGTACACCATGCCCTTGATCGTTCAAGTGGCAGACGGTTCGGGTACACCACTGGAGAACGCGACAGTAAAAGTCAGCGTACGTCCGATAAGCTACGGCAAAGGTATGCTTGAGCTGGTCAACGAGAACGGGCAGAGTGTAGAGCAGGTGGTAGCAC
>CAYGSW010000037.1:0-29659 GCA_964352535.1 uncultured Granulosicoccaceae bacterium | reverse complement strand
GGCCAATGGTGATCTCGTTTTCTCGGCCAGCTCTTCGAACACTGCAGTGGTAACTGTTCAACACGAAGACAACGGGCGTTACGAGGTGACGGCAACGGGTGAGGGCAGCGCAACGTTGACGTTGACAGTGCGCAACGTGTTTGATCTGGAAGCGAGTACCAACATTAATGTGCGGGTCAACAGTGCCGACGAAGCACCGGTCGCCAACGATGATCAATTTGTGTTTGATTTTCGCTCAGAATCGATAGCGCTTGATGTGTTAGCCAATGACATTGATCTGAAGAATACGGCGCTGACAATACAGCTCGACTCTGCGCAAACTGCATTAGGTGGTGCGATTAGCTTGGGCGATCAGGCAGTCAGTTATTTCCCGCCCACGCCATTTTCTCAACGAGACTCGTTCACATACCGGGCAATGGATTCGGCCGGCAATCTCTCCAACGTAGCGACAGTCACCGTGGTGCCATCGGATACCGATGGTGATGGTTTCTTCGACAATACGGATAACTGTCTGGTGCTTGCCAATGCCGATCAAGCAGACACCGACGGGGATGCCATCGGCAATGCCTGTGACCCTGACCCTGATGGCGATGGGAACCTTGGCGAAGCTGGTAATCCGTTTGCCACGGGCTTCTCCCTGGTAGAGCGTGTGTGCCTGGATTGCCATCGAACCGGGCTGGTAGGTTCGCCTCCGTTTGGCGATAGAACAGCCTGGGCAGCTCGTGTTACCGCGGCCGGGGGTTTAGAGCCCCTTTTGAACAGCGTCACTCTAGGTAAAGGCGAAATGCCGGCGTTCGGTAATCAGTACACGGCGAGAGCGTTAACCCAGGCTATCCGGTACCTGACAGGCATAGAAGACCCTGCTAATCCGGGTGATGTCATAGATCGTGATCTTGATGGTATTAACGATCTGAACGATAACTGCATCAATCATCCGAACTCGGATCAGCTTGACACGGATTCAGATAATGTCGGCAACGCCTGTGAGCCTGACGAAAACAATGACGGTATCCTCGACTACTCGTTATCGTTTCAGTTTTTTCAGGAAACACCGCAAGGGCGCGTCAACGGCGGCATTGTTCGAGCCGGTGCCGGGCAGGTCACGGTGCTTGCTCGTACCCGTGCTGATATACAGGGCCTGAGCTACGACTGGAGTGCCAGTGACGCTGAAATACTGGCTTTGTTTGAGGGTACTCCTACCAGCGACGTTGTTACCTTTACACCCAGTTTTGCCAACACGGGTGTTTACAATCTGGAAGTCTCAGTACAGGGCAATGGCATTCGCGGAAAAACACGGGCCAGGCTGGTAGTTGTGGATTCCCCGGCAGTTGATGATCTATCGGATCTTGACTACGATGGTTTTCCGGCATCGATTGATAATGACAACAATAACGCGAACCGAATCCTGAGCAATCCTCTGTCACCGGGCAACAGCAGTGTTTTTTATAGCGATCAGAGCATCACACTGGGTGCATTTACAGCTCAGCGAGCGGCTGATGCAGGCTATGCCAGTACCAGTGCCAGTTTGAGCCAGTCGCAGTTTCTCTCGTCAGCACAGGCACGCTTTCCGGATATAACGCCGGTTGCCGATTCCACCATCGATAACTCAATTGGCGTCATGGATTTCGAGCTTCGTGATCTGGACACTGACAGTGCAAACATCCGCTTGAATCTGCTTGGTAACATTCCTGTCAATGCAGCGCTGAGAATCTACCATCCGCAGCGTGCAGCCTGGTCGAACTTTGCAACGACATCTTCAGACAGTCTGGCCAGCGCACCAACGGTTAATGGTGAATGCCCTGCCAGCAACAGTCCCAATTACACCAATGGTTTGGTGGCAGGGCAAAGCTGTGTGAGATTCCGTCTCACCGATGGCGGCCCCAATGATGCCGATGGGGTGCGTGATGGAGTGATCGCCATGACTGGGGTCATCGGATCGCTGTTCAGCGTGCCAGTAAATGAAGGAAGCGGCCCAGAGGATGTGGATGTGCGACCTGGCAGTAGCGGCGGCGGAGCTTTGTCGCTCATGTTTTTATTGTTGTTGTCAGGAGCTGTCGGGAAACGATCTCGGAGCGCCGCACATGCCTTGCGTTAATGACCGTTCATGCCTGAACCAACTATATAGCCCGGAGTATCTGATGCGCCATCCTTTGTCCGTTATGGTGTTGGCAAGCGTGATAACCGCGTCTGGAAACCTGCTTGCTGCGGAGGATGAATTGCAAACAGGCGAACCCGAGCGCTCGAGTGCGGGTATTTCCGGGTTTGACATTAAGTTCATCAACGACAGCAATCCCGCCAAAGCCGAATTTGATCGGGATATTGAAGCCACCAACTCGGTTCTTGCACGGGTTACTGGCACCGCGTTCTCTACCATGCTGGTCGAACAACCCAATCTGCTCAGCGCGCTATCGTTTAATGGATCCGCCAGTTATGAACACAATATCGACATAGAAGCATTGGGAGAGTCTCGTTTTCGCGTGAGTATGGATTGGTTCCGTGAATACACCGCGGCATCGTTAGCGCCTTTTTATCGGGCATCTCTCGGACTGGGTTATCTGGACTCTGAAACCTCCATCAGGGATAGCGCGATAGTTGATGTATCAGCATCGGTCAATATTCAGCCCACGCAATTTTTCGACAGCACCCTGGGACTTCGCTATGAGCTGCGGGAGGCTGATACGGAGGTGTTTGATACCAGCAAAGCCACCGTGTTTCTCACTGCAAATTTTGCACCGGTGGAACGGCTGATATTGCGTGCTGGTTTACGCTATGTCACAGGCAATGAAGTATCGACTGCAACCCCGACAGTAAACATAGTTAACACCGCTGTAGCCATTGAGCCAGATGATGCCTTTGGTGGACGTGATGAAAACCGTTTTGCCTACTTGCTTGATGCGGATTCTGCGTTATTGGAGGTGGGCCTGGGCTACCTGGTATCGGACGCGATTGAAACCAATCTACTTTATCGGATTGTAAGCACAAGCGCTGACGGTGATATTGGTTATGACCGGAACATGCTCGAACTCACTTTCAGCTATAGCCTTTAGTTATAGCCAACCGTTACAACCAATCAGTTACAACCAACCAGAGTCAATGATATGTATCCATTGAAAAAAAGGTCTGTCTTAAACACATGCCTATTGAGCACACTGATGTGTTTGATGCTGGTTGGTTGTCGAGGGGAGGACCCAGACCCCGATGCAGCTTCATTTCCCGTAACACCTGATCCGAATGCGTTCAATCGGTTTCTCAATGCGGCCCCTGCTGTGCCAGCAACCGGCCTTGGCGATGATGAAATCAACAATGTTGAAGACTTTCCTGAAGCCTATTACAACACTATTGATCCTACTGGCAGTCGTGATACGTTTGTAAAGTGGCAGATTGCTAACGGCTTTCTCAACGCTGATGGCAGTGCGGCTGCCTGTACAGCACCGCAATGCGTTGCAACTCATGTCAAATTCAGAGATACCAAAGATCTGGGCTACGGTCGCAATATGTTTCTGCGCTGGGATAAAAGCACCGGTAATGTTGCTGTCTATGTGGAGAATTTTCAGGTCGATGCCATTCCCGGTCTTCCTTATGGCCCTTTGAATTTTGAGGCTCTGGTTAATAACGACCGACAGTGGAATTTTGGTGTCAACGCGATTGAGTTCTCTGCCTTTCCGGCCACCGGTGCAACAGCGCGTAAGTTCACCAAGTTCTATAACTTTGCCGGTGATGGCACGCGAGCGATGCTCACCAGTGGCTCGCAGCAGCACTTCGTTGATCTGGATGGCCGAGGTCTCAAGTCTATGCCCGCTGCCTGCATAGTGTGTCATGGCGGACACGGGCGCACTCTGGTGGTGGCAGATCCTGCTGGAAACAAAGTACTTGCGCCGACGCTTCCCGGTGGTGTAGCCGGTGATGTACAAGCACAAATGCAAATAATCGAAGTTGATACACTTCAATTTGCCAACGAGCCAGGATTTACCCGTGAAGATAATGTGGATGGTATTCGCCTTATCAATGAGGCAGTGCTGAGCACGTATGAATCCCGCAAGGCCACTCTGAATACGACACAAGGGCAGATAGGGGACTGGAACCCTGACTATGCCATTGAAATTCTGAACGGTCGCTATAACAACAACATCTCTGCCAGCGGTACCCCCTACAACAGCAACTTTGTACCCTCAGGCTGGCAAGGCAGTCCAAACGCGCAAAGCCTGTTTACGAATCTGGCAGCGCCTAACTGCATGGTGTGTCATGCACTTCGCGGCAGCGGGTTGAACGATTCCATTGCTTTCTCCGATTTTGCCGGCTTTCTTGATTACTCTGATCAGATCGACCATCTGACGTTTGAACGTGGTTTGATGCCGGCAGGATTGCTCAACTACGCCGATTTCTGGGAAGGTGGAATACGAAATCCGGCGCTGCTGGCTGCGGCGATTGGTCACCCTGAAAACATCAACGCTGATAATTCCGTGATCAAGCCCGGTGCACCTGTAGCGCGTCTTGTAGCACCTCCTATTGCCAGTGGTATTGATGCCGGACAAACACTGGACGTGCCAATTAGCGCTGGTGGCAGTGCATTTGCAGCACCGGGAAGCTACCAGTGGTCTGTCCAGCCGTCCGATCAGGCACAGGTTGTCGTCACTGATGCAAACTCTGGTAAGGCGGTACTTCGAGTCAATGCTGCGGGTACTTACCGCCTTACGCTGAATATCAACGGTCAAGAGGGTGGATCGGATACCATTTCTCAGGATATCGTAGTGCAACAGTCCAGTGCCACGCTGCCGGCGGCGCAGGACATTCGATTTTTTGGTGACGGTTCATCAGATATCTACAGCTTGCTGCAAAATAACTGTTTAACGTGCCATGTACCCAACAGCGGTAACGAGGGAATACCGGTTCATTATGTACCTTGCAATGCTTCTAGCCTGGCAGGAGGCCCGGAACAAGGCTTTGATTTTCTTTATCGCAGTGTGTTGGCAAGAGTCAATCTGGATGCCCCTTACGATAGTCTGATTGTCCGAAAGCCAACCAACGGTGCCACCGATCTGAGCAACATAGTTGGCAGCCAGATTACCAATTATCATGCAGGCAATCTCGTCCTTCAATCGGATGAAGAACTATCACTTTTGACAAGCTGGATACTGGCTGGAGCACAACGAGGCAGCTTGCCACCTGCATCGCTGACTCCCGCTACAGCACCTAACTGCCGATAGCATCGATATATGTCCACTCTACTTGCCAATACGCCTTTCTTCTCTGAATTTCCTGAACATGTTCTTGGTAGCATCGAGGAGAAATCGGTTGAAGGTAAGTTCAAGAAGAATATGCATCTGGTGATAGCAGGTGATGAGTGCCATTCTGCTTATCTCATGCTTGAAGGCACCGCACACGCTTACACCAACGATACCAATGGAGACGAATTTATTATCAATTCGTTTCGCGCAGGAGACTGTTTTGGCGAATTGGGCGTGCTGGACGGACTGCCACGTACAGCGAATGTCATCACCACCAGTGCATGTCGATGTCTGGTCATTCCCAAGATCGAACTTATTCGAGCCATAGAATCAGAACCGGGAGTGGCAGCGGCCGTTATCAGAACTCTTGTAGGCAGAATCCGCGGCATGACAGAGGATGTCAGCTGTCTTGCGCTAATGGACGTGTATGGTCGCCTGGCACGTGTTCTGACCGCCGAAGCTCAGGTTGATGAGCACGGTGTGTTGCGCATGGAGCGCGTAACCCATCAGGAACTCAGTAAACGCGTGGGTGCCAGCCGAGAGATGGTCAGTAAAATCCTCAAGGATCTGAAAATCGGTGGATATCTGACCATAGCCAATAACGGCATTGTGATTGAAAAGAAACTGCCCGAGCGTTGGTGATGCAACCCCGGCAGCAGACGTTAACCATCCTCTTTGTTGACATTGCCAAAAGTACGCGATTGTTTCAAGAGCAGGGCGATGTCGTCGCACATCGCCTGATCATCGAGTGCTTGCGGAACCTGCGCCAGACCGTAGAGAATCATAACGGTACCTTATTGCGTACTGTTGGTGATGCCGTTCTGGCCAGCTTCCACAGCGCGCATGAAGCCATGCTGGCGGCTGTTGCATCACAACGAATGCAACTGAATTCACCATTGAGTATCCGTGTCGGATTTCATACCGGAGATGTCATTCCGTACTCGGGGGATGTTTACGGGAACGCTGTCAATATTGCTGCACGGGTTGCTGATTTTGCCAATGCAACGGAAATCTACACCACAGGTGTGACTGTGCAGGGCTTGACATTACAGCAGCAAAAATCAACAAAGTATCTTGACCATGTAGAATTCAAGGGCATACGGGAGCGTTTACCGGTATACCGCGTTCAATGGGAAGAAGATTCTACAATAAGGCCTGCCAAGGACACCCACATTATTACAGCGGTAAACCGTAGCACCGCAAGCCGCACTGACAGTACGTTGAATCTGTCTTCAGCATTTACGCAAATAACAGTGGATGAAAATACCTCGCAAGTACGTATCGGGCGTGAGTTTGATAACGACATCATAATTGAACATGAATCCACATCGCGACATCACGCCAATATAGAGTACTTGCGTGGCCGCTATTTTCTGACTGATAGCAGTACCAACGGCACATACCTGATCCGTAGTGATGGCAACGCCGTGTTTGTTCGCCGTGAAACCATCGAGCTGGATCGAGAAGGTATCATTGGTGCAGGTTGGCACCCATCGGCTAATGATAAAAACGGCATTCAGTTCAAATCTGTTTAGTGCTTACCCCAGTCACTCGGGCTTAAGGTCAAAATTTTAATTGATCCGATACCTTGCAGCCTGTTCTGCTGTTGTAAACGTCGCGGCTGGTTTTGAGCCTGAAAATCGCCTTTGAACGTCGCTTTTTCTCCAAGAATATACATTGGGCGCCGGCTCGGCGCAGGATATACGTATATCCTCTGAAGCGACCGTCTTGTACGTCAACAGATTCAGGTACTTGAAAACTGACCTCAGGCCATTGCTTTCACTTCCAGAAACTTACCGATTAGACTCATCACTACGGTAAGCCGCCAGCCATAATTCACGCAGCAGGGCGATTGATACGCAGCCCAGCTCCGGATCATCAGGTTGTGTACGCCCCATGAGGTGACCTGCAGCCAGTCTGCGGGGCCGTGCAACACGTCCATTTTTTCAAAAATACGGGTTGCCGCTTTTTGTAGTGTGCTGTCACCTGTGCGTGTCAGCAACAATAGCCCGACACGCAGGGCTTCGATTTCTTCGGTATCGAAGTTCAGCGGTGGCAGATCGTAGCCACGTCGCATCATGTAGCCAATGCCAGCTTCACCTTCTACGAAGGCGCTCCGTTGTTCGCTGTTGAGGTGTGCAGCGAGTCAGACTACGGTCCAGCGGCCGAGCGTGTCATCGTTAAAAAAAACGTAACGACAGAACAATTACCCCAATTCCTGGCACTGCGCTGCCAGTGCGGTAATACCTGCCCAGTCACCGCTATCAACCATCGCTTTAGGGGCTACCCAGCTACCACCAACACACAGTACGCTGGGCAGTGCTAAATAGTCTTTGGCATTGTCAGCGTTGATACCACCGGTTGGGCAGAACACCACATCAATAAACGGGCCTGCAAAGCCTTTCAGCAGTGAAGGACCTCCGGCCTGGGAAGCAGGAAAGAACTTCAGCGCGTTGAAGCCTTCGTCGCGTGCGCGCATGATGTCTGCAGGGGTCATGATGCCGGGTAGTAGTGGCATGTTGATGGCATTGGCAGCCTTGCCCAGGGCTTGGGTGAATCCGGGGCTGACGGCGAACGTCGCACCATGGTCTTGTGCGCGTTTCAGATCGTCACCATCCAGGGCGGTGCCAACCCCGACGATGGCACCATCAACGTCGTTCATGGCTTGCATGGCATCCAGCGCCTGCGGTGTACGAAGCGTCACTTCGAGTACGCGCAATCCACCGGCGACCAGAGCTTCTGCCAGCGGTCTGGCTTTACTGACATCATCAATGACTAATACAGGTATGACAGGTGCAACCTGCATGAGTTCTTTTACGTTCATGGTCTTGCTCGTAGTTGTATTGTTGGTTGTGTATGCGCTGCCAGTTGGCTCATCATGGACTACTCGTCAAACACACTGACGGCACCAAGCTCCGCACTACTGACATGATGTCGAAACGCGGTAAACAGTTCGCGACCCATGTTCACTGTTTTCCGGCTCAGGTCCGGATGCTCTGGATGCCTGGCATTCCATTCAGCCTCATCCACCAATGCGCTGAGCGTGCCTTGTTTGGCATCCAGACGAATGATGTCACCATCCTTGACTTTGCGTAGGGGGCCATCAAGCAAGCACTCTGGTGATACGTGAATGGCGGCTGGTACCTTGCCTGAGGCGCCAGACATTCGGCCATCGGTAACCAGCGCAACCTTGTATCCACGATCCAGCAGAACGCCGAGAATAGGCGTTAGCTTATGCAGTTCTGGCATGCCGTTGGCACGCGGACCCTGATAGGCGATTACGGCAACGAAGTCTTCGTTCAGTTCATCGTTCTCGAAAGCAACACGCAGAGCGTCTTGCGAGTAGAAGACCTTGGCGGGTGCTTCGATGATGCGGTGTTCGTCTTTGACTGCAGATGTCTTTATTACCGCACGGCCGAGGTTGCCAGACATCAGGCGCAGCCCGCCATCCGCCTGGAACGGCGAATCGGCTGTGCTGATAATGGTGTCGTCTATGGATTTTCTCGAACCATCACGCCATGTGAGTGTGCCATTGTCCAGCCATGGCTCTTGTGTGTACTGGTACAGGCCGGTGGATCCTGCAACGGTTTGCACATCTTCATGCATCAGCCCGGCGTCCAGCAGCTCGCGGATCACCAGTGCCATGCCGCCTGCTGCATGGAACTGATTGACGTCTGCCTGGCCGCTGGGATACACGTGAGTGAGCAGAGGGATGGCATGGCTTAGTTCGTCAAAGTCATTCCAGTTGATGATGATCCCTGCGGTGCGTGCGATCGCTACCAGGTGCAGGGTGTGATTGGTAGAGCCGCCTGTAGCCAGCAAGCCGATGATGGCGTTTACGATGGACTGCTCGTCAATCAATCGACCAATGGGGGTAAATTCATTGCCACGTCGGGTGATAGCCAGTGCGCGCTGTGCGGCGGCAGTGGTCAAGGCGGACCGAAGATCGGTGCCAGGGTTGATAAACGCAGCACCTGGCAGATGCAATCCCATGACTTCCATCATCATCTGGTTACTGTTGGCAGTCCCATAGAAAGTGCAGGTGCCCGGACCATGGTATGAGGCGCTCTCCGATTCCAGCAGTTCTTCACGGGTAGCCTTGCCTTCAGCGAACCGCTGGCGAGTCCGAGCCTTGTCCTTATTGGGAATGCCAGAGGTCATGGGTCCGGCGGGTATGAATACTGAGGGCAGGTGGCCGAAGGAGAGCGCTCCCATCAGTAGACCTGGCACGATTTTATCGCACACCCCTAAAAATACGCTGGCGTCGAAGACGTTATGTGATAACGCTATGGCCGTTGACATGGCGATCACATCACGGCTGAATAGCGATAGTTCCATGCCCAACTGACCCTGAGTAACACCATCGCACATGGCGGGTGTGCCGCCTGCCACTTGCGCGGTAGCACCAACTGCACGGGCGGCTTCGCGAATCCTCTCCGGTGCATGCTCGTAGGGCTGGTGTGCGGATAGCATGTCATTGTAGGAGGTGACGATGGCCAGATTCGGTGCGCGTTCAGCATGCAGCACCAGTTTGTCATTGCTGGGCGCAGCAGCAAAGGCATGCGCCAGATTGGTACAGCCCATGGCAGCCCTGCCTGTGGGCGCTGCCGCCAGTGCATTGATGCGATCAAGGTAGGCCGCGCGTGTTTCTCGGCTTCGCTCGATGATGCGATCAGTAACATCTGCGACGGTCGTGTTCAGTTGTGGCATGGCAGTCAATCTACGTTTGTAAGCTAGTTACAATATTATGTCATAGGGGGCTGAGGTTTCTATCCCATATTTCATACGTTTTTATGGAATATTGTTTAGAATTAGGTTCTCAATAGCTTGCCAAGGTTTGTAACAAAACTACAAATGAATCTGATTTCAAACGAAAGTCTCCAACCTTTTGACTTCATTCTGTTCGGAGGCACTGGCGATCTGTCTATCCGCAAACTGATTCCTGCGCTGTATTTCCGGCATTGTGAGCAGCAGTTGCCCGAGGATGGCCGCATTATCGGGGTGGGGCGTACCGATGTTGACTCAGACGGTTTTCGGGCTATGTTGAACGAGAGCGTTCGCGAGCACATCGAGGATGCCGATTTCGATGAAGAAAGCTGGCAACAGTTTCTGACGCGTGTTCATTACTGCGCCGTGGATGTCACCCATGTAGATAGTTATCAGCCATTGGTGCAGCTGTTGAATGGCCGTGAAGAACACGTGCGCGTGTTCTACCTGTCGGTTGCGCCAAGTCTGTTCACTGCCATCACGCAGGGTGTGCACAAGGCAGGTCTGATTACGGACAGCAGCCGGGTTACGCTGGAAAAACCGCTTGGGCGCGATCAGGCATCCGCTGAAGACATCAACAACAGTTTGTCAGATGTGTTCAACGAGGAACAGATCTACCGGATTGATCACTACCTGGGTAAGGAGACTGTACAGAACCTGCTGGCACTGCGGTTTGGCAATGCCTTGTTCGAACCGCTGTGGCGTAGTGAGCGCATCAGTGACGTGCAGATCACCATAGCCGAGTCACTCGGTGTTGAAGGGCGTGGTGGATTTTATGATCAAACCGGTGCGCTGCGCGATATGGTGCAGAACCATCTGTTGCAGCTACTGGTCATTATTGCCATGGAACCGCCTGTCAGCATTGATCCGGATGCCGTTCGCGATGAAAAGATAAAAGTGCTGCGTGCGCTCAAGCCGCTGAAGGGTATCGACGCCATAGAAAATTCAGTGCGAGGACAATACAAGGCTGGCGCCTACAGTGATGGTCCGGTGCCGGGTTATCTTGATAACGATGAGGTGCCCGACGATAGCAACACGGAGACGTTTGTTGCATTGCGCGCCGAGATAGGTTCCTGGCGCTGGGAAGGTGTGCCGTTCTTTTTGCGCACCGGTAAGCGTATGGAAAGCAAAACCACTGAAATTGTCATCAACTTCAAGAAGGTTCCGCATTCCATTTTCGACACGGCTGACGGGTTCAGCACGCCCAATCAGTTGATCATCCGTCTGCAGCCTGAAGAAAGCATCCGTATGCGCATCTATGTCAAAGCCTGGGGTGATGATATCCAGCTGCAGCCGGTTTATCTGAACCTGGACTTCAATGATGTCTTTCAGAAGCGCAAAATGATTGCTTATGAGCGTTTGTTGCTGGATGTTATTCGTGGCAATCCCACATTATTCATGCGACGCGATGAGGTGGCTGCCGCCTGGGCATGGATTGATCCGATAAGACAGGCCTGGGAGCAATTCCAGTATCCTACTAAAAACTATACGGCTGGCACTTGGGGCCCCAGCGCTGCCAATGCGCTGATCAGCAGGGATGGTCTACGCTGGAACGAGGATTGAGCATGAACACACACAGCACAGAAGCGCTTTGCCACGATCTGGGTATTGGCTGGCATCAGGCAGATGATGCGCAGCTGTTGGCCGATGATCTTGCAAGGTATATTGCCGAGCAGCTGCAACTTGAGATCGATGCGCACGGTGCAGCATCGCTGGTGGTGTCTGGCGGAAGCACTCCTGCGCCTGTGTTTTCGCGGCTGTCGCAATTACCCGTTGATTGGAGTCTCGTTAGTGTCACACTGGCGGATGAGCGTTGGGTGCCGATCACTCACGCTGATAGCAATGAGTCGCTGGTGCGTAACACATTGCTTGTCAACAAGGCCGCAGTGGCAAGCTTTGTACCGTTGTATCGCGATGATGTCGCGCCTGAGGATGCGCTTGAGGATGTTGCTGAAGGTATCACCAGTATGCGCCAGCCGTTCAGCGTCACGATTCTGGGCATGGGGGGTGATGGACACACCGCGTCACTGTTCCCCGATGCGCCTGCAGAGCAGTTAAGTGCTGCCATGTCACTGACCAGTGATCAGAGTGTGGCCATTCTCAATCCACCCAGTGTTGATCAGGTGCGTATCAGTCTTACGCGCACAGCATTATTACGTTCAAAAAAACGCATTATCCATATCACAGGCAATGGCAAGCTGCAGGTGCTCGATGATGCCTTGCGTGAAAGTGGTGCTCGTGAAGATGGGGTGGGCGAGTATACTCAAGGCATGAAGCCTGTTATCGGGCTACTTACCAGCCAGCCAAAGGCTGCCTGTGTTTACTGGAGCCCGTAGTCATTCATGCTTGCCAAGATCAAGTCTGCCAGAGAGAGTCTGAGAAACTCTGAAAAGAAAGTGGCAGATGCTGTCATTGCGGATCCCGATAACGCTGTGCAGTCTTCCATTCATGCCATTGCCACGCAGGCAGGTGTCAGCGAGCCAACAGTGATACGTTTCTGTCGTGCGCTTGATTGCGTTGGCTTTCAGCAGTTCAAGTTAAAGCTTGCGCAGGATCTTGCCAGGCGCGGTACATTTTTCTACCAGAACGTCACGGCGGAAGACACCAGTGGAGAGCTTGCGACCAAACTGCTCGATGGTGCGATTGCATCGCTTGTGCAGATTCGCAACCAGATCAGTGAGGCTTCTCTGGACAAGGCCATAGCAATGTACGAAGCCTGTAGCAGAGTTGAGTTGTATGGCTCTGGTGGCTCTGCTGTGGTGGCTGAAGACGCACAGCTAAAGTTCTTTAGACTCGGCAAGCCCGCTATTGCCTATTCCGATCCTCACATACAGCATGCTGCTGCTGCCTTACTCGATCGTGATGCTCTGGTCATCGCGATTTCGCATTCGGGCCGTAGCAGCGATATTCTCAAAACAGTGGAAATCGCACGTGCGGCGCGGGCCAGGGTTATCTCCGTCACAGCCACACGTTCACCCCTCGCGCAACGCAGTGATGTGGCACTGACTGTCGACGTTAACGAGGACAGCGATATTTTTTCGCCGGTAAAATCACGTTTGGGGCAGATGGTGGTGCTGGATGTGTTGGCAGTTGGCGTAGCGGTTCGGGGAGGCGATCATATGCTGGAGCAACTGGCGAAAGCACGACGGGCTATTGATTTCAAGTTTGTTTCGTGACGCGCCGCGTGCCACTAATTGCTGCTGGGCTCGCCAAAAGCTGACACTGTAAAGGGATCAACCAGCACTCTGGCCCGAGTAAATACCTGATCCTGGTCAATCCGGAACACGGCAGAGCCTTGCTCATTGACGTCCACGCTCAGTGGATCGCCAAAGTCGCTGTCACGGTCAATCTGGATTTCATAACCTCTGGCCTGATCAGAGAGGTTTGCTATCGTCACAAGGAATTCGCTTCCCTGGCGAACCACGGTGGTTGTCACAGGGTCGATGTCGGGGTCGATGTCGGCAAGCGTAATGCGTGTATTTGAGGGAAAGCCCAGCAAGCCGTTGCTGTCCTCAGCGCGCAAAGTGATGAAGTAATCCCCTGAGTCTACCGCCTCGGTGAGTGCCTCTTTTACATCCAGAGCGGCAGCTCCAGCTGGCAACTCGATGTCACTGATAGCAGCGTTGGCCGCTTCGTCAGAGGATAGCACCGCCTTATAGGCGGCAGCATCGGTAAACGGCCACCACTGCAAGGTATCGCCCTGAGCGATGCGCGCCGGTACCCGTCTGAACACCGGTGCCGGAAGTAATTCCACAGGTTCGCCGGGGGGTTGACCTTCCTCGACAACAAGACCAAAACCGGTTTGCAATCCAACTGTTTCATCCTGTGCCGATACGTCAACGGCGCCTTCTGTTACGCCAACAAGCAGTTGGCTGTTTGCATCGATATCGAACACAGTGCCCCGCACAGCAGCTGACGCGTACGGGGTAGTGATTCTGAATTCGACCGGTTGCTGGTCACGGGCATCAACATCCGACATGACCCGGCCACGTTCGGTTGTGATCTGTACAAGACAGCTATCGTCAGCCGGCAGGCAGGCCAGCCGGTCAAGGCTTGCAATAGTGTCGGGCTGCAGGTTAATAACAGAGCCAGAGGAGAACGCGATGCTGACAAAGCCATCGTCAGAGGTGCTGATCAGGTCGCCGGAGAAAATCCGCGCGCCACGCGTAAGCTCGATGACCTCCAGATTCTGGTCAGGAGAGGTAATACTCATGGCATCATCGCTCACCGACCCGGCAACCGAGGCTGTTGTACGACTGGCAAGCGTGCCAATACCGAGCATTCTCGCGGCAGTAACGCGGCCCTTGACAAAGACCACCTCTGCAAACTCCCCACGTGGTGGTACCTGGATAGGGATGCGCACAATATCACCAGGCGTCAGGGGTGCCAACGGGCGGATGTTGTTGTACTGAGCCAGAAGCGATACGAAGGCTGACTTACCTAGCTCACGCCTGGCTATAGACGCTAGCGTATCGCCATTCTGGACCGTCACATCGCGCGATATGATGGCGTGTTTGCTAGCGGAAAGTGATTGCGAGGCTGGCAGCGTCTCGTTCGCCGTCACTGTGGAGGCAAGGACTGACAAGGCCAGAAACACGACCAGCTTGGTTATTCGATATTCCATGATGACAGCGGGCACAGCCACGACTCCAGTGAGTCATAGGATACATGAATTGGAACTTCGGGCAGGAAGGGAAAACCCGATGTTACTCTGGAAGCTCTTTCAGTCGGGTTAGTCGCAGCAGGTTTGTGGTGCCCGTTCGGCCGAATGGCATCCCGGCTGTAATCGCGATGATTTCACCAATCTCGCCAAAGCCTTCTTCGAGTGAGGTTTTTATGGCGTGTGGGACCATCTCGTCGACACTGGTAATCACGACACTGGTGGTAACAGCGTGCACCCCCCAGACAACTGCCAGGCGCCGAGCGGTTTCCTTGTTGGGCGTGCAGCCTATGACAGGCGCTTCGGGACGCTCACGTGCAGCACGAAAGCTGGAGAAACCGGACTCCGTATACGTAAACGTTGCAGCCAACGGGATGACTGAGGACACATGTCGCAGTGATGAGCTGATGGCGTCCGCTGCAGTGTCACCGGGTGTTGGCAAGGTTGCATCTATCGATTTTCGATAGTAGGGGTCGCGTTCGACTTCAATGATGATGCGGTTCATGGCAGTGGCCGCTTCTATCGGAAAGCTGCCAGCAGCCGTTTCAGCCGAGAGCATGACGGCATCGGCGCCATCGTAGATCGCGGTGGCCACATCCGAGCTTTCGGCACGTGTGGGTACCGGTGAATGAATCATTGATTCGAGCATCTGGGTGGCTACCACCACAGGTTTGCCTTCCTGACGAGCGCAACGCAATATTCTTTTTTGCACCACAGGTACTTTTTCCTGTGGCATTTCAACACCCAGATCACCACGCGCTACCATGACGCCATCACTCATTTTGACGATCTCTTCCAGATGTTCGATAGCCCCCGGTTTTTCCAGCTTGGCCATGATGGCGGCTTTACTACCGACCAGTCCGCGAAGCTCCTGCATGTCTTCAGAGCGCTGCACGAAAGACATTGCAACCCAGTCCACACCCAGTGAAAGGCCATACTCCAGGTCGCGCCGGTCTTTTTCCGTCAATGGCGATATGGGCAGATAGAGGTCGGGGACATTGACTCCCTTGTTGCCACTGATCTCGCCTCCCACCATGATTTCGGTAAGCGCGGTGGTGTCGGTGAATTCCAGTACCTTTAGTCGGATCTTGCCGTCGTTAATAAGAAGCTGGGCACCGACGCTCAATGCCGCAAAAATTTCCGGATGCAGGAGCGGTGCACGATTGACATCGCCGGGCGTGGGATCCTGGTCGAGTGTGAAGCGATCTCCGGGCACGAGCATCTCAGAACCATTGGCGAAACTCCCGACGCGCAGTTTGGGGCCTTGAAGGTCCATCAGAATGCCGATGGGCCGACCACGTTCAGCTTCGATATCACGAATAATGGCGTGTGTCCTGGCGTGGTCCTCGTGGGCGCCATGACTGAAGTTGAGCCGGAAAACATCAATGCCCGCATCAAACAGTTTGAGAATGGTCTCGCGGTTATTGCTCGAAGGGCCCAGTGTGCCGATTATCTTGGCGTCGCGTGTGCGTCTCATATGGTCAGTAAGCACTCAAATGTATGTAGTTTCTCTACCGATTAGCAGAGCTTGTATTCCAATAGTTTAACGTACCGCTGCGCAGATTATTGTCTAATCTGGTATCGGTCATGTATTTTCAAGGTAGTCTGACTACATATGACATGATCGGTTGCCAGCACATCAAATATTATTAGGCGATTCAAGCCTGTCTCTCGTACTGTATTGTGCTACTCAAGAAAACTTCGGAGCATGACATGTCAGCTGAACCAGCCTTTATTCCGGCAGCCTCTGAGAGCACAAGCCAGCAGGCAGAGCAACACGCTCAGGCCAGACTTGCCAGGCGCGAACAGGCCGCGGCCGAGCTGTCGCAGCTGGTCAGTGCAACGGCTGTTCTCTGGACTGAAGAAGAGTTACGCCCCTACGAGTCTGACGGGCTTACAGCCATGAAGGCCACACCCTTGCTGGTGGTGCTGCCAGAAACCATCGAGCAGGTTCAGGCTGTCATGCGCTGGGCGCACTCAAACCAGACACCCGTCGTGGCACGTGGTGCAGGCACCGGGCTGTCAGGTGGGGCATTGCCCCACGAAGATGGCATTCTGCTGGGGTTGGCAAAGTTCAACAACATCATAGAACTGAACCCCGAGCATGGATACGCCACGGTGCAGCCGGGTGTTCGAAACCTTGCCATCTCTGATGCCGCGCGCCCACACGGTCTGTATTATGCCCCTGATCCTTCCTCACAGATTGCCTGCACGATTGGTGGCAACGTGGCGGAAAACTCTGGCGGTGTGCATTGCCTCAAGTACGGTCTTACTGTGCACAACGTGCTGGCTGTCACCATCGTGACCATCGAGGGTGACTTGCTGCATATCGGTGGCGCCGGACATGACAGCGCAGGTTACGATCTGATGGCCTTGCTGACAGGGTCTGAAGGCATGCTGGCGGTGGTTGTCGAGGTGCGGGTCAAGCTGTTGCCTGTGCCACCGGTTGCAAAGCTTGTCATGGCAGCTTTCAGCAGTGTGGAGGCGGCTGGTGATGCGGTGGGTGAAGTCATTGCGCAGGGTATTATTCCGGCGGGACTTGAATTGATGGACAAGCCTGCGATTGTCGCCGCTGAGGCGTTTGCAAAATGCGGCTATCCCACCGATGCTGCGGCTCTGTTGCTGTGTGAGCTGGACGGTATTGAGGAAGAAGTTGATGCACAGGTTGAAGGCGTTTCAAGAGTGTTCCGGGAAGCCAAGGCGTCCAGTCTGCACATCGCCGAAACCGAGCAGGAACGTTTGCTGCTGTGGAAGGGTCGCAAGTCTGCTTTTCCTGCGGTAGGACGTCTGGCACCCGACTATTACTGTATTGATGGCACCATTCCGCGTAAGCAGCTATCGCATGTGTTACACCAAATGGAGCAGATGTCGGCAGAATACAATCTGCCCATCGCTAACGTTTTTCATGCAGGCGATGGCAACCTGCATCCATTGATCATGTTTGACGCCGGTAAGCCTGGAGAATTGCATCGCACAGAGGAGCTGGGAAGCCGAATCCTTCAGCTGTGCGTGGAAGTCGGCGGTACGGTTACCGGCGAGCACGGGGTAGGGATGGAGAAGATCAACGAGATGTGTGTGCAATTCGATTCGAACACGCTCACGCAGTTTCATTCAGTGAAAGCGGCGTTTGATCCGGATGGATTGCTGAACCCGGGTAAAGCGGTTCCGACCCTGCAACGCTGTGCTGAATTCGGGGCGATGCATGTGCATCACGGAGAATTGAAATTCCCCGAATTGGATCGCTTCTGATGTCACCTACGCAAACGCAGCCCGATCAACCACTCAACGATCAACTACCCAACGACAACAGTGCCGAACTGCTGGAGCAAGTCAAACGCGCTGTCGACAGTGAAACGCCCATCACTATTGCGGGTGGCAACAGCAAGGCAGCGCTGGGCAACCAGCTGATGGCTCACCAGGCGGCTTCCAATGATGAGGCTACGCTCAGCACGCTCTCGCACCAGGGCATCATCAGCTACGAGCCCACGGAGCTGGTGGTCACTGTGCGAGCAGGAACCCGCATGGAGCAGCTGAACAAGGTACTTGCTGCCGCTGGACAGATGTTACCTTTTGAGCCGCCGATGTTCCCAGGTGCCACCATCGGTGGTGTGCTGGCCTGTGGGTTGTCAGGTCCGCGACGGCCTTTCAGTGGCGCGGCGCGCGATTACGTACTCGGCACGCGTATTATCAATGGCCAGGCTCAGGATCTTTCATTTGGTGGGCAAGTGATGAAGAACGTTGCCGGGTATGACGTGTCGCGTGTGCAGGTTGGGGCGTGGGGCACGCTGGGGGTATTGCTGGATGTGTCCATGAAAGTGCTACCGCTACCTGAACTGGAACTCACGCTGAAACAACATTGCAAACACGGCGACTTACAGGCGTTTGTGTCGTTGATGCGCAAGCCGCTGCCTTTGTCGGGCGCGATGCTGATTCGAGACAATCGCTATTTGAGACTCAGTGGCAGCGAGGCCGCAGTGCGCGCTGCTGCCAGTCAGTTGGGCGGTGACGTGCTCGCAGATAACACCCTCTGGCAAAGTGTGCGCGATCAAACGCACCCGTTTTTCAGCAACGCACGCGATGCAGAGCATGACAAGACCCTGTGGCGAATCTCATTGCCAGACTATGCACCGGCCCTTGGGTTGTCTGGAGACTGGCTGCATGAGTGGGCAGGTGGACAGCGGTGGCTGCTGAGCGACACATCCGCTGACGAAGTCTTTCGTGTGGTGGCAGCTGCTGAAGGGCATGCCATGCGATACACCGCCAGAGCAGGTTCTGGTGAGCCCGCATTTCAACCACTGGTGGGTGCCATGCAAACTCTGCAGGCCAGAGTGCGGGATAGTTTCGATCCACTACGACTGTTTAACCGGGGCCGGTTTCATCCGGAGCTGGATGTTCCATCAAAACTGGAGGCGGCGAGCGCCTGAGTCATGCAGACGACGATAGCCCCTGAACTAGCCAACGACCCTCGTGCCACGGCGGCTGCAAACGTGCTGAAAAAGTGTGTGCACTGCGGATTCTGTCTGGCCACGTGTCCCACATACAACCTGCTCGGCGATGAACTGGATAGTCCGCGCGGCCGCATCTATCTCATCAAGCAAGTGGTGGAAGGGCACAAGCCTACCGAGGCCACTCGTAACCACCTGGATCGTTGTCTCACCTGTCGCAACTGCGAAACAACGTGTCCATCAGGCGTCGAGTATGGGCATCTTGTAGATATGGGTCGTGCGCTTGTTGAAGAAACCGTACCCCGTAGTGGAACAGACAAGTGGATGCGAAAGGGTATCCTCAGCCTGCTACCTTATTCCAAGCGCGTGACACCGCTGGTCAAGCTGGGTCAGGCTGTAAGACCTCTGCTGCCCGGTGTCCTTGCCAGCAGCGTACCGATGAAGCAGGCCGTGCCGCAGCTACCTGCTACGCAGCACGAACGACACATGCTGGTACTCGATGGCTGTGTGCAGCCCTCGATGGCACCGGCCACCAACGCCAGCGCTGCCCGGGTACTGGATGCTCTGGGTATCACTTTGCAAGGTGCTGAGCAATCCGGCTGCTGTGGAGCGGTTCACTATCATTTGAACGAACAGGATGAAGCCAGGAATTTCATCCGGCGCAATATCGATGCATGGTGGCCTTCAATCGAGGCAGGTTGCGAGGCGATCATCGTAACCGCCAGCGGTTGTGGGGTGATGGTCAAGGACTACGGACATGTGCTGGCTGACGATACCGCGTACGCGGCAAAGGCCCAACGAGTCAGTGAACTGGCCAAGGATATTGTCGAGGTGGTGTTGGACGAGCTGGGACAGCAGGACTTGTCGCGTTTCAAAGCGGCGGCGGCAGCGGTTGGCAAAATCGCATTTCACGCGCCGTGTACGCTACAGCACGGTCAGAAGCTTCCTCAGGTAACCGAGATACTGCTTGCCAGGCTGGGTTTCAATCTGACACCGGTTGCGGATGGACACACGTGCTGCGGATCGGCCGGTACTTATTCGCTGTTTCAGCCGGTTCTCAGCAAGCAGCTCAAAGACAACAAAGTCAAAAACCTGCTGGCTGGGCAACCCGATATCATCGCCACCGCCAATATCGGTTGTCAATTGCAGATACAGAGCGGCAGTGGTCAGCCGGTTGTGCACTGGATAGAGCTAGTGGATAGAGTTGTAACAGCTCAGGTATGATAGCGGCCTATTGTTTAACGGCTAAACTCGGTTTCTCATGCGTCACCACCACCATATTGATCTATCCACACGGCAGATTCGCACAGATGATCTTGAAGGCGAAGATATCGTCCGCGCGGGACGCTATCTAATAGCCAAAACGCTCACCGAGCGAAACCTGGGTAAGGTTGATCCTCTGTCACCGCAAAACCCGCTGATATTTTCAGCCGGACCTTTTGCAGGGACCAACTTTTCGAACGCCAACCGTGTGAGTGTCGGTTGCAAGAGTCCGTTGACCTTTGGTATCAAAGAAGCGAATGGTGGCGGAACATTTGCTTTTGCACTCGGGCAATTGAAGATTGCGGGCTTGACTCTTGAAGGCGCCAGTGACCAGTGGACCATGATCCACCTAACCAAAGATGGCGACATCAATTTCCTTGATGCCGGCGATTACCTTGGTATGGGAAATTTCGAGACAGCGGCAAAGCTGCACGAACGTTTTGGCAAGAAGGTTAGTCTGGCCTTGTGCGGTCCTGTGGGCGAATACCAGGGCCTGTTGTCCGGCATTGCTTTCAGTGATGTGGATCTAAGACCTTCTCGACTGGCAGCGCGCGGTGGTGTAGGTGCTGTCATGGGATCAAAGAAGGTCAAGGCTATCATTGTGGATCTGGACCGCATGCCGCCACTGCACGAGCGCAAGAAAGTCATGAGCGCAGTCAAAGAGTACAGAAAGATGCTGGATGCAGAGCCTGCGATACAGGCGTTTCAGCAAACCGGCACAGCGATGGTGGCCGACTACACGAATCACGTGGGTGGCATTCCAGTGCGAAACTTCACGGGTGGTCAGGCCATTGATACCGAAACAGGCAAGTTTCGGCTTGGTGGCGATTTTATTCGCGAACAGAATATCGAGCGTGGTGGTGAGCAAACCCATGCGTGCATGCCCGGCTGCATCATCCAGTGCAGTAATGTCTATGCTGACGCTGATGGTAACGAGGTGGTTTCGCCCATCGAGTACGAGACCATCGGTCTGCTGGGAACCAACTGCGGTCTGGAAGACCCTGATGATCTGGCAAAGCTCAATTATCAGGCCAATGATCTGGGTATCGATACTATCGAACTGGGCGGCACCATTGGTGTGTTGATGGATGCAGGCAAGGGCAAATTCGGTGATGTGCAGTTCATGCATGAGGTGCTCGATGACATTCGTGCGGGTAATGAGGCAGGTCGCCTGTACGCCAAAGGTACTGCGCAGGTCGGTCAGGCGCTGGGTGTGGCTCGAATTCCTGTTATCAAACGACAGGCTATCAGTGCCTACGATCCGCGCGTGATTGAAGTTACCGGCTTGACCATGATGCTGACGGCACAAGGTGCTGACCACACGGCGGGCAACTTGCCGTCATATGACAGCACAGGCAAGAGCATCGATGAGTTGGTAGCAGTAAGTCTTGACATACAGGTGATGTGCGCTGCTGTTGACTCCTTGGGGCTATGCGTGTTTGGACGGTCGGTTACCAATGAGCAGCTGGATTTCATCGTGCAGGCTATCAACGATGCGCATGGGGTCGAACTGCCTACAAGCTTTTTCATAGAGCTTGGCAAGGAGACGTTGCGCCTTGAAAACGTGTTTAATAAAGCGGCAGGATTTTCAGAAGACGATGATGAACTTCCTGAGTTTTTCTACAGTGAGCAGCTTCCGCCGAGCAACAAGGCGGCGCGTTTTCATACCAGTGAAATCAATCAGGCCGCGCAGAGATGGTGGAACTGATTTTATAGTTGCTCAGGCAACGTTGTCGATATCGTGCCGGGGTATGCCATTGTCGATCAGATACTGGGTAGCCTCGGCCTCCGGTTTGGGTCTGCTGAAATAGAATCCTTGCAGCAGGTCACAGCCGTGGGCTATCAGCCAATCGGCCTGTGTGGATGTCTCCACCCCTTCAGCTACCACCTGTAGCCCAAGCACCTTACCCATCTTCAGAATGGTTCCCATGAGCATCGAGCGTTTGCGATCCGCAAGAAATATCTTGTCGATCTTGATGCAATCCAATGGGTATTTTTGCAGGTACGCAAGATTCGAGTAGCCGGTGCCGAAGTCATCCAGCGCCAGCTTGATACCCATGGCGCTAAGTTGTTGCAAGGTTGCGTGAACACCATCAGGTTCGCCGATGAGCATGGACTCGGTGATTTCCAGTTCGATCATGTGCGGATCACAGCCGGTCTGCGCCAGTGCATCCGATACATTGGCCAACAGATCATTGGCGCTGAATTGCCTGGCTGAAATGTTCACCGATACCGGCACGCTGAGACCCTGATCGTGCCAGCTTCGTTGCTGACGCATGGCAGCTCGCAGCACCCAGTTGCCCAGATCGATGATCTGGCCGGTCTCCTCTGCAATGCCGATGAATTTGTCCGGTGACACCATGCCGCGCTCAGGATGGTTCCAACGGATCAATGCCTCAACGCTGGCCACCGAGAGGTTCCTGCACGATATCTTTGGCTGGAAGTACAATTCGAATTCGCCGTTATCAAAGGCTGCCACCATGTCGGTCTCAAGGCCCATACGATCCTTGACGTTTTCGGTGATCGATGATGTCATCTTGGCATCATAAAAACAGTAGCCGCACTGGTTCGCTTTGGCGATGTACATCGCAGCATCGGCGTTGTCCATGATCAGGCTCAAAGCCTGGCCATCATCCGGGTAGCTGCTGATACCGATACTGGGTAGAACCCGCAGTTTATGGCCTGAAACCACAACCGGATTAGCCATCGAATACAGGATGTTTTCTGCGATTTGCCGGAGATCTTCGTACTGCGTGCTCTTGGTGGTCAGCATGACAAATTCATCACCACCCAGCCGGTATACCGTACCTTGTTCGCCCAGCGCCTGACGTAGCCGTTGAGAGACATCAATCAGCAGCTGATCACCTACAGCGTGGCCCAGCGAATCGTTAATGACTTTAAAGCGGTCCAGATCAAGAAATAGAATGGCAAAACTGCCGTGCTCTGTGGCACTGAGAAGCTCGTCCAGCTTGCCGGACAAGGCCGCACGGTTGGGCAAGCCTGTGAGAGAGTCTGTAAAGGCAAGACGGTATGCTTCCTCCTTGGCATTGACCTGCTCGTTGATATCGGTCTCGGTCACCAGATACATCTGATTGCCGGACGTCGGATTAGTGCAGCGTTGCACGTGCAATGCATGCCAGCGCACACCCACTGCAGTATTGACTTCCACCTCGGCATCACAGTGATCTCGGGTTGTCAGTGTGTTGATAATGTCACGCAGCTCCTGTCGATGAACCAGACGCTGACGACCGTTATCGAGTTTGTCTGGCATGGACTCTCTTGCAGCCGCGTTGCAATAGACCAGATCAAGCTCTTGCGTGTAGGCGCTTATCATGGTCGATGTATGCATCAGTGCGGTGGTTCGGTACGCCGTTTCGTGATCAGGCATCGTCGTACCGTCCTTGATGCGCATCAGCAAAACGTCTGTGCCATCTTCCCGGGTAAACGGTGTCATTTCAAAGTCGGCAGTTTTGGGTTTGCCATTGGGGTACACAGTCCAGAGTTCTGTGAAGGGGTGCTGGCGCTCAAAACAGCTCTGTTTGATCTGTTTGACGCGCAGTTTGATAGTTGCTGTAGCCGATGCTTTAAAATCCCGCGCGTAGAGTTCCTGCGCTGATATGGCTTCCCAGAAATGAACGGCCGATTGGTTGGCCCATACAATGGCGAACAATTCCACATCGAACAGATATAGAGGTGCCTGGATCATGGCCAGGATCTGCAGGCGCGGGTCGGCCTCGGGGCCAGACGCAGGCATGGGTAATGATTGTGGAACTGCTTGCATAAGACGGCTGTCTACGCTGGGTAGGAGTTTGTCCTTGTTGCTATGCAAGTGGAGCGCTACTTTTATAAACAGCTAACGGTTTCATGGCAAGGTTGGGTAGTGATCAACGTTCGGACGAGAAAAAATAAATGCAAAATGCCAATGTCATCACATGGGTTTCAGCAAGCCAGCGGTACTATTTCACCTGAAAAGCGGTTGTCAGTTCTCATGGGGAATGCGTCAACGATCTGACTTTGAGGCATATTTACCGGGGTGCTGAATCCTTTGAGGATTTATGAGACTTGGTTGACGATGACATGCTCACCATGGTGATAACGTCGCTGGAAATCCGGGACCCCCCGGGTAGTTATAATTTGTCTGGAGCCGCCTCGATGAAGCGCACGTTTGATTTCGTTGGTTTGAATACTGTCATTTCCGAAGCATCCAAACCTCTGCACCAGGTGACCTCGTCACTGGCACGTAAGGCAGGTATGGATGCTGGTATCAAGGGTACGAACCCAAAGAACTGCCACTATTCCTACTTTGCAGAAGAAGAGCTGGAAACCGAGTGGTACCGAGGCTACCGTCTTGGTAAGCAGAACCGCGAGGACTCCTAGCCCACTCGCATTTTTTGGATGTTTCGAAAGGGTTCATCCATGTCTGTGAGGCGGCGCATGGTGTAATATTACGCCATGAGCTGCCTTGAATTAGACGACGAAAGTATCCTCAAAGTTGCTGAGCCGATGATGGATGACATCATGGCTGGCGTTGCACGCCGTGAATACAAGCTTCACAGCGGACATTTCTCCGTCACCCTTAAAAGCATACTGGGACCAGACCAGTTTCTGGAAGCCTGTGACCAGCGTGAAAGTGAGTGGGGTGCGCCGGGTGCACGCGAGTTGGTAGCGATTTTTCGTAAGGAAAAATCGTTTACGCTCATCTGGGATCAGCACTTTGACAGTACCCAGTGTCAGGTTGTCGCAATGACGACAGTCGCCTTGAAGGGTGGCAGATACTTTGTCGATTATTTTGATCTGCATTAACCGCGTGAGTGCTGCAAAGCCTTATTGCCCTGCTAATCTGCCAGGCCTGCTATGTGTGTGAGGCCGCACCAGATTCGTTTGTGCCTCATGATGGCTTTACTGGTCGGGTACATTAATCCTGCGGCAAAGGCTAACAATTCGGTCGTTGTCAGCCCTGTCAGCCCGTCCGAGGTTGTCAACGCACCCATCGAATCCGGTCCGCTTAACGAGCTGCATCTTGCAAGGCTGGTTTTTGCGCATGGGCCACACAGTAATTGGGGGCCCGGAACGCCGTGGTGGCGAATAGACTGGCCGTCAGCGGAGTATTTTTTCACGGGTGGTCTGCAACGGTATACCGCTATTGACACAGCGCCTGACAGCGTTCACGTATCACTGTTTGATGAGGCCCTGTTCGATTACCCCTGGCTTTTTGCTCAGCAGGTGGGACGCTGGCAGCTCAGCGATGATGAGGTGAGTGCCTTGAGGGAATACCTGTTGCGGGGTGGATTTCTGGTGGTTGATGATTTTCACGGTCCTGCGCAATGGCAGATTTTCGAACGTGTCATGCAGCGCACCTTGCCTGAGCACGTCATTGACGATCTGGGGCCCTCGGATCAGTTGATGAACGTGCTGTATGAGCTGGATCAACGCACGCAGATTCCCGGCAGGCGCCACCTGCGTGGCTCATCGGGCTCTACAGTGAGTGTGGGCATGCCGCATTCACCACCGCGCTGGCGCGGCATCTACGACGACAAGGGTCGCCTGATGGTGGCGGTGAATTTCAATATGGACATGGGCGATGCCTGGGAGCATGCGGATGATCCTGTATACCCGGTACCCATGACATCACTGGCTTACCGTTTTGGCATCAATTATGTTGTGTATGCCATGACTCACTGATCAACCCGAATTGAGCATGCCTGAACTCACAAGCCTCTTATCGCTACCCTGCCGGACAACACAACTACTGGCCAGCCTCGTCGAGTTTGTTACACCAGGCTTTTATGACGTCGTCTTTCAACCCCATTGGCAGGCCACTGATATCTGAAACCTGAGCGCGCGCGTTGGCAAGAAAATCCATGTCCGATCCTTTGAAGGCATACACGACAGGGAACATTCCGACAGCAAAGAGCATCAGATAAAGCACCAGAGCAAGCCCTTTACGTACTATTTGTATGAAACCGAATATCGATAAAATCAGGCCGCCGATGAACAAGAATGCGCCAGATTGAGGATGGGCTAAAAGTTGCTCGACAAGCTCCATGCGGTGTCTCCTGTTTTGTTGCTCCAGAGTGTAGCCTATGCCTGATTATGGTCCCCTGTAATTGTTGACATCACGTTGAAAAATTCGGTTTGCGCAAGCCAGTATTTACATTTCTCAGTTATCACATTTCTCAGATATCACATTAACGAGTAACGTTAGAGACCTCACATGAGTTTATCCACGGTTTATGCCCGACGCCTGATGTGGCTTGGATGCCTTTTTTCGGTGATTGGATTAATGAGTTATGCCATCTATGCTGAAAAGGTGCTGTATCTGGACCCCTGTCCTCTGTGTATCACCCAACGCCTCTTCTATATCGGTATCGGCATCTTCTCATTTATCGGATTGTTCCTGATCCGCAACCGGTTGGCGCAGCTGGCATCTGCGGTGCTGGTATCGATGTGTGCCGTTGGCGGTCTTGCTACCGCTGGCAGACAGGTGTGGTTGCAGCATCTGCCACCTGAGCAGGTCCCGGAATGTGGTCTGGGGCTGCAGTACTGGCTGGAAAACGAACCCTGGTTGAAAACACTGTCGTTACTGTTCAAGGGCGATGGTAATTGCGCGGAAGTTCACTGGCGGTTCATGTCATTGAGTATGGGCGAATGGTCGCTGATCTGGTTTATCGGTTTTCTGGCTATCGGGCTGATCCTGCTATTCGTGCGCCGGGAAGGGATGTGGAATGCACCGGCCTGACGGTGCATGGCTTTCTCAGTTTTCACCCAGACGCTGCTGAAGGGCCAGGTAGGCGGGTTTCACCTGATAGCGTTCATCCAGGAACAGGGGGTTGAAATTGCTGCGCCATGAGTACATGTCAGTGAAGCCCCACGTCTGGAATGCCTTGCACCGGGGCTGGTCCAGACAGGCGGAGAGAATCTGCTCGTAGAGGTTGGCCTGTTGCGCTTCGCTCTGGCCTTCCCCGATGGCGATATCCAGCTCGGTGACATAGATATCCAGATCCATGTCCGCCACCTTCTGAAAAGTATCAATCACCTCATCCACAGCGTCAAAGTCTGCAAACAGATGAAGCTGGAAACCAACGCCGTCCAGCGGAGTCCCTGCATCTTTAAGCTGTTGCATGAGTGCCAGCATGCCAGAAGACTTGGGGCCGGCAAACGCAATGTCATAATCGTTGTAGATAAGTGTGGCATCGGGTGCCGACATGCGTGCCTGGCGAAAAGCGATATCTATATAGCTTGCCCCCATCCCCTGATACCACACCGAGTTACGCAACGTGCCATCTTCTTCGAGTGATTCGTTGACAACATCCCACAGTGGCACATCATCCGCATAGCGTGCCAGGACTCGATCAATGAATTCACGCATGATCAGTTCGCGATCGCCTACGGCTGAGCGCTTGACCCAGGGTGGCAGCTGACGATGCCATACAAGGGTATGACCGTGTACGATCTGACGCTGTGACTTGGCCAGCTGGATAAGGTTATCGGTGGCCGCCCAGCGAAACTTTCCGGGCAAGGGATTCAGGTAATCAAATTTCAGCGAATTTTCAGTGCTGACGATATTGAACTCCTCACCGGCAATCTGCGCGTAGATCGCGCCGTCGGGTTGCTCGTAATAGTTCTGTAACACCGCATAGCCGAACAAAAGATCGCGCGCCGACGCCAGTTGTCGCAGACGCGGTCCGGGGCGTATGAAGTCACTTTTGGGGAGTACTTCAATGCTGACGGTTTGTTCACCGCTCAGGCTGGGGTCCACCGCATCAACCGCCTGTAAATCAAGGGTAATCAACCCGGGTGTATCGGGTACAAAATGCAGGATGGTTATTGCCTCCTCATGCGAGTGCGGTGTCAGGGTCGCACCGGCAGGAAGATTCAGAATGTTCAGCGTAGGCACTGTGCCGTTTGGGTCGCTGACCTTGATGTAGGCTACCACGGGATCACCTGCCTGCACGGTGTGTGGTCGAATTCTGTTGACGCTGGGTGGCAGGTTCCGGATGGTGCTCAGATCACTGGGCAAAGAGACTTTAATCCGGATGGTGTGGGTTGAGCGATACTGTGGGACCAGCGGATCGACGGCGGTAACGCTGAATTCGTGGATGCCAACATCAGGTTCAAGGGGACGCCAGCGAAGTGATTTGGTACCGTTCCGGTTGTCATCAAAAGCGGCTCCCACGGGCAATTGGCCGGGGAACATACCCGGCAGCCCGCCATCCGGATCGTCAGGGTCATAAAGAACGATCAGTTCTTGTCCGGCAAATACTTCGACATTGTCAAGATCCACGAAAAACGGTGGCGAGTTCGTTGCCGGGTCGACATTAGCAGGCGTGCTGATCACAGCAGGCAATGGCCCTGCGGCGAAGTCGGCTTCTGTGAGTCTGTCAAGCTCATCAACCAGCTCACGTTGCTGTTCGCGTACAGCAAAATACGATTTGACGGTCGTGGTTCGAGGCTCGACACGCACTGGTTGACTGTCTGCACCAGGCGGGGGGGTTAGTGGTGGTGAAGGGAGCGGTGACAGAGTTGCATTAGGTGTGATCAGGATACCGGGGTTGGCACTGGGCACGTTTACTGGGTTTATGTCATTGGGTGGAATTTGCTGTTCTGTATCTGGTGTCGTCACTGCATCATCTGGCTGGGGATCTGACGAGGAGCTACAGCTACTGAGTGTGACCAGCGCGCTGATCAACAGCGCCGCCACTGCACAACGAGGCGTTCTGAATGGAGAGAATCTTGATGCGCTCATAGCATTATGATGTTGGAAGTAGTGAAACTCAACGAGGTGAACGGATGTCAGGGACTCTGTCGCTGCACCGAGGTTGTTAATCCCCACGCAAAGTATGAACAAACCAGCCCTGTTTTGGCAAAGCGCGTTACGACTTTGTGAACCTGATTCGCCTGCACCAGATAGAGTAGTTGATAGTGAGAGGTAAGACTTGTCAGATAATGCCGGTTGACGTTTTTCACATTCTCCTGTTCAACGCGATACTGCACCGCAGAGGTGGTCATGGGCACGATTCATCAACTTCCACTTACTGCTGATGCACAGGTTCGACACCTGCAAAAGGTGGTAAATGACATGATTTCACAGCACCCCGATCCTGAGGTTGCACAGCGATGGGCAACCATGGCCAGCGAAACCATCGCCCGTTATCCCGGACCCCCCATGCCTTCCAGCCCAGAACTGAATCTGGACGTCGTTGAAGGGCTCAGCACGGCTCACAAGCAACAGGTGCAGCAGATAGTCGAAAGCTGGCTGCTGGCGTACTTCAACGACGTACGTGAGCAACTTATGAAAA
>CAYGSW010000036.1:21201-30296 GCA_964352535.1 uncultured Granulosicoccaceae bacterium | reverse complement strand
TGAGCGCCGTGGTGACACGGCGCCTAGATGAATGATAGCCCTCGACAGAACCCGGCTTATGGCCAACTCCTTTTATTTTTCAGATCCGATGTTAATTTTCCAAATCTGATGAGGATTGTTTTTCAGCGCTAAAGCGCAAGGCCTGCTCAGGCTGCGCGATCCTCTGACGCCAGGTCACCATCAAGGTCATTAGCGTCGGGGTCGCGCTTAGGGGATTTCGCCGATTCCTCTTGTTCAGCGTCCTGCTTCTCGCTGTTGGTCTTCAGCTCGGCAAAGCGTGCTTCGAGTGCCTTGAACTGCGCTGGCAGAATGTACAAGTATGTCACCAGGGTTTCCAGCAGTTGCATCATCGCGTCGGCGGTATCTTTATCCGTACCGTGGTGGTTTTTGAACAGTGCGTGCAAATCACCCATCTTGCCTGTCGATGAAGACAGCTGAGCCAGGGGTTCGTTGTGATTGATTGAGCTGATTGAATCTCTGATCATCATCGATAGCTCGCTGCGACTATTACCCAGCGGCAGAAAGTCATCAAAGATCGTTTCCATTGCCGTCTTGATCAGCACATTGGTTGCCATCAGGTTGCCGGAGAAATAAATGTCCTGCGCGGTCTTGCAGTATTGGAGAACGTTGTCCGGGATGGCATCATGATGCTGGCCGATATCCATGTGCTCATGGGGGGAAGGCAGCATGTACACCCCCGGATCACCGTCGCCGTCCTGGCGCGCGTGTCCCACCATATCCACAACCCAGAAGTGTGCTGTTGCACCACAGGCAGGACAATCCGACGAGCACGATGATGTATCGCGATTGGGATCGTAGAGACGACGCTTGGTGTTGAATACAACATTCAGTGAGCAGCGCGGACAGATGGCAGCCACAGACACCGGGTGTGACAGTTTGTTGCTATTCGAGTAAGCCCACTTCTTGATGCTTTCGTTGGGTATCTGTTTCAAGCTTTGACCAGCCCATGTTTTTCACGTCGACAGGCAGCAGATCGGCCACATGGCAGGCTTTAAGAGGTCGTTACCGTTAGCTGACGGCAGCTTGCATCCCCAGGCCTTGCGTCCGGAAGCCATTCGAAAGGAAAAAACCCCTGCGGTGTCGGTGCAGCCCATTTTTCCGTTGTCGGAAATTAAAAAAATTCGCAACAATTGCGGTTTTCAACCGATTTTATTAGCCACATAGCAGCTATTACTCATTGACATTCTATGAAGCGCAGCTAAGTCATTGATTGATATGGGGTCTGAGAAATGAATTGGGCTGCAATCTTTTCGTGAAAAAACAGAAGCTTACACACGATATTACGTTGACCCTGCAATGCAAGGGTCGTATAGTGGTGATAAGTGTCATTCAGTGGCAAACAGTGGGAAATCGACCTAAACAAGATGTTTTTCCGGGGCACCACAAAATTGAGTGTAGACGCCAAGGGACGGGTTGCCGTGCCGAAGGCTCAACGTGATTTGCTGGAAGAAAATGGTGTGTTGGAACTTGTCGTGACTGGCTCTCCTTCTAAATGTCTGAATGTGTATCCCAAGGCTGAATGGGATGAGCTTGAATTGAAGATCATGGCTGCCCCCAATGTCGAATCCAAAGGTGCTCGAAAGCTGCAGCGCATCTACGTCGGTTATGCAACACCTGTTGAGTTAGATGGTACCGGACGAATGTTACTTTCGGCGGAATTGAGAGCATTTGCAGGCATACAACGCTCTGCAATGCTGGTAGGGCTAGGAAAAAAGTTTGAGATCTGGGACGAAGACCGCTGGAAGCGTGAATTCGGCATGACTGATGAGGACGATGACGACGACAAGGATATCGATATGTCTGATGTGCCTGAAGAATTGCTGAAGCTTTCACTCTGATGTCGTGCACAGGAAACATGTCATCCACGCCCAGTCACGTCCCCGTGCTGATGCACGAGGCTGTCGATCTTTTGACGGTCAACAAAGGCGGTCGCTACGTGGATGCAACCTATGGTCGCGGTGGGCACAGCGGCTACTTGCTGGATCAGTTGTCGGCAGATGGACAGTTGCTGGCTGTGGACAGGGATCCTGAAGCTGTGGCAGATGCAACGTCACGTTTCGGTGCCGAGCCGCGATTTTCCATCAGGCAGGCGAATTTTGCTGATTTGGAGGATGTAGTGAAGCGGCACGGCTGGTATGGCGAAGTAGATGGATTGCTCATGGATCTGGGTGTGTCGTCCCCGCAACTGGATGTTGCCGAGCGTGGGTTTGGCTTTTCGCGTGATGGTGAACTTGATATGCGCATGGATCCGGATAGTGGTGTGTCTGCTGCGCAATGGCTTTCGACAGTGAGCGAGGGTGAGCTGGTGCAGGTGCTGAAAGAGTACGGCGAGGAACGTTATGCCAAACGTATCGGTGCCGCCATCGTGACCTCGCGTAACGAAAAGCCGATAACGCGTACCCTTGAGCTTGCAGAAATTGTCAAGGAGGCGCATCCGCGATGGGAGCGGCATCATCATCCTGCAACACGTAGTTTTCAGGCCATCCGAATCGCCATCAATGGCGAGCTGGATGCCATACGCTTGGCCGTACAAGCTGCCGCTGGTATTTTGCGTCTTGGTGGCAGGCTTGCAGTAATTTCATTTCATTCACTGGAAGACCGGATTATCAAGCGCGCTCTGCGTCAGCCTGTTCCTGATTCCAGAATTCCAAGGCATCTGCCACAGCCTGCTCAAGAGCAGCACGCATGGCGTGTCATCAGTAAGCCTGTGAAAGCTGGTGAGCAAGAGCTTGCGAACAATCCGCGGGCGCGCAGTGCCGTACTTCGTGTAGCGGAGCGTGTGACATGAACGCAACGATTTTCAGTGCGCTTGCGTTAACTGCCCTGTGCTTCTGCTCGGCACTGGGTGTGGTTTTCACCACCTACCTTACCCGTGAGGCTCACGCTGAGATCAGCAGTAATCGCGCGATCATTGATGAAATTGATGTGCAGTGGAGTCAGCTGCAAATCGAAGAAAGTACGTTCTCTCAGCTGGGTCTTATAGAACGTGATGCAAAGGAACGACTGGATATGGTTTATCCAGGTCTTGAAGGTTCGGTGATGATAGTGCGTAAGCCATGATGACGTCAGATACAATGAAGTGGTCATGGCGTCGAAGTCTAGTGCTGGTGGGGTTTGCCGCGCTGGGGCTTGTGCTGGTCGGGCGCGCGGTTCATCTGCAAGTGTTGCAGGCGGACACCATGCGGGCAAAAGGCGAGAATCGCCATTTGCGTACGGTGGACATGCCAGCCCATCGAGGTGACTTGCTGGATCGTTCAGGTGATCCTCTGGCAATCAGCACACCCATCGATACGCTGTGGGGTGTGCCTGAACAGCTGGCATCCCAGCCTGCAATGTTGCGTGCAGTGGCTACCAGGCTTGGAATGGATCCGGACGTATTGGTCAGACGGGCCACCGAGGCCGCCGCACGCGGACGCGAGTTCATGTATGTGAAGCGGCATGTGTTGCCCGACACTGTGTCCAGTGTGATGAGTCTCGGACTGGATGGGCTTCGCGTTCAACGAGAATATCGTCGTTATTACCCAAGCGGATCGGCAGCCTCGCATCTGGTCGGTTTTACCGGCATTGATGATAAGGGTCGTGAAGGTCTGGAGATGGCTTATGACACCTGGCTAGCCGGCGAAAAAGGTTCGCGGTTGCTGGTGCAAGACAGAACCGGCCGCGAGATAACAGGCTTGAATGTCATCAAGCCTGCGCTTGCCGGTAAGGAGCTCTATCTCAGCGTTGATCGACATCTGCAGTACTTTGCAGACAAGGCTCTGCGCGAGGCGATTGAGGTGCATGATGCTGAAAGCGGCTCCATCGTGGTCATGGATACGCTCACAGGTGAAGTGCTGAGCATGGCCAACTACCCATCCTACAATCCTAATAACGTCAAGGATCGCAGTGGTGGTCGCCAGCGCAATAGAGCGGTTACCGATGTGTTTGAGCCCGGATCAACGATGAAACCGTTCACCGTAGCTGCCGCCCTGACGTCTGGTGATTTCAACCCGGAAAGCATGGTCTACACATCGCCGGGCCAGTACCAGATTGGCAAGTACGAAATCAGCGATTTCAAGGACTATGGCTGGCTGAACCTCAACGGCATCGTTACCAAGTCCAGCAATGTGGGTATCAGCAAGCTTGCCCGGCAGCTTGACCCTGAGCAGATGTGGTCGTTGTTCGATGCGTTCGGCTTTGGTCATCCCACCGGCAGCGAGTTTCCTGGTGAAGTTGCAGGCTATTTCAATCACTCCACGCTGTGGCATCGCTCCGAGCAGGCCAGTGTCTCGTTTGGTTACGGTATTTCAGTCACGGCTTTACAGCTGGTGCGTGCTTACGCTGCACTGGCTAACGATGGGGTCATGCCAACTGTGACATTCGTGCGCAATGATGAACCCGCTGAAGGTCAGCGCGTTATTGATGTGTCCATCGCGCGCGATATTCGCAGCATGCTCGAGTCGGTCGTCATCAACGGCTCTGGCAAACGTGCACAAGTGCCGGGATACACCGTGGCCGGCAAGACGGGCACAGCACATCGCTCTCAATCTGGTGGCTATGCAGAAGATCGATACGCGTCGTTATTTGCAGGGTATGCCCCGGCCAGTAATCCGCGGCTGGCGATGGTGGTGGTAGTGCATGATCCGAAAGCCGGAGAGCATTTTGGCGGAGCAGTAGCAGCGCCTGTATTTGCCGAAGTGATGTCACATGCACTTCGCCTGATGGGTATTGAGCCTGATGATATCGACGAACAACGTGCTCAGGCCCCGATTGTTCCATTTTTACCCTTGCAGGACGATCGCTCTTGAATGCGGTCGCTTACAACTGGACGCTTGACGAGCTGTTAAGCCCGTGGATAGACAGTGGTGTGCCATCACTGCGAGTGTCAGGTATTAATCTTGACAGTCGTCTGGTTGCAGCAGGCGATGTCTATCTTGCAGTGGCAGGTGCTACAACGCACGGTATGCGTTTCGCCCACAGTGCGGTTGAGGCGGGTGCTGTAGCGGTTCTTGTTGCAACGCCTGTTGATACGCAATTTGACGCCATCGTAAAAAGTGTTGACCAACAGGGTATTCCTGTCATTGCTGTTGACGGGCTGGAAGATCTTTGTGGTCTGATTGCATCGCGTTTTTTTGGCGAACCCGACAAGGCGATGACGATGCTGGCAGTGACCGGAACCGATGGCAAAACCTCGGTTTGCCGATTCATTGCCAGCGCCTTTTCAGCGAATGATCAGTCTTGCGGCTATATAGGTACCCTGGGCTGGGGCATCGGGGATGCGCTTCAGTCCACCGAGCTGACGACACCTGACAGCGTCACATTGCGTCGCATGCTGGCCACTATGCGTGATCAGGGTGCACAGTGTGTTGCACTTGAAGCCTCGTCGCATGGCATCGCAGAAGGGCGATTGGATGGGTTGTCGCTGGATGTGGCCATTCTCACAAACCTTGGGCGTGATCATCTTGACTATCACATAACGATAGAAGCCTACAGAGCGGCAAAAGAACGGCTATTTCGCTGGGACTCCTTACAGGCGGTGGTGCTCAATGCGGATGATCCGATGGGGCGTGATCTGATTGCAGACATCCGTCATATTCCCTGTCACTCCTATTCGGCAAGCGGTGTCAGTGATGTAAGCAGCAGTCAGCATGTTTTCGCTACCGAAGTTGCGGCACATGATGCGGGCGTCAGTTTTAATCTGAATGATCAGGATGGAACGCATGCTATACACACACAGCTTCTAGGCCTCTTTAATGTTGATAATCTGCTGGCGTGTTATGCCAGCCTGAGAGCTTGCCACGTTGCTGCTAATGATGCCTGCCATAGTCTGAGTCATGTAAATCCGGTGGCTGGACGCATGGAGCGGCTCGGTGGCGGCGAGCGGCCAACCGTTGTAGTCGATTTCAGTCACACACCGGGTGCCTTGCAGGTTGCCATAAACGCGGTACGTGTGCATTGCACCAAGGAGCTGTGGGTCGTGTTCGGCTGTGGTGGTGATCGTGACAAGGGTAAGCGTGCTCCGATGGCCAAAGCTGCACAGGCTGCAGATCATGTTGTTGTTACGGATGACAATCCTCGCACTGAGAATTCTGCATCAATCATCAAGGATGTGATGGAGGGGTTCGATGATCTTGCCAATGTTACGGTCATCGCTGATCGTAGCGATGCCATTGCACATGCCTTGACGCATGCGCAAAAAGGCGATCTGGTGTTGATTGCCGGCAAAGGTCATGAAGACTATCAGATCATCGGAACACACAAACATCACTTTAGTGACCGTGAGCAGGCCCAGCACGTTTTGGGGTTGGCGCTATGAGCTTTGAGCTGGAACTGGGCGATTGCATTGCGCCACTGTCGGCCAGACTCAGCGGTGAAAATGGCGATAGAGTCGTTGTGCGAGGTGTCAGTATCGATACCCGTACGCTCAAGCCGGGTGAGCTTTACGTAGCTATCAAAGGTGAGCGTTTTGACGGGCATGAATTTGTGCAGGCTGCACAGGCTGCTGGCGCTGCTGCCATCATGGTGCATGAAGAGGTTGATAGCCAGCTTCCGCAATTGCGAGTCGGAGACACTCAGCGGGCGCTCGGCCAGCTTGGCAAATTCTGGGCGGCACGCTTCGGCATTCCTACTATTGCTGTCACTGGCAGCAACGGCAAGACCACCGTTAAGGAAATACTAACCAGCATCCTGCAGCAACAGGGTCCTGTTCTGGCTACCAAAGGAAATCTCAACAATGAGCTGGGTGTGCCGTTGACGCTACTGAACATGCGTCGCGAGCATATTTATGCGGTTATTGAGATGGGTGCAAACCATGCCGGTGAGATTGCTCGCCTTGTGGCGCTGGCCGAACCTGATGTAGCGATTGTCACGAACATCGGCACAGCCCATCTGGAAGGCTTTGGCAGCGTTGCAGGTATCGCCAGGGCAAAATCCGAGATCTATGCGGGATTGAGGGCGGATGGATATGGGGTGATCAATGCAGATGATCACTATGCAGACTTCATGCGTGCTGCGTGTACGCATTGTCGTACGCGTGAGTTTGGTTTCAACCAGGATGCTGATGTTTATGCCCTGCCGGGTGAGGAGCTTGTTATTGCTGCATCGGGAAAACGACTGGCCCCAAGGTTTCGATTGCGTGGTCAACACAATATATTGAATGCGCTGGCAGCGGTTGCAGCCGTGCAGTGTCTGGATATTCAGGGCGACTCGATTATTGCTGGTCTGGAAGCGGTGTCGGGTGTGCCGGGTCGAATGGAGACGAAACAAGGCCTGGAAGGCGCAGTCATTATTGACGACAGTTATAACGCCAATCCCGACTCGGCGCGTTCTTCAATACGCGTGCTTGCCGATTGTCAGGGCAAGCGTTTTCTTGTGCTTGGTGACATGGCTGAGCTGGGCTCGAATGCAGAACTGCTGCATCAATCAGTAGGCAAGTTTGCACAAGAGCAGGGAATTGATGGTGTGTGGACAACCGGTACCTTATCAAGCTCGGCGAGACAGGGATTCAGTGATTCACGTAAAGATGACGCCGATTGTCCAGGTGCGCATTTTGTCGATCATGACGCGTTGCTTGCCGACTTGCGTGGCCATTTGTCCAATGAGGTAACGGTCCTGGTAAAAGGATCGCGAAGTGCGCGAATGGAGCGAATTGTTCAAGCGCTACTGCCTGATCAGGAAGCATCAACGATGGGGGCTCACCCATGATGCTGTTGATTGGAGAATGGCTTGCGGTGGTTGATCCTGGCTTTGATGTGGTGCGCTACATCACTGTGCGTGCCATCTTCGCTGCGCTTACCGCGCTGGTTATCTGTCTGCTGGTCGGGCCGAGACTCATTACATGGCTTACCGTTGCAAAGATTGGTCAGTCAGTACGATCAGATGGTCCTCAGTCGCATCTTGTCAAGCAAGGCACGCCTACCATGGGTGGTGCAATGATTATTGTTGCCGTCACGCTGAGTACGCTGATCTGGTCTGATCTGGCTGTGCGTCAGGTCTGGATTGTACTGTTTGTAACCCTGGGATTTGGTGCCATCGGATGGGTTGATGACTATCGTAAAGTGGTGTTGTCCAATTCCGATGGCTTGTCAGCCAGAGAAAAGCTTGTCTGGCAAAGCGCTGTCGCGGGCATTGCCGTTGTTGCGTTATACCTTACGGCGAGTCAGCGCGAAGAGCTTGAACTGGTTGTACCGTTTTTCAAGGAAGCGGTTGTCTATCTCGGTTGGGTGTTCATACCGTTTGCGTTTATGGTTATCGTCGGAAGTAGCAATGCGGTCAATCTCACCGATGGGCTGGATGGTCTGGCCATACTGCCTTCGGTCATGGTGGCAGCGGGCCTTGGGCTTATTGCCTATCTTGCCGGACATGCCATTTTTGCAGGCTACCTGGGAATTCCCAATATCAAGGGTGCGGGCGAACTCACTATATTCTGCAGTGCACTGGTGGGTGCCGGTCTTGGCTTTTTATGGTTCAACACCTATCCGGCGCAAGTATTCATGGGTGACGTAGGTGCGCTGAGTATTGGCGCTGCTCTGGGTGTTGTGGCGATCATGGTCAGACAGGAGTTGGTGCTGTTCATCATGGGAGGCATATTCGTTCTTGAAGCGGTGTCTGTGATTCTTCAGGTGGGCTCATACAAGATGACCGGTAAGCGCATTTTTCGGATGGCACCCATACATCACCATTTTGAACTCAAGGGTTGGCCAGAGCCGCGCATCATTGTGCGTTTCTGGATCATCACGGTCATTCTCGTGCTGGTGGGCTTGTCCACCCTGAAGATTCGATGATGAAAGTAGCCGAACTTGTCAATAAACGGATACTGGTAGCGGGCCTTGGACTGACAGGTCTTTCAGTGGCACGTTTTCTGTCAGCCAGGGGCATTGCGTTTGAGCTTGCCGATCAGAAAATCACTGCGCAGGCGCTCAACGAACTTGATCTGTCTGCTGCGATCCACAACGAGTTCACCGTTGAGCTGTTCTGTTCGTTTGATGTCATCGTTTTGAGTCCGGGGATTCCACGCGCACACCCCGCCATCGTGGCCGCTCTGGCAGCAGGCGCTGATGTGATCGGCGACATCGAGTTGTTTGCTGACGCTGTGA
>CAYGSW010000036.1:0-21191 GCA_964352535.1 uncultured Granulosicoccaceae bacterium | reverse complement strand
GTCTAACGGCAAGAGCACGGTAGTGGCCTGGCTTGCTAACGCACTGAACGTCTGTGGTGTGAAGGCGGTGGCGTGTGGGAACATCGGCAAGCCTGCACTGGACAGTCTGGAGCAACATGCTGACGTGCTGGTGTTGGAGCTCTCAAGCTATCAGCTTGAATCTACCCGCTCTTTGCGTCCCCTGGCAGCCGCTGTGCTCAATGTCAGTGATGATCATCTTGATCGGTATGACGATATTGAGCACTATGCCGCCACCAAGCGACGCGTCTACAGTCATGCAGTGCATTGTGTGGCCAATGGGGACGATGAACGAACCTGGCCCGCCTCGACTCAGCGTGCCGGGTGCACCTTCTTTTCACTCAGAACGCCTGCCAATGACAGTTCGTATCTGCAGCGTTCAATTTTGGGTTGCGATTTCACCTCTATGCCAGGTGAGCACAATGTGGCCAATGCGCTGGCTGTGGTCGCATTGGCGTCACCACTGGGGCTTGCAGTTGAAACCATTGTCGCATCATTGAGTCAGTTCAACGGTCTGGCGCATCGAAGTCAGTACATTGGTGAGCAGAATAACGTGCGTTGGTACAACGATTCCAAAGGGACTAACGTTGATGCCTGTGAAAAGGCCGTAAAGGCCATGCCAGGTCCTGTCATTCTGATTGCTGGCGGGTTGAGTAAAGGTGCCGATTTCACACCTTTGCGCGAAACAGCCAGTCGGCACGTCAAGCTTCTTGTGCTTATCGGGCAGGATCGACAGATCATTGCAGATCAGCTGCAGGGCTGCGTGGAAACGCAGATGGCTGATACCTTGCAACAGGCGGTCGATATCGCGCGAGTCAATGCGGCGTCAGGAGATGCCGTGCTGCTTTCACCAGCCTGTGCAAGTTTTGACATGTTCAGGAATTTCGAAGACAGGGGTGAGCAATTCATTGCTGCCGTGCAGGAGGTTCTTGCTGCATGAACAGCGTTGTCTCACGTGTAGCCACCGGGCAGGTAAGAACGGTATCTTCGACAGGTGAGGTGCGGTTTGCCGATCATGCCTTGCTGGTCAGCATTCTGGCCCTGGGGCTCTTTGGCGCAACGATGATTGCATCAGCGTCAAGCGCAATAGCGCAAAGTACCTATGGAACGCCTTTCTTTTTCGTTTCAAGACAGCTGCTGTTTCTGGCAATAGGCTGTTTTATCGGTGTCATCGTGTTTCGGGTGCCGTTGTCTGTGTGGGAAAAATTTGGCCCGCATCTCGTTGTCGTTTCCCTGATATTTCTTGGTCTGGTGTTGGTTCCGTTTATTGGCAAAGAAGTTAACGGCAGCCGGCGCTGGATTGATCTTGGTCTGTTTACCGTTCAGGTGTCCGAGACGGTCAAGCTGTTTATCATTGTCTATCTCAGTGGCTACCTGGTACGCCGGGGTCATCTCGTACAGACAACCTTCGGTGGCTTCGCAAGACCACTACTGCTGATCTGCATAGCGTGTACCTTGCTGTTGCTCGAACCCGATTTTGGTGCAGCCGTTGTCATAGCCACCACAGCCACGCTCATGCTGTTTGTCGCCGGTGTCAGATTCAGTCAGTTCGTATCGCTCATTGGCGTGCTAGGGGTGCTGGGTACGTTTTTAATCATGTTCTCACCTTATCGCCTGCAGCGATTTGTCAGCTTCATGGATCCGTTTGCAGATGCCTTCGGATCAGGTTATCAGCTGAGTAATTCTCTTATTGCCATCGGCAGTGGCGGCATTACCGGTGTGGGTTTTGGCAACAGTATCCAGAAGATGCAGTTCCTGCCTGAAGCGCACACCGACTTTCTATTCGCCGTACTGTGTGAAGAGCTGGGTCTGATAGGTGCAGTATTCACGATTGCGCTGTATGCCTTCATCGTATGGCGTAGCTTTCAACTGTCCCGTAAGGCAGATGAACAGGGTCGGGGGTTCGCAGGTTTTCTGGCTCTGGGTATCGGTATCTGGATAGGTCTTCAATCGTTTATCAACATGGGCGTCAGCCTTGGAGTGTTGCCTACCAAGGGCATAACGCTGCCGCTGATGAGTTACGGCGGCAGTAGCGCTGTGGTTTTTGCCATCGCGTTCAGTCTGCTGTTGCGAGTTGAGTGGGAGCTTGCTCAGGATGAGCGTCTGGCTCTGCGTGCCGGTGACGAGCTGATAGAGGAGACTTATCCGTGAGTCGGTCTGCGAGAAGAGCTGTTGTGATAGCGGCAGGTGGCACCGGTGGTCATGTTGTACCGGCGTTAGCCGTCGCGGCTGTTTTGAAATCTCAGAACGTTCCTGTGATCTGGTTTGGCACTCGAAGTGGGCTTGAAGCGAGCATGGTGCCTGCGCAAGGTATCGAGATGCGCTGGATTACTGTGGCAGGCTTGCGTGGAAAAAACATCCTGCAACGTCTGCTCGGACCCATAGGGCTGGCACGTGCCGTGGTGCAGAGTGTTCGTCAGATGCACGCCCTGAAGCCACGCGCTGTTCTTGGCATGGGTGGGTTTGTTTCAGGGCCTGTCGGCCTGGCAGCCTTGCTCCTTCGCACACCATTGGTTCTGCACGAACAAAACGCGGTTGCCGGTATGACAAACCGCTGGCTCAGCGGTGTAGCCACACGCGTGTTCAGTGCCTGGCCTGATGTGTTCAGTGCATCACGCGGCGCCATCGTGGTTGGCAATCCTGTGCGTGCTGAAATGGAAGCGCTTGCTCTTTCTGCCCGTACCGTAAATACAGATGCCACTCAGCCTTTGCGTGTGCTGGTGGTGGGTGGCAGTCGTGGTGCCCACGCATTGAACGAGGTTGTGCCGAAGGCCGTGGCGTTGATGGACCAGACGGTTGTTGTACATCACCAGACGGGTGAGGCGGATGCAGCTGATGTCAAAGCGGCCTACGCGTCTTCACCAGATGTCGAATCTACTGTCAGTGCATTCATTGATGACATGACCGCGGCTTATGGACAGGCGGATATCGTTATCTGTCGCAGTGGCGCAATGACCGTGACCGAACTGGGCGCTTTGGGTATTCCCAGCATTCTTGTACCGTTTCCGTATGCCGTGGATGATCACCAGACACTCAATGCGCGGCAACTCTCTGATGCCGGTGCAGCAATACTTCTGCCGCAGAGTGCACTGACTGCCGAATCGCTTGCACAAACACTGAGCTCGTGTGCAAAAGATCGTCAGAAGCTTGCCATGATGAGTACGGCTGCGCGCAGTTGTTTTGTGCCTGAGGCTGCAGCCACAGTGGCTCATACGCTGCTGGAGGTATCACGCTGATGGTGGTCGATATCTCGCCAGTTGTTAAAAGCCAGATGCGCCGGGTACGTGCCATGCATTTCATTGGCATTGGTGGTGTTGGAATGGGCGGCATTGCCGAAGTCATGCATCACCTTGGCTTTCGTGTCAGCGGTTCAGATCTGGGCAGTAATGCGCTCACCCAACGACTTCAGGGACTTGGGATAGTGGTCAGACAAGGGCATGCCGCCGAACACGTCGATGATGCCGATGTGGTGGTCATATCCACGGCAGTTCCGGAAGACAATCCTGAGCTGCAACGTGCCAGAGCAATGCGTATTCCCGTGGTCAGGCGCGCTGAGATGCTGGCAGAATTGATGCGCTTTCAACAGGGTATTGCGGTTGCAGGTACGCATGGTAAAACGACGACCACCAGTCTGGTTGCCAGCTTGCTGACGGAAGGTGGCATGGATCCTACCTATGTAATCGGAGGCCGGCTAAACAGTTCATCAACCAACGCCTACCTGGGTCAGTCTGAGTGGCTGGTGGCCGAGGCTGACGAAAGTGACGCTTCGTTTCTCTATCTTCAGCCGGTGATGTCCATAGTCACCAATATTGATGCTGATCATCTGTCCACCTACGACGGTGATTTCGAAAAGCTCAAGCAGACTTTCGTGGATTTTCTCATGCACCTGCCATTCTACGGCCTGGCCATCCTGTGCATTGATGATGAACATATTCGTGATGTGCTGCCGCGCATAGGGCGCCCTGTGCGTACGTACGGGTTTGATGAATCTGCCGATGTGCAGGCGATGAATGTTCGGCAGGAGGGCTTGCGCATGCATTTTGATGTGCGTATCGACGATGGTGGAGATGTCAGCAGCGAGATACGTGATGTGACATTGAACATGCCCGGACGGCATAACGTGCTGAATGCGCTTGCGGCCATTACCGTAGCACTGGAGCTGGGTGTCAATGTGAAGTCCTGCAAACGGGCGTTGTCGCGTTTTGCCGGTATTGGCAGGCGTGCGCAATCGCACGGCCAGTTGCACTTTGCAAGCGGCAGTGCCGAACTGCTGGATGACTATGGACATCACCCGACAGAAGTCAGTGCAACATTAACAGCGGTCAAGGGCGGGTGGCCAGATCGTCGTCTCGTGGTGGTGTTTCAACCGCACCGATACACACGCACGCGCGATCTGTTTGAAGATTTTGCCAAAGCGTTGTCGCTCACTGATGTACTTGTGTTGACCGATGTTTATGCCGCCGGAGAAGAACATATCAATGGTGCTGACGGTCGTGCATTGGCACGTGCAATTCGTAGTCGCGGCGTCGTTGATCCTGTCTTCGTAGAGAGCATTGAAGAGGTGCCAGAAGCATTGGCAAGCATCATCGAAGATGGTGATGTTGTACTCACGCTGGGTGCGGGTAGCGTTGGCAGCCTGGCGAACAGTTTGCCGGGGTATTTCAATGACTGAATTAGCGCATGAGTCTGGCAGTCCGCACCCAAAGGACTTTGGCAAAGTGGCCGTTGTCATGGGTGGGTGGTCAGCAGAGCGAGAAGTTTCGCTGATGAGCGGTCAACACGTATTTGATTCGTTAAGCGGTGCCGGTGTTGATGCACATCCCGTGGATGCTGGCAGGGACATCGCCACGGTATTGGCTAATGGCGGGTTCGACAGAGCCTTTCTGATATTGCATGGGCGTGGTGGTGAAGATGGGCTTGTGCAAGCGGCACTGGAGCTGGTTGGCATTCCTTATACAGGCACCGGCGTTCTTGGCTCAGCGTTGTGTATGGACAAATGGCGAGCCAAAGCCCTGGTGTCTGTTCAAGGAGTTGCAACGCCTGTTGCCAGACGGGTTGAGAGTGCAGCTGATGCTATGACCATGGCAACTCAGATCGGGCTGCCCGTAGTTGTCAAGCCCACCAATGAGGGGTCCAGTATTGGTGTCAGCATTGTCAACAGCAAGGACGAAATAGCAACAGCGTTTGATCAGGCACATCGTTATGGACCGGTACTGATCGAGCAGTTCATGAGTGGTGATGAGATTGCTGCAACCGTGATCGGAAATCAGGTGTTGCCATTGGTGAGTACCGTTGCGGCCAGTGGGTTCTATGACTACAACGCAAAATACCTGGCTGATGATACGCAGCATGTTTGTCCGGCTGAGCTTGATGATGAGGTCACGCGAAAGATCCAGGCAATGGCGCTGACGGTCTTCAATGCTTTGGACTGCCTGAGCTGGGCGCGAGTGGACTTCATGCTTGATGAGCACGGCGAACCACATTTTATTGAATGCAACACCTCACCTGGCATGACCAGTCATAGCCTGGTGCCTATGGCGGCGGATAGGATCGGCATGAGTTTCGACAGTGTATGCCTGCGGATACTAGCGGATACGTTGACCAAGGGGGATGCTTGCCAATGAGTGGTATGCAGATGCCATTACTGGGTGGACGTCAAGTGCTACCACTGAACTCTGTACGTTTGTCTCACGGTGGCCGTTGGGCAGTGGCATTGCTTGGTATCGGGTTTCTGGTGAGTGTGGTGGTTACGGCTGTGCAACTGGCCAGGGATCCCTTGCGCTTTCCGGTTCAGAACGTGGATGTTCTGGGCACCATGGATTATGCCGACCGTGATGCATTGATAGCGTCAATCAAACCGCACACCTTGCTGGGATTTTACGGTCTGGATATTGAACAGCTTCGCCAGACTGTTGAAGCTCATCCCTGGATAGCCAGCGCCAGAGTCAGACGAGTCTGGCCGTCACGTATCTCCGTCAACGTTGAGGAGCATGAGCCCGCGGCACGCTGGAACGATGATCACCTGATAAGCAAACGGCTTGTACTGTTCAAACCACATCAGCTAGAGCGACAAAGCACCGACTTTGAACTATGGAGTGACGTTTTTCGCCCATTGCCGCAAGTACTGGGTGCGCAAGGGCGTCACGTCGAGCTACTTGACGCCTATCGCGCCTACGATCAGCAACTTGCCCGATTCGATCTGAGCCTGACCCTGTTGGAAGAAGACGATCGGCTTTCTCAGACATTGACGCTATCCAACGGCGTGATAGTCAGGCTGGGGCTTGAAGCGCGTGAATTGCGCATGAGTCGTTTTCTGGATGTGTACGAGCGAATTACAGAACAAGCCAAGGATGGCCCTTTGAGTTTTGATATGCGTTATAGCAACGGGTTTGCGCTTGGATTGGTAGACCTCAATGAGACATAGTTCATCGGATAAGCAGATGGCAACAGACAAACAGATGGTTGTTGGCCTTGACATTGGTACGTCAAAAATCGTGGCACTGGTTGCCGAGATTGATGAGGATGGCAATGTTGAACTCATCGGGATGGGGACACACCCCTCGCAAGGTTTGAAAAAAGGGGTTGTTATCAACATCGATAGCACCGTGTTTGCCATTGGCAAGGCAGTGCAGGAAGCCGAACAGATGGCCAATGTGCAGATACGCTCTGTGTTTGCCGGTATTGCCGGGTCACATATAAAGAGCCTCAATTCTCACGGCATTGTGGCTATCAAGAACTCAGAGGTGGCACAGGATGATGTAGACCGAGTGGTGGACGCTGCCAAGGCAGTGGCCATACCGGCCGATCAGCGCATCATTCATGTGCTGCCGCAAGAATTCATCATTGATAATCAGGACGGCATTCATCAACCTGTAGGGATGTCTGGTGTGCGGCTTGAAGCCAAGGTGCACCTTGTTTCAGGTTCCATAAGCGCATCGCAGAATATTGCAAAGTGCATTCAGCTATGCAATCTGGAAGTGGAAGACATCATTCTGGAGCAACTGGCTTCCAGTCACTCAGTGCTCACAGATGATGAAAAGGATCTGGGCGTGCTGTTGGTCGATATGGGGGGTGGTACAACCGATATCGCCATCTTCACTGAAGGTGCCATACGCCACACCGCGGTTATTCCTATCGCAGGTGATCAGGTCACCAACGACATTGCAGTAGCGTTCAGAACGCCAACGCAATTTGCTGAAGAAATCAAAGTCAAGTACGCCTGTGCGCTACGCCAGCTGGCAAGCCCGGACGACATGATTGAAGTGCCGGGGGTGGGTGATAGAAATGCCCGTCGTCTGGCACGACAGACTCTCGCGGAAGTTGTAGAGCCGCGGTACGAGGAGCTGCTGGGGCTGGTTCAGGGTGAACTGAGACGCAGTGGTTTTGAAGACGCCTGTGCAGCCGGGGTTGTATTAACCGGTGGTACGTCAAAAATGGAAGGCGTTGTAGAGCTGGCCGAGGAGATCTTTCACATGCCAGTAAGGTTAGGAGTTCCCCAGCATGTCAACGGTTTGTCCGAGGTTGCTCGGAATCCGATCCATGCAACCGGTGTCGGATTGCTGCTCTACGGGCAGCAACGTCGCCAAAACCCCAATCACGAACCTGTTGACACGCGCTCGGAAAAGGGCCTGTTGAAACGGATGGCAGAGTGGTTCCAGAGAAATTTTTAAGCTTGTAACTGTTGTAAACAAAGGCCCATGCGGCAACGGCTCACAGAAGACCGGTTCGCAAGAGAACGTAACACTTAACTCAAATCAGATCAGGAGATTTACACATGTTTGAACTTGTTGACTCAATAAACGATTCGCCCGTCATCAAATTGGTCGGTGTCGGTGGTGGCGGTAGTAATGCTGTCCAGCACATGGTGCAGTCCGGTATTGAAGGCGTGGATTTCATTTGCGCCAATACGGATGCGCAAGCACTTAAAGGTATGGATGCACAAACGGTTCTGCACATCGGGCAGAGCATTACAAAAGGACTGGGTGCCGGTGCAAATCCTGAGATCGGTCGGCAGGCTGCTATGGAAGATCGTGATCGCATTCAGGACTTGATTGAAGGTACTGACATGTTGTTCATCACTGCTGGTATGGGCGGTGGTACCGGAACTGGAGCGATTCCTGTTGTTGCGCAGATCGCTCGTGAAATGGGCGTGCTGACCGTAGCCGTTGTCACAAAACCTTTTCCTTTTGAGGGCAGCAAGCGAATGCGTACTGCTGAAGCCGGCATTGAAGAGCTGCGCGGACAGGTGGACTCGCTGATCACTATCCCCAATGAAAAGCTGTTATCTGTGCTGGGCAAGAACATCAGTCTGCTGGATGCGTTCAAGGCGGCCAACGATGTTCTTCGCGGGGCGGTTCAGGGCATTGCCGAATTGATCACTAATCCTGGTCTGATTAACGTGGATTTCGCGGATGTCCGTACTGTAATGAGCGAGATGGGTCTGGCGATGATGGGATCAGGCGTTGGTCGCGGTGACGAGCGTGCCACCGAAGCAGCTGAAATGGCAATCTCCAGCCCATTGCTCGAAGACATCGACCTGGCGGGTGCACGTGGCATTCTGGTGAACATTACTGCAGGAATGGATATGGCCATTGGCGAGTTTGAAGAGGTGGGTAATGTCGTTCGCTCGTTTGCTGCAGACGATGCCACGGTTGTCGTGGGTACAGCGATCGATGAAACACTGGAAGGCGAACTGCGGGTTACCGTTGTCGCAACAGGGCTTGGCCAGCAACAGCAGGCTCAGCAGTTGCGTTCGGTTCAGCGCTCAGTCGTTAACGGCACGCCAACGTATGCCACGGGCGGTAATGGTGGCAATAGTGGTCAAGGTGGTTTAAATCAGGGCCGTCAGGTGAGAAGTAACACACCATCGCCGTACGATAATTACGAGAAGCCCACAGTGGTAAGAAAGACAGCTCATGGTGCCGCACAGGGAACAGGTCCTGCGAATGCTGGTCATGATGTGGAATACCTTGATATTCCTGCGTTTTTACGTCGCCAGGCTGACTGAAAACCAGTGTGAAATCGGCGCTGGTTTAGGCAGTGATCGATAAAATCCAGTAAACTCCCAGCGGTTAAGGTCGGATACCCAAAAAGGTGTCCGACCGGCGCTAAATGTTGCATCGCTAACGGACGCTACCCTGCTGTCTGTTTGCGGCGCTCAAGACTGGGGCCAACCTGTTCTTCCAAAGTCTGTCTGTCAACAATGTGTTTTGTGTCCGTTAGGGTGTGTGTGCGGACGACGGCCTGCTTGGGGAGTATCAGGAAGCTGTAAATCCGTACAAAGCTGCTATATATAAATTGGGCAGCTTTTCACGGACTCAGCGGGAATTTACTGTGATTCGACAACGAACGTTAAAAAATACAATACGCGCCACCGGCGTTGGGCTGCACACAGGCAAAAAAGTGTACTTGACGCTTAGCCCGGCACCTGTTGACACCGGCATTGTGTTCCGTCGCACCGACATCACGCCAGCAGCTGTTATTCCCTGCGACCCTTCAGGTGTTCGCAACACCCAGCTTGCCACGCGTTTGTACAACTCCGATGACCATCATGTCTCGACGATCGAACATCTGATGGCAGCCTTTGCTGGCCTGGGCATCGACAATTGCCAGGTGGATGTCAGTGCTAACGAGATTCCCATCATGGATGGCAGTGCTGCGCCGTTCGTGTTTCTTATTCAGTCAGCTGGCATCGAAGAGCAACTGGCAGCAAAGAAATTTATCCGAATCAAAAAGCCTGTTGAAGTTCGTGTGGACGACAAGTGGGCCAGATTCGAGCCATTCAACGGATTCAAAGTCGATTTTACGATTGACTTCAACCACCCTGTGTTCGAAAAAGACTCACAGCGCTTGTGCGTTGATTTTTCGTCCACCTCTTTCATCAAGGAAATCAGCCGTGCTCGCACTTTTGGCTTCATGCGTGATATCGAAGAGCTGAGAAAACGTGATCTGGCCCTGGGTGGCAGCATGGAGAACGCCATTGTTATCGACGACTATCGCGTTTTGAACGTCGAGGGCTTGCGTTACAAAAACGAATTTGTCCGGCACAAGATTCTCGATGGCATCGGTGACATCTATCTGATGGGACACAGCATGATCGGCGCTTTCAGTGGCTACAAGTCTGGCCATGGGCTGAACAATCTGCTGGTACGTGAGATGTTCAAACAGGAAAACTGCTGGGAGAAAGTCGTCTTCGAAGGCGAGAACGCTCGCACTTCACCAATCTCCTACGATCAGCCAGCCGGATTCCCAGCGGAGGCCGTTGGCTAGAAACCTTGAGCTGGACAGCCTCCTAACCTTTAGAGCGTAACGTTCTGGCCAGCTGGAGCAATTCCTGCCTCAGTCGGTCATCGCCGGCTCCCTTGAAACTGTTGGCCGTATCTTCCAGTCGTACGGAGCCTGAAAGGGATTTTCTCGGAGCACGCACTGTTTTGCGTACAACGGGGATTTCTGCTGGCGTAACGTGAAAACTCACCGTATGCGTGTCGTATCGTTGTGCGCGCAATACGTCAATAATTTGTCTTTCCATGAATCTCAGCCTGGAAACCCAGGCTGCACCGTCAACGGTAATGCGCAATCTGCCGCCTTCATTGCGGCAGAACAGGATATGCGGCATGGAGGAAGCTGGCACAATCTGTGAAATCACCTGCTTGATCTGACGATCATTGCGTATAGCCGCTTTGGTCGTCTTGCCGACCAGGGTTTCAAATGATTTCATGACCGTCTCAACGTCAATCTTGCCGTGCAGAGCGTTTCTGCATTTGCCAGAAAGCGTTCGTTTGCGCCTGGCTCTATTTACGCTATGGCGCTTGCGCCATGCCAGAATGCTAAAGACTAGCATGCTGACGTTTTGCCTGGCAGCGCTGAGTGGGTTGTTGGGCTACGTGATTGCGAAACCGCTGCCCTACCTTGAGTTGTCGAATGGGTTCACGCTTTCAGCTGCCCAGCCAGTAGTGAGTCATACAGACGGTCAGTTGGCCGCCCACCCTGCTGCTCACCAGTGGGGAGAGTTGCAGGCTGAGGTCTTGCGCCTGCGCTTGCTCTATCGCCGAATTGCCGAAATCACCAGGCTGGATAGCGACGATATCTCGTTGAGTGTGCAGTTGGCTGATGACAGATACATGAACTTACTGGCAACCGGAGAAGATTCACCGCAGTCCATTGGACACAAGTTCCAGCTTGCAAAGCGAACAGTGGGCCATATGACTGAACGGGCGGAGCTGATGTTGAGTGTAGCGCAGTGGCGTGATCAGAAGCGCCAATTTACACTCTCTGGCTCACCTGTTGTCAGGGCAAGAATTACATCGCTTTTTGGTTACAGAATGGATCCTCGGTCTGAAAAAAAGCAATTCCATCGGGGACTGGATTTTGGTGGAGAAAAGGGCAGCCGGGTGTTAGCGCTGGCTGACGGTGTGGTCACCTATTCGGGGGGGAATGGCGGATATGGAAATCTTGTGGAACTGGAACACGTCGATGGCTATCGAACCCGGTATGCGCACAACGAAGAGAATCTTGTGGAAGTAGGAGAAATCGTGTCTCAGGGGCAAGCCATCGCCACCATGGGTTCAACCGGCAAGTCAACAGGCACTCATGTGCACGTGGAAGTCAGGCTGGATGGACGTGCGGTTGATCCGATGCTATTCATCGGGTCCAGTCTTCCCGGCACTGAAGTGGCCGAAGGCGCCAGCGCCAGAAGCGCAGGCTCCTGAAGCCTTTCAGCAGCGTCACGCATCGTCGTTATCATGGCGAGTTTCAACCACCCGTTGCCGGCAAGTTGCGTGTGTCGCACCGTAGGTTGCGGGATCTCTGCGTCGGTGCAGTCACTGGGCGCGCATCGCTGCTAACAGTGACATAATATACGGCTGTACGCCGAGTCGTTTCAGTAGGACCGTTTTACGTTTTACTATCTGTTTCAGTATTTTGTTTCAGTATCTGTAGAGTCAATCGTCGCAACAGCAGCCAGCCGGCTGCATCAAGGTTGGTATTCATGTTAGGTAATCTGGTCAAGAAGTTCATCGGAAGCAGTAACGATCGCACGGTCAAGCGCATGTCGAAAGATGTGGATGCGATCAATGCGCTGGAGCCGAAGCTTCAGGCTCTGTCCGATGAGGCGTTGGCTGCCAAGACTGATGAGTTCAGAGATCGTCTGGCAAAGGGTGAGACGCTGGACAGTCTGCTGCCGGAGGCGTTCGCCGTCGCCAGAGAAGCCGGCAAGCGTGCGCTGGGAATGCGGCATTTTGACGTGCAGATGATCGGCGCCATGGTACTCAACAGCAACAAGATTGCTGAGATGAAGACCGGTGAAGGTAAGACACTGGTGGCTACAGCTGCTGTCTACCTCAACGCACTGGCAGGCAACGGCGTGCATGTCATCACAGTCAACGACTACCTTGCACAGCGCGATTCGCAGTGGATGGCAAAGCTGTACAACTTTCTGGGCATGAGTGTTGGCGTCATCGTTGGCGGGCTGGGTAATGATGAGCGACGCGCCGCCTATGCCTGCGATATTACCTACGGCACCAATAACGAATTTGGCTTTGACTACTTGCGCGACAACATGGCCCATAGCCCTGAACAGCGCGTTCAGCGTGGCCTCAACTACGCCATCATCGATGAGGTTGATTCCATCCTTATTGATGAGGCGCGCACGCCGCTCATCATCTCCGGCCCCGCTGATGGTGACAGTGAACTCTATGGCAAGCTGAATGCAGTGGTGCCAAAGCTTGTTCGTCAGATGGAGGAGGAAGGCGAGGGCGATTATTCGGTGGATGAGAAAGCCAAGCAGGTATTACTCACCGAAGATGGAATGGAGAATGTCGAGCAGATACTTATCGAGCACGAGGTGCTGGGTGAAGGTGCCAGCCTGTATGACTCTTCCAATATTGCGGTTTTACATCATCTTAATGCTGCGCTGCGTGCGCACGCCATCTATCAAAAGGATGTTGATTACATTGTCAGTAATGATCAGATCGTTATCGTCGATGAGTTCACCGGCAGAACCATGCCCGGTCGCCGCTGGTCCGAGGGTCTGCACCAGGCGATAGAGGCCAAAGAGGGAGTCTCTATCCAGAAGGAAAACCAGACACTGGCATCCATTACCTTTCAGAACTACTTCCGACTGTATAAGAAGCTTGCGGGCATGACCGGTACCGCTGATACTGAAGCCTTTGAATTTCAATCCATCTATGGTCTTGAAGTGGTTGTCATACCCACTAACCGTGTCATGGCACGCGATGACAAGCCTGATCTTGTGTTTCTCACCCAGCGCGAAAAATACGATGCCATCATTGAGGATATCGAAGACTGTTCTACGCGCAAGCAGCCGGTGCTGGTTGGTACAACATCCATAGAAACATCTGAATACCTGTCAGGCCTGCTTAAGCAGAAAGGCATCAAACATGAAGTGTTGAATGCCAAACAGCATGAGCGCGAAGCCAACATCATTGAAAACGCAGGGCGGCCTGGCGCTGTCACCATTGCCACTAACATGGCCGGTCGTGGTACCGACATTGTATTGGGTGGCAGCCTGGAAGCTGAGATGGCCGCCATGGTTACAGCCGCCGGTGGCGCTGAAGAAGCCAATATGGCGGAGCTGAAATCCAACTGGCAAGCGCGTCATGATGAGGTGCTCAAGTCTGGCGGGCTGCACATCATTGGTACTGAACGCCATGAATCGCGTCGTATCGATAACCAGCTGCGTGGACGTTCAGGTCGGCAGGGCGATCCGGGTTCCACACGATTCTATCTGTCGCTGGAAGACAGTCTCATGCGCATCTTTGCCAGTGATCGCGTCAGTGGTCTGATGCAGAAGCTGGGAATGGAGGAAGGTGAAGCCATCGAGCATCCGTGGGTAACCAAAGCCATCGAGAACGCGCAACGAAAAGTGGAAGGGCATAACTTTGACATGCGCAAGAACCTGCTTGAGTACGATGATGTCGCTAACGATCAACGCAAGGTTGTCTATGAGCAGCGCAACATGCTCATGGAGACTGAAGAGATGCGCGAGCTTGTGGATGAGCTTCGTGAGGAAATTATCCCAGGCGTGATCACACAGTATATTCCGCCAGGATCGCTGGAGGAGGCGTGGGATCTTGATGGTCTCAAGGCTGAATTGCACAGCATGACCAACCAGGAATTTGACGTAAAGTCCTGGCTGGAGGTTGATCCAAACCTGCCAGAAGAAGACATCCAGACACGTATACTGGATGAGTTGAAAGCTGCTTACGATGAAAAGGAAGCCACCGCAGGCGCGGAAGGGCTCAGAAATTTCGAACGCTATGTGTCCTTGCAGGCACTTGACGACAGCTGGAAAGAGCATCTAGCCGGTATGGATTATTTGCGCCAGAGCGTAGGCTTGCGCGGTTATGCGCAGAAGAACCCGAAGCAGGAATACAAGAAAGAAGCATTTGAGCTGTTTACCACCATGTTGGGTGAGTACAAGGCGCAGGTTGTCACGGTATTAAGCAAAGTGCAGGTACGAAGCGCTGAGCAGGTAGAGCAGGCAAAGGCGCAAGCCGAAGCGCAAGCGCAGAAAGCACCGCAGGTCAGCTATGAGCATAAAGCAGTAGCCAGTGCGCTGGCTGATGAGCCCGAACCCGATGGCGATGCTGCAGTGGCCGCAGCTGCAGCGGCACGTAGTGCCGCGATCAGGCAGCAGGCAGCAGCTGCAACGCCGAGTCAACCCGTGCGTCGTGACATGCCCAAGGTGGGGCGTAACGAGCCGTGCCCGTGTGGTTCAGGCAAAAAGTTCAAGGCCTGCCACGGTAAGCTGGGTTAAGTGGCGGTTAATCTGAACCTGCCACAGGCATCAGCTGTCGCAGGGGTAGAGCTGGTATCGCTGTCAGCAGGGCTGAAAAAAAATGGCACGCCGGATATGGTGGTCGGCCGATTGGTTGAAGGCTCCACTGTTGCCGCTGTTTTTACACAGAATACTTTTTGTGCAGCACCTGTTATCGTTGCCAAAGAGCATATGAGTGCCAGTGGTGGGGCCGTGCGTGCATTATTGATTAATTCGGGTAATGCAAACGCAGGCACCGGTGAGCCGGGAAATGTCATGGCACGTGCGCATTGCGCTGCATTGGCAAAAAACCTGTCAGTGCCCACCAGTGCTGTATTGCCTTTCTCCACCGGCGTTATCGGCCAGCTGTTGCCCGATGAGCGGATGCTGGCAGGTATTGATTCAGCCTGTGCATTGCTGGATGCCGGTAAAACAACGGGCGTCGACGCCTGGCACAACGCGGCCAACGGTATAATGACCACCGACACGCATCCGAAGTTAACGTCGCAAACTGTTGACATTGACGGCAAGCACATCACCGTCACCGGGTTTGCCAAGGGTGCTGGCATGATTCAGCCTAACATGGCAACCATGCTGAGCTATGTCTTCACCGATGCGGCTATTGCACAAGCGGATCTGGATGCGGCACTCAAGAAGGCTGTTGATGTGTCATTTAATGCCATTACCGTTGACAGTGATACATCAACCAATGATGCGTGTGTGCTGGTGGCTACCGGAGCTTGCGGTGCCAGTGCGTTGAGCCCAGATAAAGCTGGATGGTCAATGTTCTTTGAGGCACTGGTTAAAGTCTGCGTTGATCTGGCGCAGGGCATTATCCGTGACGCCGAAGGCGCCACTAAATTTATCAGTGTGCATGTTGCTGGTGGGCGCGATGACGGTGAGTGCAAGCAGGTGGCGTATGCCATCGCCAATTCACCACTGGTCAAGACTGCCATGTTTGCCAGTGATGCTAATGTGGGCAGGCTATTGATGGCTATCGGTAAATCAGGTGTGGCACTGGAAGCATCCAATGTGCGAGTGAGTCTGGGTGATGTGCTGGCTTTTGAAAACGCGGGGATTGCACCAGGATATACAGAAGAACGAGGTGCAGCGGTGATGGCGATGGATGAGATCGAGGTGTTTGTTGATCTTGGGCAAGGCACATCAAAGGCGTCGGTGTACACCAGTGATTTGTCGCATGAGTATGTCAGTATCAATGCTGACTATCGTTCTTGAGTGTGAGCGTAGTTAACGTTGTAGCAGGTATCATTTTTGACCCAACGGCTGAGCATGTGCTTTTAGCATTGCGCAAACCGGAACAGCATCAGGGAGATCGCTGGGAGTTCCCCGGTGGAAAGATGGAAGCTGGCGAATCTCAGACTGACGCTTTACGGCGTGAATTGCTTGAAGAAGTTGCGATTGGCGTCGTGCAAAGCTCTCATCGCGAGACGCTTGAGCACCATTATGGTGACAAGCATGTAAGACTTCACTTTTGGGATGTAACCCATTTTACTGGTGCGCCGCGAGGGTGTGAAGGACAACGACTTGAGTGGGTGGCTGTTCCTGATCTTGCCTCACGGGTGTTTCCTGACGCCAATCAACCGATTGTGGATGCTTTGGTGAAAAGTGTATACCTGTAGCAAGCTGCCCTGGCTGACGTTCATTCAGTGCTTCGGAAAAAATGGAACATCCTTATGTTGACACCCTTGTGGTTGTCTATTTACTTGTGGTTGTCTATTTAATTGCACTTACAGTTTGAAGGGAATGTATAACGCAAGGTCGGGAAAAAGATACAAGGCGACCACGGTAAGCAGCATGAGCGCCAGAAATGGCAGAACACCTCGTGATACATCACTCAGCGGCGCTTTGGCCACAGATTGTATGACATACAGATTCAAGCCAACGGGTGGAGTGATGAGCGCGCATTCAACCAGAATAACCATATAGATTCCGAACCAGATAGGATCAAAACCCAGACCCATTGCACCAGGCAGTAAAACCGGTGTCATGATCAGCACCATGGATAGTGCTTCGAACACCAGGCCCATCAGCAGAAGTACCACGCTTACCACAAGAATAAAGATCAACGCAGTATCCACGTTCTGGCTGATGAGCATTGAAATGTCCTGCGGGATCCGATATAAGGCAATGGCTTTACCAAAAATCTTGGCACCTGCCACAATGAGAAGAATGGCCACCGTGGTGACCATGGAGTCCTTTACGGCCTCATGAAATCCTGCCCGGCTAAGGCTCCTTAGCACCAGTACACCGATCACCAGCGATGCGGCAAAACCTATCGCAGCTGCCTCTGTCGGTGTGAAAGCACCCGAATAAATGCCGCCCATGATCAGGGCTGCAAGCGCTACCGAGGGCAGCGCTCTAACGGATGCAGCGCGCCTTTGCGTGGGTGAGGCTTTTGGAATGTCGTCGGAGCGTTTGATAAAACGTGCATGAATCATTGAATACAGGACAAACAGCGTCACCAGCGTTATGCCAGGTCCGATACCCGCCAGGAACAGTGCAATAACGGATTCTTCGGTGACGAAACCATAGACAATCATGGGAATGGACGGAGGTATCAGAATACCCAGTGTGCCACCCGCCGCCAGCAGTCCATAGACAAATTTCTTGTCGTATCCGCGGTTAATCATCTCAGGGATGGCTACCGTCCCGATAGTGGCGGCAGTGGCCACGGATGAGCCGGATATGGCGGCAAAAAAAGCACAGGACAAGATAGTGGCAACTGCCAGTCCACCAGGCCAATGGCCCACCCAAGCCTGCACAGCATTGAACAGATCGGCTCCAACGCCAGCCTTTAACAACACGTTGGACATCAGCAGGAACAAGGGTACGGCCAGAAGGATGAAGCCATCCAGCGTTGATAACATCGACTGCGGTGCCATTAACGGCGAGAATCCACCCACCAGCAACATGGCCAGACCGAGAAACCCCAGCGCAAATGCGACAGGTACTCGAGCAAGTAATAAGGTAAACAGGCAGCCCAGTATGACGACAATCGTCATGGTGCAGATTCCGTCAGCGTATCGTCTTGTTTTGAACCCAGCGCCTTGCGTGCGGCATCGCCAGAGGCGAGCAGGGCTTGAACGAAGAGCAGCGCAAAGCCAAACGGCACAGCAAATTCAACGATCCAGATTGGCACGTTCAGCATGCTGCCCGTCGTGCGTCCACGCTCGAAGGAATCGTAGAAAATATCAAAACCGAAGTAGCAGACAATCCCTGCAAAGAACGCAACGATCAGCATGACCAAGGCTTCGAGAACTGTTGCCAATCTGTCGGGCAGGTGCCTGACAATGGCGTCCACTTGAATGTGCTGGCGTTGTTCCAGTAGTTTTGCCATCGCCAGTAATGTGCCCCATATCAAGCACATTTGCGAAAGCTCCGCTGCCCAGATGGTGGGCTTGGTGAAAAAGTAACGAGCAACAACTTCATACGTGAGCATCGCACCAGCCAGCACAAACAGATAAGCTGCCAGCCAGGCGCAGATGCTCACACACTGATCAAAAACGTAGCGCATGCGCACCGTTGCTATTGAAAAAGTACGCTGATTGCAGGCTGAGCTTTACAGGTTGTTTGCAGCTTCCAGCACTTGCTTGCCCAGTGCGCCTGCTGTGTCGGCAAAAGCGTCGTAGACTGGCTGGCTGGCTTCACGCCATGCGATAACCTCTTCTGCCGTTGGTGTGTAGATGGTCATACCTTCAGCCTCTGCAGCCGCATAGGCTTCAGCTTCAATCGCGCTCATGCGATCACGGACATCGCTTTCAGCATTTCTGGCCGCTGTTTTGATAATGTCGCGATGTGCATCTGAGAGTGAATTCCAAACCTCTGTGTTGATAACAACAATGAACTCGATATCCGCGTGATTGGTGACCGTGATGTGGTCCATGACTTCCCAGAGCTTGCGAGATTTGACTCCGGATACACCAGTCATTCCATAGTCAACAGTGCCACGTTGGTAGGCAAGGTATTGTTCTGAGCCTGAGATGAGCGTGGGTGCGCCACCAGTGGCTGTTACAAAATCACCGAGCGTCTTGCCAAATACACGCACTTTCTTGCCCGTCATATCGGCAGGCGATTTAACCGGTGCACCGTTCGACAACATGACCGCACCTCCATACGCTTGCCACCACAGTACGGTGGCGCCTGTGTCACTGATTGCCTCATCCAGTGGTTGTCTGACGGGAGAGCCTTCGGCAACGGCCGCCTTGACTTTTTCTTCGGTGTCGAACAGAAAGGGTTGATAGAAGATATCGACAGCAGGGACATCACCAACGTAACGCGTCAATGAGGCAACACCCATCTCAATAGAACCGGAACCGACTGCGGCTGGCACTTCCTTGTCTTTGTACAGGGTGGCTGAATCATAGATTTCAATATCGATTTCGCCGTTGCTTTGCTCTTCGACTTCGGATTCGAACATGACAAGATTCTGCCCCAGATGGCTGGTAAGCGGCAGTTGCAGCGAGATTCGCAGCGTGACATCAGCGGCCATCGCGGGGGTGGCGAAGGTGGCGGCAAGCAGCAGCGCTAGTGACAGTCGAGAGGCTGTGGTCATCAGGGTTCTCCAGGCAGTGAGTGGTTGTATTCTTATTTTCAACGTTACAGATCAAGTGTGGTGGACTGTTGTAACGGATGTCCAGAATTTACCACAATGCGTGGGTGGAGGCCATTGGCCTGCGATACTGGTGTGGGCAGCGTTGGCTAGATGCTGGTTACCTCATCGGAGCTGTGCCCTGCAAGCTGCATATAACGTTGATGCAGCAGCACAACCTGAGCCTGTGTTTCCTCCTTGGTCATCGAGTTGTCAACAACATCGTCGGCGACGTCGAGGCGTTCCTGACGAGTGGCTTGTGCATTGAGAATGGATTGCGCTTGCCAGGTGGAGCTGCCGTCGCGCACGGCAAGACGCTGTATCTGCAGAGCCTCTGGTACATCGACTACGACAATGCGATCGAAGCGCTTTTGCTGAGTGGTCTCCACCAGTAAAGGCACAGCGTAAATCAGATAAGGGTAGGCAAGCTTACGCGCCGCCTCTATGCGAGCTTCAGATAACTCCCGAATCAAAGGGTGCAGGGTATTGTCCAGATACTCGCGTTCTTGGGGGCTGGCGAAGATGATATCGCGTAGAGCCTTGCGATTAAGCTCGTTGTTCGAATTTACAATCGATTCGCCAAAATGACTGACCAGGCGAGCAAGACCATCGCTACCGGGCTGCACCACTTCACGCGCCAACTGGTCAGCGTCTATCACAGGTGCACCGTGTGCCTCAAAGCATTCTGACACGAACGACTTGCCACTGGCGATACCGCCAGTGAGACCAATCAACAACATGAGGCTTCCCCTGAAAAAGCTGTAATGAGATGCGATGCAACAAACAATTCGGCACTCGGTGCGCCGGATTATCGCTCATCACTTACGCTAAGAAGCTATAGTACCAAGAGCTGAAGTCGTCGCCCCATAACATGGCCAGCCAGCCGGCGGCTGCGAGATAGGGACCGAAGGGGATCGGGATGTTCTTGTCACGCCGAGTAATCGCAATGATAGCGATGCCGACAATGGCTCCCACAAGCGAAGACAACAGAATGATTACCGGAAGTGCTTGCCAGCCGAGTAACGCACCCAGTGCCGCCAGTAGCTTGAAATCACCATAGCCCATACCCTCCTTGCCAGTGATGAGCTTGAACAGTTGGTAGATACTCCACAGGATCATGTAGCCAAGGGCCGCTCCTACTACGGCTGACTGAAGGTCAGTAAACACCGGTATCAGGGCCGCAAGCAAGCCGATCCACATGAGTGGCAGCGTCATGGTATCGGGCAATAACTGATGGTCGAAGTCGATCATCGACATGGCGACGAGAAACCAGGTGACAACAATGCCCAGTACAGCTGCAGGTGTTGGCCCCAGTTTCCAGGCAACAACCAGAGATAACATCATCGTGACTAACTCGATGATGGGGTATCTGACCGAGATCTTCGTTTTGCATCCAGCACATCGTCCTCGAAGGAGGAGGTAGCTGATGATGGGAATGTTCTGTGAAGCCGTTATTTCGTTTCCACACTGAGGACAACGCGAGCGGGGGACAGCGATATTGAAAGGCTCCGCTGGGAGTTCTGATCGGAACTCAAGATCCAGGGGCTTATCCTTATCCTTCTGCTGATCGGTGAGGTATTCGATTACCCCGGCGCGCCAACCCAGCTCCATCATGATGGGCACCCTGTGAATGACAACATTCAGAAAGCTGCCCACCATCAGGCTGATGAAAGCGACAATGCCGTAGAACGCTACGGCATTGGTTTGCAAAAATTCGATAAGAGACATGCGTTGATTATGCCGTTTTCTAGAACGCGTCGCCCATCTTGAATATCGGCAGATACATAC
>CAYGSW010000035.1:0-30524 GCA_964352535.1 uncultured Granulosicoccaceae bacterium | reverse complement strand
GCGGCGGCTGGTGAACTCTGAATCCTAATATTTCGGGTTGACGGACTACTAGCTCTGGCACCGACACCCGCACTCGACACTCGACACTCGACACTCGACATTCGACATTCGACATTCGACATTCGACATTCGATAAATATTTCACACTATAATTGATAGGCAGCTCGATTTTCTGGATTAACAAAACCTATCCTCTCCAGATCATGGTGCAGGCTTTTTACCAACTTTTTGCGCTTTAAACGTTTCGCAGAATCAAACATTATCTGAAATAATATATCGCGCTGAGCATGACTGCCCCCAAGTTCCCACAGTGTGTTACGGGCGGGTATCATCAAGTCCAAAACCATGGCGTGATTTTCCAGACGATGCGCTTTAATGCCTTTTATAACCGGAATGGATCGCTTATATGCGTTGGCTAATGCGCCTTCCGAGCTGGCAAAGAGTTCAATTTCATCGAGCATCCGATCCAGTCTGGCGAAATCACCGATGGCAGCAAAGGTCATCGCTGAATGAGCACTAGTGAAAGGACTGGTAATATCAAGATAGGCGGGGTCGATTGCGCTTGCCAGCTCTTCCCACCGACTTCCAACTGGCGTACCGGCTAATTCCAAACGCATGAGTATTGAAGCTGCATTTTGAATATCGAGATAGAAATCTGGTAAGGCTTGCATCAGCGGGTGTGATGGATTTCTAATCCAACTGTCATAGATCTCAAGAACAACATCGTACTCCTGGCACTCCACGTGACACAGGCATCGGTGCCACCAGAGATGGAACTTCAACTGGTTCGCATCCTGCCAGTGATGTTGCAAACCATCCAGCCATTGGACACCTGCTTTACTTTCGCCTCGCATCTCCAGGACATGCGCCACAGCATGAGCAGCCCATGTATTGGTTGGATCAAGCTCTACTGCCTGCCGACCGAGTCGCTCTGCGCAAATCAGATCGCCTGTTTCCTCCAGATCAAATGCCCGAACAGCTAACCAGTCAACATAGCCTTCAGTTGATGGATCCCAGCGTGATACGGTAGATCGTGACAGTTGTTCCGAGTGAGCCATATCACCCGCCCAGAAAGCTTCTCCCTGGGCCATGGCGAGAGCCAATAGATCTGTCGGATATTCGCTGAGAATGGATTCATAGCAGCTGAGTAACTTGTCCGGTTGACGTTTCAGGGCAAGTTGCAGGGCATCGACGTACAGTTGCTCACGGCGACTCGCCGATGCTCGGTATTCAAGGGCTTTGGTATAAGCCGCCTGTGCTAACGGCACAGCGGCATTCTTACGCAGGCTACAAATCATCAAGCCCGTCATTGCCTGGCCGAGTACGCACGCCTCATCGGCCTCAATGGCTTGTTTCAGCGTCGCAGCTGTATCAGACCGACGAGCACAATAATTCGCTATTGCAAGACTGCAGGATTCTGCAGCGACTTGACTGGATGTGGTGATTACGTGGCCACGTACATCGGTGAACATACCCTAACTCCGAATGGAATCTTCGTTGTCGAATGTCAGTGGCATTGTTGCATAACGGCCACATCAGGTAGTAAGTACATTTCACAAAGCCTTGCCATTGAATGTCTGTTCTGTTCAAACCAGAGAGTCGGTTGACAGGTCAAGAATTTTTATAATGCACCAAGATCGCTGACAGCTTTAGCAGTCATTGCTTTGACGAGGTGCCCTCGATACTCGGCAGAGGCGTGTATGTCCTCGTTGAAATCATCACAGGATAACGGTAAATCGCTGATGGACTCGCTATCGATTTGATCACTTAGAGCGGATTCGCATTCAGCCCAACGGAATGCTGAACCAGCAGCGCCGGTTACTGCTACGCGAAAACCATCGCTTACTTGCGCAACAAACACCCCAACCACGGCATAGCGCGAGGCCGGATTCCGAAACGATGCGTAAGCCGCACGTACAGGACATGGAAAACGAACACCTGTAATCAGCTCTCCTTCCTCAAGTTCAGTTTCGAAAATATCAATGAAAAAATTATCAGCTGCTATTTCGCGGCTATGTGTCAATACAGTCGCATCCAAACCCAAAACGGCCGCCGGATAGTCTGCTGACGGATCGGCATTGGCTATTGATCCACCCAACGTTCCACGGTTACGCACCTGCGGATCTCCAATACGTCCAACCAACGTTGCCAAAGCCGGGATAGCACGCTGGATCAGCGGTGACTCTGCAACACTGGCATGCCTGGCTCCTGCGCCAACAATCACATTATCGCCGTCAGATTCAATATCATCAAAATGGACAATAGTGCCCAGATCCAACAGTTGACTGGGTTCTCCCAGACGTTGTTTTAGCACCGGCAGTAGCGTCATGCCGCCTGCCAGAAACAGGGCCTCATGATCTTGCTGCAATTCGGCTACAGCCTGATCAACACTAGCCATGGACTTATAGACAAAATCACGCATGAGCCAGCTCTCGTAACTCGTTCAGTTTGTTCCACATGATCAGTGGCGTTACCGGCATATCAATGTCGCCGTTATCGAATTCCAACTTCAATGCGTTTGACACAGCGTTCATTACCGCAGGACAAGCGCCTATCGTGCCAGCCTCCCCGGCACCCTTGATGCCAAGCTCGTTGGCCGTGGACGGTACGTTTCGCGTTTCAAATGAAAACTCTGGAATATCATCGGCTCTCGGCAATGTGTAATCTAGCAGCGTAGCGCTTATCATTTGACCATCGTCACGATAAACAACATGTTCCATCAGGCACTGACCTAGACCCTGAACGACACCTCCTAGTATTTGCCCTTGTAACAGCAGCGGGTTTACCGTCACACCAAAGTCATCGACAATGGTGTAGGACACAGCTTTGGTCGCACCCGTTGCAAGATTAATTTCCACCTCGCAAATATGAGTACCGTTCGGGTAGGTAGCCTCCACCTGCTTCCATTCACCACTTGCAGCCAGTTCTTCACTCGTTCCCATCGAGGCTATTTCTGCTAATGATAGATACGCGTTGCCACCCTTTACACGCGCATGACCATCCTCCAGCACAATGTCTGACGAATCAACATCCAGTTCCCGAGCTGCAATTGTCTTGATATTTTCAGCCAGTGTGCGCCCTGCCCGCAAAGTTGAAGCACCACCCAGTGGGATTGATCGTGAGCCACCAGTACCGCCGCCTGATGGTAGATCAGCAGTATCACCCTGGCGCACATCTATCTCCTCGTAATCAACACCCAGGGCTTCAGCTGCAATTTGTGAATAAGCAGTTTCATGGCCCTGGCCATTACTTTGGGTGCCGATATTCAATACAAACCGGCCATTCTCTGACAAAGAAATAAACGCCGGTTCGGAGCCTGCAAACGCACAAGCCTCAATATAGGTTGCCATCCCGATGCCTCGCAAAACTCCTTTGTTGCGTGCTTGTATCCTACGTTGTTCAAAGCCATGCCATTTCGCTCGTTGCATGCACAGCTCCATGTGCGCTTCAAACTCACCGACATCATAGGTTCGTCCAGTGGGCGTTGTATAGGGAAATTGATCAGGCCTGATAAAGTTCTTGCGCCGGATCTCGTCTACCGAGGCACCAATTTTCTGCGCGCATTTGTCAACCAGGCGTTCGATCAGATAAGCTGCTTCTGGACGACCAGCGCCTCGATACGCATCAACAGGTGTGGTATTTGTGAATACGCCTCGAGTGGTTATCGCAACAACCGGAATATCGTAAGCGCCGGTAGCCATCGTCCCGCCAAGAAATGGAATCAAGGGCCCATAAGCATGCAGATAGGCGCCCATGGCTGCTATTAAATCTATTTCAAGCGCGAGAAATCGCCCTGTTTGATCCATTGCCATACGAGCGCTGACGACGTTATCACGCCCATGAGCATCCTGTAGAAAATGCTCACTGCGGTCCGACGTCCAGCGCACACAGCGACCCAGTCGCTTGGCGGCAGCCATACACAGAGGATACTCCCGGTAGCAAAACACTTTGGTTCCAAAACCACCCCCAACATCACCGGTTATCACACGAATATTGTCTGGCCTGGTTTTGATACACTCTGCCAGCGCATTCTGCATGCCGTGTACGCCTTGAGAAGCCAGGTGTACAGTGTAGGAATCATCACTTGCATTCCATTGAGCAACACACGCTCTTGGCTCCATGTAATTACACACAAGACGATTGTTGATCAGTTTGATGTCAGCAACATGTGCCGCCTTTGAAAAAGCGGCATCGACTGCATCCTTGTCACCGACAAAATCGGTAAAGGCCAGATTAGACTCAGCCCCTTCGAAGGCAGGATTAGCGTCATTATTCAATGCTTCTCCGGTATTCGTGATTACAGGCAATGGTTCGTAAGTGATATTAACAAGCTCAGCGGCATCACGTGCCTCATTCAAAGAATCAGCAACGATAAACGCAACAGCGTCGCCAACATGGTGAACACTATCTCTGCACAATAGTGGGATGTCACGTTGCTTTGGCATACTGCCGTCTGGCTGTTTGCGCAGCGTTTGGCACGTCAAGTCGTTAAACTCGTTCAAGTCAGTGGAGATGAACACTGCATGGACACCTTTGGCCGATCGTGCACGGCTAACATCATTCACTGTAAAGCGTGCGTGTGCATGGCCGGTGCGCAAGACATATCCGTACAGAGCATCATCAATGACAACATCATCGGTGTAACAACCTTGCCCGGTGAGCAATCGGACATCTTCAGTACGAGTTAACGCTGCCCCCATACCAAATCGTGCTGAATTATTGCCAGACATTCAGTTTCTCTTATCGTCAATTAATGGAGGTTGAACAGGTCAATGTGCATCTCTGGACGCAAGCGCCGCAGCGATGAATCAGTTACGCAAGCTATCTGAGTTTACTTGTCTCGCATCGCTCTTGCACCGGCCTTGATTGAGAGGATAATGTTCTGGTAGCCGGTACATCGACATAGGTTCCCATCCAGCCAATGGCGAACGGTTTCATCATCAGGGTCAGAATTCTTACTGACAAGATCGAGTGCACTCATTACCATGCCAGCCGTGCAGAACCCGCATTGCAAACCATGGTTGTCTTTGAAGGCTTGTTGCATCGGGTGAAGCTTTTCACCGTCGGCTAATCCTTCGATGGTGGTTACATGGCTTCCTTCACACTGGCGCGCCAATACGGTGCAAGACTTGACTGATTGACCGTTTAAATGGACTACACAGGCGCCACACTGGCTCGTATCACACCCCACATGAGTACCGGTTAAACCAAGGTGATTTCGTAGCAGATCACTAAGCAGTAAGCGATCTTCAACCTCAACGTTGATTTGGCTACCATTAACTTGCATCAAGACAGTCGAGGCGTCAGTTTTTCGCATAGTGATGATGACCTGTGAGTACCTTTTCATTATAACGCCAAGTTCAGTCTCGAATAGCTTTAAAACGAATGCCGGATACATGACGCAGCCGAGTGTGATAACAGTAACAGCTGTGAATTTCGAACAGCGGTACACTGAAGTCACTTTTCCCCAAGAGGTATGGCAATGAACAGGACTAACTCTCTCAGCGCGCTGGTTCTTGCGATTCTTGTATCGGGTCTTGCTTACGCACAGGACGCAGCGGATGGGTTTGCACCAGAAATAGCTACAGGAATATCAGAGCGTAAAATGCAGACTGCTGAGAAACACATGATTGCAGCTGCCAATCCTTACGCTGCCAATGCAGGGCTTGATGTTTTGAATCGAGGCGGGAACGCTATCGATGCCATGGTAACGACGCAGCTGATTCTGGGGCTTGTAGAACCACAATCATCAGGGCTTGGCGGCGGTGCATTTCTGGTCTACTACGATGCAACAGGCGATCGTTTAACGACATTTGATGGTCGGGAAACCGCACCAATGGCAGCGACCCCAACACTATTTCAAGACGAGCAAGGTGAAAAGCTGAGTTTCTGGAATGCTGTTGTGGGTGGACTTTCAGTCGGCACACCGGGAACGGTCAGATTGATGTACGAGACTCACAAAGCGCATGGCATGCTTGAATGGGCTAGCCTTATACAGCCAGCTATTGAAGTTGCCGAAATCGGGTTTGAGGTGTCAGAACGACTACACATATTGATTGCCAATGATGAAGAGCGCCTGTCCCTCCACGCCGATACCAAAGCGTACTTTTTCAATGATGAAGGCAACCCACACGCTGTTGGTCACTTACTGAAGAACCAAGCCTACGCCGAAACGCTGAAGCAGATTGCCGCTGAAGGCGCAGATACTTTCTACAACGGTCCGATCGCACAAGCGATTGTGGACAAGATCCAGAATGCAGCAAACCCTGGCGTGCTGGCTATGGCAGATCTTGCCAGCTACACCATCAAGGAGCGTGAGCCGGTTTGCGTGAACTATAGGGATCATGACGTATGCGGTATGGGGCCACCATCATCAGGTGCGCTTACTGTCGGCCAAATACTGGGACTTGTTCAGCCGTATGATCTGGCAAAGCTTGGGCCAACATCCGTTGACAGTTGGCGATTGATTGGCGATGCATCAAGACTTGCATTTGCGGATAGGGCGCGATACATGGCAGACAGCGACTATGTACCCATACCAACGGAAGGGTTGGTCAGCCCTGAATATCTTCAGCAACGTTCACTCCTGCTCCAAGGCGACAGAGCACTTGAATCTGTGTCGGCTGGTACGCCGGAATGGGATCACGTGATGCTGATGGCAGACGATCAGAGTATCGAGTTCAAATCGACCAGTCACTTTTCGATCGTCGATGCTGACGGCAATGCAGTCTCCATTACAACCACCATCGAAAATGGTTTCGGCTCACGATTGATGAGCGGTGGATTTCTTCTTAACAATGAGCTAACCGATTTTTCTTTTGCGACACACAATGAGGGTGTGCCTATTGCTAATCGTGTGGAGCCTGGAAAACGCCCTCGCTCATCAATGTCTCCAACCATTGTGATGAAAGATGGCAGCCCTTACATGGTGATCGGATCTCCCGGAGGAAGTCGCATTATTGGATATGTAGCCAAAACGATTATTGCGCATCTGGATTGGGGGATGAACGTACAGGAAGCCATCAATATGCCCCATGCGGTAAACCGTTTTGGCACTTACGACTTGGAAGATAGTACTGGAGCGACCGATTTACAGGGTCCGCTGGAACAACTTGGCTACGACGTGAATGTACGAGAGCTCAATTCAGGCTTACATGGCATTGTGATCGACGACGATGTGATGATGGGGGGTGCTGACCCCCGACGCGAAGGTGTGGCCATTGGTGATTAGTTGTGTTGTGTCAATGCGAACTTGCACCCGTTCACGGGGTAGATTATTGCTCTGACGGGGTTTTACCCAGCACAGAATGAGCCTTTATAGTCCCCGTGAACTGGCTTAGCGCACGAGACAGATCGGAACGTGACAACATGACTTCAACCAGTCTGAATTGGGTTTCATCCGCTTGTGCCTCTGCAAGCGCTGCGGCAAGCTGCGCGCGCGTGTGCACACGTACACCGCTACCTCCCAGTCCTTTGCAAATGTCAGCAAAGCCCCATTCTTCAAGATCGTTGTATTGAGTATCGCCCTGAAAAGCCTTTAACATACCCCATGCCTTGTTGTTAAAAACGATAACGATTGGGGCAACATTCAGTCGGCGGCAGTTACCCAGCTCCCAACCCGTCATCTGGAAAGCACCGTCCCCTACCAGTATCAATGTGCGTTGCCCAGCTGATATCTGCAATCCAAGCCCCGCTGGAACACCGGGGCCCATGGTTGCGTAATAGCCAGGTGCCACCATTTCAGTATGCTGCATATCAAGAGCGGAAAACAGGCAGTCGCCCATGTCGGAAGAAATAGGCATTGTCCCATACTCATCGAACATATCATTGACGGCTATGGCGACATCACGTGAGGTAATCAACCGCTCATCATGAGGCATGCCCGTGTCATAATGCGCGCTGGCAGGAGTGGCGCTGCCGATGGTCTCTGCCTGTACGAGCAGTTGGTCTACAAATTCAGGCAAGTATACTTCGTGATAACGGTGATAATTAATACTGATCTGAGCGTCGAAGGCATGCACTGCCTTGCGCATGTCAACCTTGCGCTTGGAGACCCCAAAATTGGTATCGCACAGAATCACACCCAGCATCAGCAATCCATCAGCGTGTTCAATAAGTTTACGAACTGATTCTTCTCCTGCAAGGCCAAGATACGTACCCGCCAGTGGCGCGTCAGTCTCTGCCAGAATGCCGCGGCCCATGAAACTTGTTGCCGCGGGAATCGACAAAATCCTGGCAAGCTGGGCAACCTTGTCAGACAATCCGTACCGTCGTATCTCCACGCCCAGAAGCAAGGCTGGTTTCTCCGCCCTTTTCAGTAGCTTCAAGGTTTCTTCAGCAGCAGCGCTCGCAGCTTCCGGATTCAACACAGGTGGCTGATACGTCTCTACCTTGCTGACTTGCGTTTCAACCTGGTCGCGAGGAAACTCAATGTACACAGGCCGTGAAAGATGACGTGCGGTGCTCAGCACACGGGCTATTTCTGCAGAAGCGGTGCGCGGATCATCCAAAACGCACTGCGCACATGTCACTTCATTCATGACCAGTCGTTGACTATCAAGGTGCTTGACTTGGTGATGCAGACTAAGCCCCATATCCCCCTCTGTCGCACCGGGTGCTCCGGATATAACCACCAGTGGAGATTTCTCAGCATAGGCGTTGGCCACCGCATTGATCATGTTCAGACATCCTGCACCATAGGTGACAACAGCAACGCCCAGCGTTCCCCGATAGCGACCAGCGGCATCTGCTGCAAAGCCAAGCCCTGGCTCATGACTGAAGGTATATAACGGTAAAATACCAGAGCTCTCTATCTGGCGAAAGAAAGGCAGAGCAAAGTCACCGGGAATGCCGAAAATTTCCCCGGCACCATAGTCTTTCAGCGCATTCAACAAGGCGTGTGACAGTTTCATCGCAAGTCTTCCAGATAACGATGAACATCACTGTACTGCATAGTGCACTTAACGGAAACCCTGGCCTGAACTATTCATGAATTCAACAGGATCTTCCGCGCCGCCTTTTGCTGTAGCGAATCCTGCTCAGTCGGCAATACAGCCCGTATTTCGCTCCATCGCAGAATCAGCGACAAAAAAAGGGGGCGGTGAAAGATTGATCAGGGATCAAGACTGACAGGCGCTAGCTGGTCAAAGCAATCGCCCGGACCCGGATTATCAGAGTGGGTGTCACCATCCAGATGATGCACGATTCCCCACACTGCGTTGAGCGCGGTTTGAACAGCGCCTTCGACCCATCCTGGCGTCCAGGACACATCATCACCCGCAATGAAAATGCCTTGTTGTTCAGCGGCTAGCTGATCCTGCATGAAGTGCGTAAACATACGCCGGTTGTAGCGATAGTGTCCAGGTAGTGCACCTTTGAATGCACCTAGAAAATTGGGGTCTGCTTCCCACGATATGGTAATGGGGTCACTGATGATATGACGCCGAATATCAAGTTTTGGATAGATTTTGTGTAATGCATCCAGCGCCAGCTTGGCGCGCTTCTCAGCAGGCAAAGGTAGCATTTTTAACGCATCGGCCATCCAGGTATACGTCAAGCACATCACTGCAGGTGAATCGTCGCCATTGTCGAACAGATAAGTACCTCGGGTAAGACGATCTGTCAACGTCATGCTCATACAGGGTTGATTGGTTTCTTGATCAATGTCTTTCCAGAAAGGCCGATCGACCATAACAAATGTCTTGGACGACTGCATGTAACTGGTCCGGTCCATGGCCATCCAGTGATCCTGTGAAAACAGGGATTCGGCGGTTTCTATGCTCGTCGTCAAGAGCCAGCTTTGGCAGGTGGCTAAAACGGCTGGGAATTCGTATTGGTTATCGTATTGATCAGTAATTCTCAATGTTTGAGCGTCAAGACGGTCGATTTTTTTCACACCCGCTCTGGTTGCTCCCTTGTTTAAAGAGCGCAAGGATGTACCTTCTGGCCAATGCGCACAGTGAGGCGTGGCTTCCCACAGACCACGGGGAACCTTCTCGGCACCACCAACAATGTAATGCTGGTTGCTATCGCACTCTGTCAGAACCACTCTCAATATCTCCAGCATCGTATTCCGAAAATCGGAATCCCAGCCTCCTGTACCAAAGCCGACTTGCCCAAAGACTTCACGATGTCTAAATGAGAGTCTGCTGAACGCCTGGGATGTTGCTATGAAATCGTAAAAAGTTCGATCGTCCCATTCCCGAACCAACCTATCCCACCGATGTTTTATGCCCTTGGCATCACGATCTCGAATGGCTTGCTGCAATTGCCTGAAGTGTACCTCCGTATTGAGCGCCTCCTCCCATGCATCTGCGACCTCCTGGAACAACGGCGGCAGATCGTGTAACGAGCGGGCCAGCAACGGAACCCCAGATAAATCGATAACCGTCGTACCGGCAGCCTTGGTCAATGGGTTGGGAAAAGGGCGCGACTCAAGTTGCAACAATTCAACGTAGTGATTGAACGCTGTAGCAGATTCAGGAAACCGCATACCACCCAACTCTGCTATAACACCCGGCGCATTGGCAAAAGCTTGTGATCTTAGTCTTCCTCCCATCCTGCCTTGTTCGAAAATGACAGGCCGCAGACCAAGCTTCATCAGTTCAAACGCCGCTACCATACCCGACATTCCCGCCCCGATAACACCAATAGACTGTCCGTGTCGTGTGGAAGGCACTGCACCCAGGCCCGATGGATGAGTTATCCAATCGTCATAGGCAAAGGGAAAGTCGGGGCCAAATGCACTAATGGGTTTAATGGCTGACATCAGCTTAGTCTGTACAGCTCTGGACGACGATCATGGTGGTAAGGCAAATTGGCACGTATGTCCAGAATTGATTGCTTACTGAGCGAAGCCTGAATAATCGCAGGGCTTGAATCTGCGCGAGCTACATCGTTTCCATCAGGTCCTACAATACAGCTAAGCCCCACGTAATCGATATCATCTTCCGAGCCACAGTAATTGGCATAAGCAAAATATACCTGATTCTCAGCGGCTCTTACACGAGTCATATGTGTTGCAACAAATGTCCAGGGGAGCATAAGCGCTGTAGGTGCGACGATTAACTCTGCGCCTTGCAGGGTCATATGGCGTACAGCCTCTGGAAACTCGATGTCATAACAAACAAGCAATCCCAATGTCCAACCATTGAGCGAAAAAACCGGCGAAAAACCGCTGCCAGCTGTAAACAGGCGTTGATCAAGATCGCCCCATAGATGGCATTTTCGATAGTGTGCAAGGCTATCACCTGATGCGTCGATCACATGCACAGAATTGAATAAAGAACCGGCATCATCCTCGATATACCCGTATGCAATAGCAATATTGTCGCGTTGGCAAATAGCCCGGATCGCCTGCGTTGTCTGACTTTGCCGTGACACCGCTACCGCCCTGGCAGTATCCAATGAGATGTTGTAACCGGTAAGACTGGCTTCGGGCAGTACTAAAAGGTCTGCGCTGGCGCTGACCTGCTGAGCCAGCGTCTCTATCCGCGACAGGCTTTGGTCAATAGCATTTGGTGTGGGCGTGTGTTGGCCTATAGCCAGATTTAAGCTGCCACGAAAGCTTGTCCCTTCGGCGTTTGAATCAGACATAGTTCATCCCGTCCAGGTACTCTATAAAAAAGATAATCCGTTGCGTATTGCAAATAGCAGTAACGGCCTGGACGCTGCGCGGTATTAATCCGATTACCATGGCATTGTCAGTTTCAAAAAAATATCACCAGCCAGTATAAGCCAAGTGGAGCCGATCCTACCCGGAGATTCTTACCACGATGCCGTCCTCAACAACTGCACGGGATAAAACGGTTACTTGCACAGTTCTTCAAATACCCGATCGTCCATCATCAACGCGCAACGTCTGCCGCGTGATGTGAGGCAGCTTGCTGTTGAATAAAAAAACAATGGTGTAAGCTACATGCTGCGGTGTCGCCAACCGTCCACGCTGTGTCATGGTGGCTGCAGCGTCCCGGGAAGCAGATGACAATGCAGAATAACCCGCCGTCTCCTTCGCCGTGAAACCGGGTGCGACTCAATTGATGGCGATGCCAGCGCTTGCTAGTTGTACAGCCATACGGCACAGCGACTGTCTCAGTTTGTGCTGTATTAGCAGGGTGATGCACCCAAGCCATTGAAATCATTCGTCTGGCCTGCTGGAATCTTGACACTTTCTTACAAAATCGACCTGGGCTTTGACCTATCTATAATCCAAAGCTACTGTGTCATTTGGCACATTGATAAAGCTCAAGAATCAAGATATGTCGGCTTGCCAGAGCTGATTCCTGAAAGAAACCCGGGAGATGACGAATAATGATTTCATTAAATATTAATGGAGAGATCAGAGACTTTGAAGGCGATCCGGAAATGCCATTACTTTGGTACGTCCGCGATGAGCTGGGACTGGTCGGCACCAAGTACGGTTGTGGCGTAGGATTGTGCGGATCATGTACAGTACATTTAGACGGTGTTGCAGTACGCAGCTGCACTATAAGCATGAGCGCAGCCGCTGAGAAAAACATAACCACAATTGAAGGCTTATCAACGGATGGCAATCATCCTGTGCAGGTAGCCTGGCGCGATTTGAACGTTCCGCAGTGTGGTTTTTGTCAGTCAGGACAGATCATGCAGGCATCGTCATTGATTGCAGAGAATCCTTCACCTTCGACAGACCAGATTGTCGCCGGTATGCAGGGCAATATCTGCCGCTGTGGTTGTTATCAACGAATCGTGGCCGCCGTTGATAAAGCGGCGCGGGAGGCTTGAGATGCTGGACAAATACTTCAGACAAGGTGGAGCATCCATTGATGGTTATGTCCATATATCACAAGCAGTGGAAACAACAGTTGTGGGCGCTGTTTCCAACGTCAGTCGACGTGCATTTCTGAAAAGATCAACCGGCCTGGTTGTCGCTTTGCAACTTGTACCAATAACTGAGACATTCGCCTATGACGCGTACTCCCACGGTGGTGAAACGATGCCCAATGGCGTCGTTAGCGATCCCAGTGTGTTTGTTTCAATTGATGCCGACGGTGGAGTGATGATCGTTGCACATAGATCTGAAATGGGCACCGGCTCACGTACCAGTATCCCCATGATCATTGCCGAAGAAATGGAAGCTGACTGGTCGAGAGTATCCATCACACAAGCCGAAGGTGATGAAAAAAAATATGGTAATCAGGATACCGATGGTTCCCGTAGCCTGCGCCACCACATACAGCCCGCCAGAGATATCGGCGCATCTGTCCGGCACATGCTGGAACAGGCTGCAGCCGATACCTGGGGCGTTGAGCTAGATAGTGTCAAAGCATCAAACCATGAAGTAATGGAGAAAGACGGTGAGCGGCGTATGGGCTACGGCGAGCTTGTGAAGACTGCCATGAGTATTCCCGCCCCCGGCAGAGACAAACTTACTTACAAGGATGAAGCTGAATTTCGCTACATCGGTAAGGGTGAGCTGCCAATCACCGATATGCACGATATCACAACGGGTAACGCAAAATATGGTGCTGACATTGAAATGGACGGCAAGCTATTCGCCGTTATTGCTCGTCCACCGGTCGTGGGAGGCACGGTCAAAAGCTTTGATGCAGAGGCGGCTTTGGCCATTGCTGGCGTAGTCGATGTTCGAGAAGTGCCTGGCAGCTCATTGGGATCAAAATTCAAACCCTTAGGAGGTGTGGCTGTTGTTGCCACCAATACCTGGTCCGCCATAAAGGGGCGTGACGCCCTGACTATCGATTGGGAAGATGGCGAGCATGGCAGTTTTTCCACGGAGGCATTCGAGCAGGAACTACGAGCTGCCGTGAACGCTCCAGGCACCAATGTTCGCGAGCAAGGTGATACCGACACAGCTTTGAAGAACGCTTCGCGAGTCATTGCGCATGAGTACTATCAGAAGTTCAATGTTCATACCACTATGGAGCCACCAGCAGCACTTGCCAGTGTTAAAGATGGCAAATGTGAAATCTGGGCGTGCGTACAAAGCCCCTATGGTGCTCGGCTTGATGTAGCAGAATTTCTGGGGTTGCCCGAAGAAGACGTTCGCGTAAACGTTACCCTGCTGGGTGGCGGTTTTGGACGTAAGTCAAAATGCGATTTTGTCATTGAAGCTGCCTGGCTATCACAACAACTTGACCAGCCTGTTCAGATTCAGTGGACACGTACCGATGATATTCGACACGGATTTCATCACGCGTCATCAGTGGAACGAATCGAGGTGGGACTCGATAAAGACGATAAACCTATAGCATGGCGACATAGAAGTGCGCAGCCCTCTTTTCTGTCTACGTTTGTCCCTGATGGCGGTGATCAGCACCCGGTAGAAATCGGTATGGGCCTGGAGGACTGCCCCTACGAGATTGCCAATATGCAGGCCGAGTACTGCAAGGCATATGCCCACACTCGTATCGGCTGGTTTCGTGCTGTTTCACATATACAGCGTGCCTTTGCCATACAGTCCATGACGGCTGAACTGGCCAGCGAGCTAGGACGTGATCAGAAAGATTTTTTACTTGAGATGATCGGTCAGCCACGCAAACTCGACTGGAAGCAAAGCGGTCTGCCTCAAGCGTACTGGAACCACGGTGAACCGCTTGAAGAGTTTCCGATTGATACAGGGCGCATGCGTAATCTGGTTGAAAGCGTTGCACGTGAAGCAGGCTGGGGGAAGAAGCTCCCTGAGGGTGAAGCGCTGGGACTGGCATTTCACCGAAGCTTTGTCTCCTATATTGCAATGGTAGTACATGCAAAGGTTGATAGCTCAGGCAAACTCACCGTTCCAGAGGTGCATGCAGCGATTGATTGCGGCTTTGTTGCGAATCCCGAGCGTGTAAAATCACAAATGGAAGGTGCGTGTGTCTTTGGCATGACATCAGCTATGCACGGTGGTGTCAATTTTGAAAACGGTGCTGTCATAGAGAGCAACTTTCACGATAACCAACTCATGCGTAGCACCGATTACCCGGAAAACGTCCATGTGCACATAACACCCCATCCATTTTCTGTACATGCGACAGGTGTTGGTGAGCCGGGGGTTCCACCGTTTTTACCGGCACTGACAAATGCGATCTTCAATGCCACGGGTAAGCGTATACGCAACCTGCCTATTGCTGATCAATTGACGGTCTAGTTATTGTGGTGTGGTTTGGTATTCCATCAACGTACCAGACCACACCTTGGTTTTTCTTGTCTACGTTTTCAGTAGTAGGCCCCTTCCCAGCTCCGTTCTACCTCAGTACGAATCGAATCTCATCACCCTATATTTATACGAACGTCTGGTACTCACCACGAACTCAGTCTCTAATCAGTAAACACTCGAGAATGTTACCGGCAATTTGGCTAGGAGGCAATACACCTGCAAATGCAATAAATAATTCCTTTTTCCCACAGTAATTACTGCTCTACTCCTCTTTGATTCAGCAAAGGTATTGTCCTTCGTAAAACCCTGACCAAAAGTCAGCTGGCATCTTCATATCATTCCAATAAAAATACTTTACGCAGCAGTACACGACGCTGTGAGTCGTGGAGTTTTTTTAAGTTAACTGGAATGAGGACGGATGTGATGAACAACGCTAAATCGGGATCGAGCATTATCCAAACTACAACATACCTGTCAGTTTTGGTGGCAGGTGTCCTGGCATCAAGCACGCTAGGTGCAGCTGAAGCAAAACCGCTGATAGATGAGTTATCAAAAAAGCTGGAGCCAGCCAAACCGATCGAACCCAGTGATGATCAAGTCAAGCAGGTGGTCGATGCACGAAAGAGTTTCGGCTTTAGAAGTGACGAGGAATACGTTAGACAGCTACTTACAAAACCCGCCAGTCTGGGTGCGGTAACGGGTTTTATCACAGGTGGACATTACGCTACGCCTGATGAGGTAGAAGAACTCAAGCTTCGCTTGGTGGTGCAGGAAGATGCGCTTGCTATTCTGCCTGTGGCTGCAGATGATCGGGATTTCGCGGGTTTGTATGTCGACAACAAAGGCAATCTTAATATTGGTTTTACGGTGAACGCGCGTGAAAAAGTCGCAGCGTTACGTCAAAAAGCTGAATTGCCTGAGCGAATTAACGCGTTTAGTGCCGAGCGCTCAATGGTCGAACTTGAAAACGCCAAACAGCGCATTGTTAAATCAGGTGATGAGCTTATTGCCTCAGGCATCGAAGTATCTCAAGTGGCTATAGATATTGCAGGCAACACCATCAGGGTGGGGGTTGTTGATTTGAACCCTGAAAAGCGCAAACTCATCGAGCTGCAATTCGGGCAAGTCGACGTGTTTGACAATCCTGTTTTTGACGTGGAAGCCAGAGCCGATACTGCTAGCCCGATGGTGGCTGGTGTTCGTATCACAAACTCTTCAGGCGGATCCTGTACCTCCAACTGGAAAGCCCGAGATCGGACAACAAATGAGCTGGTGATGATCACAGCAGGTCACTGCGGCGTTGATGTCAATGGCACGTTTGGTGGTCCGGGTGATGACATGTTTCAAGGTGTAAATAGTGGTGGCGGCGCGCGTCAGTTGGGGACCTCTGACCAGACGACCTGGACATTTCCAAACATCAACATCGCCACAGGAGCGGTTTCGGGTTCCGGAACAGTGGATGCGATGAGAGTGCCCTTCCTTAGTGGTATCGGATCTCTGCCTTGGCTATATGCCTATGATGATGCCAATTCAGGGGTATTCTCAAATGGTGAACAAGCACAGGTAGGTGAAGCCGACGGTACAGTTGTCGTGGGCACCAGTGTCTGCAGTGCAGGTCAGTTCAGTCCCGCTAACCAGGTTGGTGGCAGTAACTGGAAAAACTGCGGCACCGTCAGCGCGGTAAGTGTTGCAAATACTTTCCGGCGACAAACTGGCTCACCAGATCGCTTTACGGTGCTCAATTCCAACGTTGCGGACTACATTGGCATTGGCGGTGATAGTGGTGCACCGGTGTGGCGTTTATCGTACGACGCTACTGACGGGTTCCAGGCGGTAGCAGTTGGTCATCATTCAGGTGGCAATACCGGGTCAGAGATTTTCAACGACGTTAACCTCGTTGAAGACGCTCTTAATGTTGATATCGTCCACTTCTGAGTAATGCAGTCATGACATCGAATCATACAATCAATGCAATTGAGTCTCGCGTGGCGTTCTGTCAACGCATCTCTCAGACAATCTCCAGCGAAGGGTTCGATGTCACGATCCGGCCCGGTGATCATCTTGTGGATGACGCCGGGGCGGATTCTCTGACCGTGCTCAACTATGTTCTGTTGCTCCAGGAGCTGGGGATCAAGATCGAACTGGACAGCTTCGATCCCAGGCTGTTGAACACCGACGTGGCATACCAGGCCTGGCTTCAACATATAGCATCTCAACCTCAAGGAGAACTCTGAACATGGAACATGCAGTTGCTCAAGAGCAAACAACCGATCAATCATATGGAACGCAGCTTGATAGAGGACCTGCTGGCGTCGTACTACAAGGCCGCTATGCGCGTCTTCGCCCGCTGGCGCAAAACGATTATGCCTACCTGTATCAATTAAGCTTGTCAGCAGAGAATAACGCGCGCTGGCGCTACCGTGGATCTACACCCAGTCCTGAACGTTTTGTTGCCGATCTATGGAGTGGTGTGCAGGCGCAGTTTATCGTTGAAACTCCGGCACCAAGAAATCGTGCTGGTCTGGCTGTGGCCTATAACGCTGATCTTGCCAACGGCACGATTTACCTCGGTGCCCTGATTGACAATGAGCATCACGGTAAAGCGTGGCCGATGGAAGGCATTTTACTGTTTGTTGATTATCTGTTTCAAAACTGGACGATCAGAAAGGTCTACGCCGAGACAACAGAATTCAGTGCAGCCCATTTTTCATCAGGTCTCGGAAAACTGTTCACTGAAGAGGGTCGCCTCAAGCAACATCAGTATTTTCAAGGGCGCTACTGGGACTACTTGACGTACTCGCTGACACGCGAACATTGGGAAACGGGGGGGCGTAAGTTACTTCAAAGTATATCTGGCAAGGAGTAACAGCTGATGACTCAGACCCTATGCGATGCGATAGACGCTCTACAAATTGTTGAACGTGGATTTCATTTCACCACTGGTGGCGGCCCTTCATCATTTGTCGACTTTCGACAATTAAGGCAGACCGTACAACACACTGCGCGCAAACTCAACGCCTTGGGCTGTCAACCAGGGCAACGTGTGGTTCTCGTGTTGCCCAAGCAGGTAGATTTCGTTCCTCTGTTTCTGGCGATCATTCGCGCCGGATTAGTCGCGGTTCCCGTCTACCCGCCTCCATTCACCGGAAATCTGGAGGACTATCTGACAGCTGTAAAACGCATCGCCAACATCAGCAGCGCACAGCATCTGGTGACCAGTGATCAGCTGTGCAGCTATTTTGACTCACTGGGCTCGATGCTGCGAGTGATTTCCCGGTCACAGATCACGGCGACAGATGGCCAAGGTAATCTTCCAAAAGTTTCGGCTTCAGATCCTGCGCTGATTCAGTTTACCTCTGGCAGCACCGGCTCACCCAAAGGCGTAGAACTACTCCATAGCAATCTGATGGCCAACGCATCTGCTATAGAAAAAGCACTTGAGATTGACCCGATGCGTGATCAAGGGGCCAGCTGGCTACCACTTCATCATGATATGGGCCTGATCGGATTCTTGATCACACCCATCGTAACTACGGCTACTACATGGTATCTGCCACCACTGCAATTTGCACGTCAGCCACAGCGATGGCTGGATCTCATGAGTCAGACAAAGGCCACCGTTTCCTACGCGCCCAATTTCGGGTACGAGCTTGTTTCCAGGCGAGTCAAGGCGTCGCAGGTTGAGCAATGGGATCTATCAGCCTGGCGTGTGGCCGGCTGTGGAGGCGAACCTATACAACCAGACTCGCTGAATAGTTTTGCAAGATACCTTGAACCTTCAGGCTTCAGGCGTACCGCCTTTGTTCCAAGCTACGGTATGGCCGAAGCCACAGTAGCCGTGGCGATATCACCGATAAATCGTGGCGTTGTTACTGGCACTCCACACGATAACTCTCCGACGCAAAGTCTGACGGTATCTTCCGGGCAAGCTGTTGCAGATACAGATATCAGGATCGTATCAACGTCAGGTGAAGAGTTGGCAGACGGACTGGAGGGTGAAATCCAGGTACGGGGACCGGGTGTTGCAAAACGGTTTTACAACGAACAGGGATACAACATCGCCACGGACAGCAACGGCTGGATGGATACGGGCGATCTCGGTTTTCTACAGAATGCGCATTTGCATGTATGCGGAAGGCGTAAAGAGAGTGTTTTGATTAACGGGTGTAACTACTATCCACAAGACATTGAAGCGTGTGTACACGAACTTGCTGAATTTCGCGCAGGAAGTGTTGTCGCATTTGGTCGTCCGGGAAATGGCAGTGAACAACTGGTTCTCGTTGCAGAAACACATCGTGAACATGACGCTAAGACACTTCAACGCCAGGTACGCTCAAGTGTCCGGCAACGACTGGGGCTAAGCGTTGCCGATGTGGTTATAGTGAATCGAGGAACCATCACAAGAACCACCAGTGGCAAACTCCAGCGTAGAGCCTTAAGGGCTCGCTACCTTGATGGCGCTGTATTGGGCTGTCAGTGAATAAGCAGATCGTACCGAAGGCAGCCTCGATCGATATTCTCGGACAGCCTTCTGGCGGATGGGGCCACGTCGAGCAGAAAACCCAGCTGTGGCCATGGGAAAGACATTGCATTGCCTTCATTAAACTTGATGACACTGATTTATTGAGTCAACATACATCAGGCTTTCAAGACTGCAATCAGTAATGGACACCCAAACCGTGCACGAAAACCCTGATTCACTGACCTCATTGCTTGACGGTGATATTGTGCCTATGCCTGTATTGCATGAGCGCTACGGCCCTTTGCTCAAGCTGGTAAAGGTGTTAATCGGCGTTGTGCCAAACTGTGATTCCTACCTTGAAATCTGGCCCCCAGCATTTCGTACTTACAACATCGTTGTTCCCAACTTCCTTAATCTGCCATTCGGCATATTTGGGATTGGCGGTGCGCCCAAAGCTCTTGTTGGGCTAGGTACATACGTGGCGAGCCGATCTGCAGAGTGCCCCTATTGCTCAGCCCATACGTGTTCCTTCGCCCTGCGTCGAGGCGTATCACCGGAAAAAGTGGCAAACGCCCTTGTCGGAGGTGATAATTTCAGCGAGCAGGAGTTGGCAACCATTGCAGTCGCTCGTTCGCTTGCGCGGATTCCTTGTGAACTGACGAATACGGAGAGAGACGCTCTTCTCAAGTGCTTCAAGCCCACTGAAGCCGAGTGGATTATTCTGGGTGTGGTCATGATGGGCTTTCTCAACAAGTTCATGGATGCGATTGGGGTTGATCTTGAAGCCTCCACAGTTGCAGAAACACAATCCACTATGGGTGCCAGCTGGAGTCCGGGTAAGGCTGGCAGGCGGCTGGAGCTTGGGGGCCATCCGACAAGTCCTCCTTCCGCGGACACCCTATTGACAAAGCTATCGGTTATTCGTCACGCTCCAACAGCATTGCGCCTGGACACGCAATGGCAACAGGGTGTACCGGATAGCTGGCCTGCCGTTGGCTCGTTTCTGCGCGACTTGACAGGTCATGATTTCCCGGTGCTTTCACGTATGCACAACGCTCGTGGAATCAGAGCGGTTGCTTCTGCCCTGCGTGAGAACTTGAATCCAAAGTGCACAGAAACAGGATTGGACCTCAAAGCGATGGCCGGTGTTGTGTTTGCCACTGTTATAGCAGATGGTGATCTGGCATCACAGGTTCGCGTGATAGGCCAGACTTACGGCGTTGACTCTGTGCAAATGGATGCGCTGGTGAATTTTGCGCAGCACACTGACAGTGAGCCACCCGTTACTGACGCAAAAGCAAAAGCTCTATTGCTGTTAGCAAGAGCCGCATCGCCAAGCCCTTCCACAATTAGCTATGCTGAGGTATCAGCTTGTCGCGAAAGCGAACTCACGCCCTCCGCAATTGTAGAGTTGGTGACCTGGTTGTCAGTGATGCAAATGCTGCACAGGCTGTCGTGCTTTTACGGTTCGAAGCTGCCAGCGTGAAACAATTTTTTCGCGTAAACACTATTCTTCACTTGAACGTTGTGGCTACGCGTCAGGGGTTCCGGATGAGTAAATCGTCAGCAACAGTTTTACTATAGTGACCATCAAAGCGCAGTGTCGCTGTGACATAAACGGGTAAGTTTGGGCTTGAGATATCCCTTGACACTATATTTTTCTGTTGAACAGTCAGAGCTGACATTGCTGCAACAGATTTAAATAGTCTCTTCATTCCATCCTCTCAGTTCATTTGTGATTGGTTTGAAAAACATCGAACCCGGTTTAACTATGCCAATTGCTTCTTCCAAGATGGCTTCCGGCACAACATGTGTTGACATGTCACTGCACACTCGCACAGCATCGAAGTCTTTGCAAGCAAATTAGCCGGCTTGCTTACTCCACTTCTTGTGGTAAACAACACAGTGCGATGGAGCTTAAAATTCTCAAAACCGTGATCCCAATGCAATCAAGCAAGCTCACATCAACAAACCAAAAAGAGATGACTGAGTAATACAACTATTTCACATCAAATGGTATTTTCCCAAGTTCTTTGCCGCTCTCCGCTGACAAACTAACCGAATAGGAACCTGAAGCGAACGTGTTCCACGTATAGGTTCTAAAACCACTTGAGTTCCTTCTTATCTGAAGCTCCTTGCTCAACTCCGGAATTTCCTGATCATCCCGAAACCACCGAAGTCTTATCTTTTCTTGCTTTTGGGGAGTTACGATCCTGGCAAATGCGTAAACCCTGCCTGGAGCAAGCTCGGAACTGCAACCAGAAGGGTCCAGCTTTTCAACACGCTCACACACAACAAAACCATCCGTCTCTGAAGCGTCTGTGTGTACAAGTCGTGTTGTTTCCCAAGCCGTGTCTTGCTCTGCGACGCTGTTCTGAACACTCTCTGTCACACGAGGCAATGTTGCTTTCTCGCGGCCTGCTTCCTCCTGCACAAGCCTGTCAGCAGCATTTTCTTCTTTGTTTGGCTCTTCAATTGCCTCTATCGGCGTCTCTATACCAGCAATCGGATTGTCAATACCCACTACTATGGAAATACACGCCTGTTGCTCGGATTGGTTTATCACACACGCTCTGTAAACACCATTATCCAAGTGTTTCCAATCAAAGATCCTGTATCCGTCCGGATTGGGACTTATCGTGAGCTGTTTTTCACCAATGGGGTTTTCGCCGTCATTTCTGAACCATCGCAGCGTTATATTTTCTTCTTCACGACTGGTTACTACACGAGCAAACAAGAAAACCTTACCGTGTAGAAAAGCTTCGCTTTCCTTCTTGCAGCCCGACGGTTCCCGATTTTGGACATTTTCACAGGCTTCAAAAAACTTCAGATATGTCTGTTGGCCGTCAGGACTCGATTGCTGATCTGCAAGCACTGGCATCTGTGTGTGGGTCTCTACTGTTTGGCTGCTCGTGGATTCAGCAGAAGCAATGAGGGGTTCTATCGGTAAGTTTTCCTCGTCATTGCCCGCTGTTGATACGATAGTCTCTTCAGGCTCCAGAGCTGCATCTCTTAGACGATCGATTTCTTGCTGCAAGATCGCACTTTCATTCTCAAGATCGGCAATACTTTGTTTCATTCTTGCAACATTACATGCCAGCTGTCTATTCCTGTTTTCAAGCACAATCCGCCCCTGAGTATCCAGTGATGAAAGTATATTCTCTGGAATATTGTCGGGTAGACAATCGACAACTGGATTGTCGTCACTGTTATCCACAGTGTTTATCAAGGGATCAATCAAGCCGTTTTTATCGCAGTGTGACGCATGTGCTGGACGGGTCTTCTTTTCAGATTGCCCCGCTAGCGAATAAATCTCACACTTTATTCTCTTCTGTATGATGAGGTTCTGATGGCCGGCAAGCGTTTCTGAATAATCACTCTGCAATTCAGCCATGTCTGCTTCCAATTGAGCAAAGTGTTCAACGATACGTTCCTGTTGTGTCGCTTCCAAAGAACTAATAACCTTGAAAAACTGCAGTTGCTCCTTCGCCACCACGGATGCGGTTTTTGTTTCAGCCTCCACTTGAACGACAGCTTGGCGCAATTGCCCGACTTCCTCTGTCAGGATACGATTCAGATTGTCTTCAATGTCGACAACAGCTTGCTGTGCACTGGCTTCCACTTGATCCGAGACGTCATTTTTTGCCTGTGCAATTTCATCTTCCACCTGTGCTACATCATTCAACGCAAGAATTTTTTCTTGCTCAGCTCTTTGCAATTCAGCACGGGCTTGTTCCTGCTCTGCTGACAGGTCTGAAATCGACCCTAGCAAATCGGTAACCGCTGTAACTGTGCCAGACAAGTCTTTAACATCACCGGATAAATCGGTAATCGTATAACCCGCATAACCAGACAGAGCGAGCAGCACTGCAGCAATGGATCCGGCACGTACGCGCTTACGGGTATTCTCAGATTTTTCACTGTCTTTAAGGAACGCCATAGCGCCGTCAAAGCCCGGATTGTACTGCTGAGCCCACACTGTATTGGGCTTGTTCATTTCCTGCCATTTCAATGCAACACGCAGATCCTGATCGCGCAGTAACTCAGCGTTTCCCTGTTTGTAAAATTCCGACTTCTCGGCCAGGCGCTGGTACATTCTGGCTGCGTCTGCTTCTTCATCTGCCCATTGGTCAAGCCTTTTCCACACGCGCATGAGACTCTCATGTGATATGTCGATGACGGTGTCTGACTGTAGATCTACACCCTCCGGTGGCATTAGAAAAGATCGACTTGATTTGCGAAATACATCGATGACAGACACGAGATCCGCTCGCGATGCATCACACATCTCACACAGAGTATCCAGACGTGTTGGTCGTCGTACACCTCTTGCATCACTCGCCTTATCTGTTAGCGCTTTAAATATGGTTTCGCAAATTTTCTCTTTTTCAGTAGAGCCAAGCTCAGCGAACGCGTGTTCGGCGTGCTGGTCCAACGCGCTTGTCATGCTGCCGATAGAGTCATAACACTCTATGTCCAACATACCTTGCCGACCACGCTCATTTTCCCAATATGCCCAGGTTCTGTTCATTGCATGCTGCAATATGGAGAGTTGATCGGGGTTACTGCCAACGTCGTTGACCAACCGGGTTAGCAAAGCAGGATAGATCTTCGCACCACCTACCCCGACAGGGCCGGCAATCGCAGCACGACGCTGCTCTCGCGTCATGCGCGGCACCAGATACTGACCTTTGTTTATAGCCTCGGCCAACCCCGTAAATTGCGCACAATCACCCAGAAAATCAGAACGCATCGTAATTACAACGTACACGGGCAATGCCGACTGTTCTATCGCTGCCAATAATAAATTGACGAAGGCCACAGCCTGTTGCCCGAGCTCGGCGCTTTTGGCCTCACCGTGTTCATCCAGATGCCGGTAACGAAACAATTCCTCAAACTGATCGATAACCAATAGCACGTTAGTGCCCTCAGGCAAGTGTGCTTGCTCGATGATATCAATCAGGCCAAGTTTGCCCATTCGCAACGTAGTATCAACAATCTCGGGTAAAGACATACCCGTGTTTTGATAGTTTGTAAATAGAACGCCATTGCTGGCCATGGCCTGGGATAGAGCGGCAATCGGATCGCCGCCTGGTCGGCATTGAGCCATCCGCCATGCGGTACCTGCACCCGCCATCAGGCCGGTACGCAACGCAGGACGCAATCCACAGTTGACGAGCGATGATTTACCACTTCCCGAGGTACCGACAACAGCCAGAAACCGGTTGGTCGCCAGCTTGTCAACCATGGCATCAATCTGACTTTCGCGTCCGAAGAACAAGTGCTGCTCGGATTCACGAAAAGGTCTTAGACCGGGAAAAGGATTGGTAGTTGTCTGCTCTTGTTTGAAGGTGCTCATGCGAGCTCCCGCTCGCCAAGCAGAGCCTGCAGAAACTGATCGAAAGCATCGGCACGAAACTCGCTAAACCCCTCGATCAGATGAGGCTCCTCCATGTCTATCAGATCCTCTTTATCATCTGTTCTAGGTTCTGACAGGTAAGTATATTGTGCCAGCAGAGGCCTGTTGCCACGATAACCCGGCAGTTTTTTCAGTTCCATATCGAAACTGCGCTTCCACGATTCGTCACCTGCTCCATAAAACAACAACACCGCATCACACTGTTTTATCAACTGTAGATGGTTTCGCCGGATCGCTGCCGCATCCCCTTCGAAGGCCGGAATAGCAACTTCAATTCCCTGTTCTCGTAGAAATTTTCTCAGGGGCACTGTGGCCTTTCGATCATTCTGGTCACAAATCAGATACACCAGTTTGCTGCCACTGGATTCCACTGACTGTATTTCCGGCTTGATCTCTTTGGGCTCCACGAATTTTCGCAGTGTCGTATGTACGGTTTCTTTTAAAGATTCCAGGTCAGATGTCATTAAATCTGCACCATATTGAGTCATTGCATCATGGTGTAAAGACTCAATGAATGCCTGTTGCTGTGGTTGATCTGACGATATCCCGTTGGCCATCCAGATGATGCGCTTGAATTCTTCGGGGGATTCAACACACCGGCCAACAGCTAGCTCATTTTGCAACTCGGTAACTGACTTCTGGGAAAGACCATCGGGCACAGCCCCATAAGTGTCTCCAATCAGATGTATCGAAAATACACAACGACTCAACATCGCTTTAACGGCTTCAACGTACTCCGTCTCATCCCGTGGCAATGGCCTGTCTGGCAATATCCGATAACCGTGCTGCTGCAGCTCTCCCGCGAGAATTTCTCTGGACTCCCTCTGATCGTAGCTACATTCGGCAAGGTACACCGTGATCTTGTCTTCAGCCGGTATTTGCAGCTCGCTGTCTTGTCCGGACTCAAGCTGTTTCAGTAACTTCGACAGATCAGATGCAAGCTGTGCCACCTTTCGCTTGTAAGCTTGCCCGAATTTCTCGCCATAAGCGGCGTCAAGCTCCAGCGGCACCTCGTTATCGTACGCAAAAAACTCGTATCCAAGCACCTCTTTTGCAACCGGAGGCAGTGTGTCTTCCGTATCCACAGGTGTCTTTAACACTTTGAAAATTCTCGCCTTATTATCAAACACAATACCCCCGCCCTGCTCTGCGGCGAGACAGAACTCAGAGATCTCACGAGTACACCATTCGGAATTCAGATAACGAGGAGTCAGAATGGAAAGCAACACAGCCGTGTCGCCAAACTGCTGCATGATCTCGTCACTGAATACATCGTTACCCTGCAACTTGTCATCGCGCCAGATTCTTGAAGGGTGGCCAAGACGCATGTTCAGCAAGGCTTGTAACGTAGCGTGGAAGCGTGTTATCCAACCATCCTCGCCAGGAGTCAGTGGTTCGTTGTCCAAGTGCGCATAACTGATGAAGATGTCCTTTGCATACCCTGACATGACGAACTCCTCGAGAATTTACAGACAATGCTGACACAGGAGCAAAAGGTGCCGACAAGTTTCGCTCCTGATCGTTGACTCTACCCCGATCTTTACATCAATCGCAGCAAATTGACAGAACCGGAATCCAAGCATAGTGCTACAAGCAACGTTGAATCAAAACAAGCACGTAATATTTCAGACGCTGCCACCTCAATTTCTACCAGATCAGTCAGCCGATCAGCCACGCACAAGCGTTTGAATCCGGCTTTGTCCTGTCGTCGCTATCTCGTTTGAAAGCCTATACTTTAGTCCCGCTTCAATGCATATCGTGACGGGCCGGCTGTGTTCACCCCTTTTTCCTATTCGCCCGGATTTCAATACAAGTCTTGACCCCTCCAGATGCTGTTAGTGTGGCTGTGTACCGTGTGCGCATCTGGCTGTATCACTGCGCGCACTTCTGCCGGACAATACCCGACTGCCAGATAATCACTGCCTTAAGGAGGCTGCCATGCTCATCGGTGTACCCAAGGAAATCAAGAACCACGAATACCGTGTCGGACTAACGCCCACCAGTGTGCGAGAGTGTGTTCACAGTGGCCATGAGGTTATTGTCGAAACCGCTGCAGGTGCCGGTATCGGTCGTACTGATGAAGAATACGTAACCGCCGGAGCCACGATAGTGGCAACAGCTGCCGAAGTTTTTGAACGTGCAGATATGGTTGTGAAAGTGAAGGAGCCTCAAGCTGTGGAACGGGCTATGCTGCGCGCTGGTCAGATTCTATTCACGTACCTGCACCTGGCACCTGATCCCGATCAAACTCACGATCTGGTCAAGAGTGAGGCCATCTGTATTGCCTATGAGACGGTCACTTCAGCGCGTGGTGGATTGCCACTACTCGCACCGATGTCCAAGGTAGCAGGCCGTATGGCCATACAGGCTGGCGCCTATTGTCTGGAGCAGCCGCACGGTGGGCTCGGTGTGTTGCTTGGCGGAGTCCCAGGGGTAGATCCTGCCAAAGTCGTTATCATTGGTGGTGGGGTTGTTGGCTCACATGCAGCACATATTGCCGTAGGTATGGGCGCTGATACATGGGTCATTGACCGCAGCCCTGATGTCCTTGAATCGCATTGGGAGAAGTTTGGTCGCTCTACCAATAGTGTATTTTCCACTCGCGATGCCCTGGAAAAGCATGTATTAGAAGCAGACCTTGTCATTGGCGGCGTATTGATACCCGGTGCCGCGGCTCCCAAGCTGGTGACCGCTGAAATGGTAAAAAACATGAAGCCGGGCTCTGTCATCGTTGATGTCGCCATAGACCAGGGTGGTTGTTGTGAGACTTCACACGCAACCACCCATGCTGACCCCACGTATGTTGTTGATGATGTTGTTCATTACTGTGTTGCCAATATGCCGGGAGGCGTACCAAGGACATCCACGTATGCCTTGAACAATGTGACATTACCGCACGTGCTGTCTCTAGCCGGCCTTGGAGCAGAGAAAGCAATGCAAAAAGATGAACATCTGAAGAACGGACTGAACGTCTATCGTGGCAAAGTGACCTACAAGGAAGTTGCCGAGGCCCTCAGTTATGACTTTGTCGCTGCTGATAAACTGCTGGGTATGTAGCCAATAGCAATTGCTGAAGAGAATTATCGCCCCATCGATTCGGGATCACGTTGTGATCCCGAGATAATGCATAAGGGGCAATTCGCGAACGTTCATCGATACTCTGCATGTACGCTACCGGGCGTATTGAAAACACACAACCCAAAAAACTTGGTATTGCCAAGCTGTCGCATACATATTTTACCTGGCTCGACTACAACCTCACCATTAGTACAGTCTCCAACCGGCTCTCAATCTTCCAAACAGGTGTGAGACAACTGCCGCGCAGGCTCCTAGAACGCCTCATAACATAACGCTGAAATTATCCTCTTGCCTATTCCTGTCAGCGGTGCCACCCGATGGGGAATCAGCCCACCAAGCAACACGACACTTTCTCCAGGCCTTGGCTTCAGGATCCAGCCGCTATCGGTTTCAAGCGCTCTCACCTCTTCAAGCGAACAATCGATTCGATCAGGGAAAGTGACCAGCGCACCACCCAAGGTACTCGGATCGGTGTCGTCATACAGCACAGTGATCAACGTTACGTCGCATTGATGGATATCAAGGTGCGTATCAAGAAAATCTCCGGCCTCAGAGTAGTAGCTGTAGCTGCCGCGTGACCCTGTGGGGCGCACATTAGTACCACACAATTGGCCAAGATACTCAGACAGGCTGCGAGAGGTATACAGGCAGTCTTGCACCGGCCCACCCGGCGCTGTGCTCAAGGCACGCGCAGGCAACCCACCTCTTCCTGTGCTGTTGTCGGGTTGATGACTGACCTGTCTTACGCTGTCCAGGTAACGTTTTGTTGCTTCGCGAAGCAGACCCGCAGACACCGCAGGCGGTAGCAAGGTTTGACACAATACAACCCCGCCGCCCAGCGCCAGTGGGCCACAGCGCAGTCGTGCAGTACTCTCATCAGCCACAAGCGCTGGCAAATAGTACTGCGACGCCTGTTTACTGGTCGATTCCAAATGCATCATTGTCAAGCTCCATGGGGGGTTCGAAGACAATGGCCTCCACGCGTTGCGTAATGTCCCGAGGAAGCTGATCCAGTGGTAATGCATGCATGGCACTATGATCAGCATCACCGCTGATGGTTGAGCCGACATCGCTGGAGTCGCCGGGATCAACCCGCCAGTTCGCATCTGGTACGTATATCAGGTGCACGCCGAACAACGCTTCAAACCTTTCGCGTGACGCACTTATCGACAGAGACACACCACCGAGCGGACCCGCATCGAAACCTGCGTCCTCGAACGCCTTGACCACAGTTTGCACATCATGCGCATCGGGCCTGAAGCGATCCAGATTCTGCACCGTAATAGGCACGTTGGCATCAAAAGGCTCACCAGATGCCGCCTTGAGCACTACCAGAGCAACGACTGGTGTTTCGTGTGGGGAGTCTGGTGGAGCCATATCAATCATCGTATGTCAGAGCTCGTCAAAATCATCGGAATCGATGATCATCTGCTCCAGCATAGCAACATCCTCAGCGCTAAGCGCTCCGTTCCCGTCAGCCTCCTGTGGTCTACCTGTGAACGGAGGACGGAACGGTGTCAGCGGCGGCCTGAAGGGTGTCAGTGGTGGCCGGAACGGTTCCAGCGGTGGGCGAAATGGAGTAATGGGTGGGCGGAAGGGTGTAATCGGCGGACGGAATGGCGTCACTGGTGGACGGAAGGGTGTAATCGGTGGTCTGAATGGTGTTAGCGGCGGACGGAATGGCTCAAGTGGCGGTCGAAAAGGCTCGATCGGCGTAATAGGTCCAATGACCTGACAACGCAGTTTGGCTATCAGCACAGCACGCGCAGCGTCTACCAGACCATGTCCGGTTGCGGTATCCGGTCCCACCGTGGCGGTGTTACCCATAGCGTTGGTGCCAGTGGTCACATCGCGGGCTGTTGATCTGAGAATATCCTTGTGTTGTGCAGGTGTCAGACGCGCGCAGGCCTGTTTAAGCAAAGCACAAACACCAGCGATCTGTGGAGCAGAAGCAGAAGTTCCACTAAACGCTGCCCAACCATCATCGTCCGCCGTTTCATCACCGGTAGGATGCGTACCCCCTGCGCTGCCCTCATCGATAATGCAACCTGCTGGAATTGGTAACATGATATAGGCAGCTTTCGGCATCATGCCCACCAGGCCTGAAACATCCGGAACACGCCGCCCGGGATACACGTTTGACATATAGCCGGTAGCGTAGTCAGAGGCTTCGATACTGCCATCCTGCTGCATGAACACGCCGCCCACCGATATAACGTCAGGGTGTTGTCCCGGAAAACCAAAGCTAGGACCATTGCCTGCTGAAAACACGACGGTAATACCATCGGCAACAGCAGCTGCTACCGCCGCAGCCAATGCCTGAGCGGCGGGCGACAAAGGTGGGTTGCGCGCTTGACTGCTCCAGCTGTTGGTGAGTATGTCTGGCGACAATGCGGCAGCTGCATTGAAAGCTGCTGTGACATTAATCA
>CAYGSW010000034.1:13113-30784 GCA_964352535.1 uncultured Granulosicoccaceae bacterium | reverse complement strand
TCACACTTTCGCGGGGCCGCCTTCGGCTTCGATCGTTATTCTCGGACAAGCTCCTACATGATTGTGTGGCTTTGGGATGTTCCTGAATGCTGGTGATATCGCATCTGCACTTTCAAGCCGTATAATCAGCGGTTCTCTCTTAAGCGTCAGGTTGTCGTCACCATGTCCTCGTCTCCCAAAGTCGGCTTTGTCAGCCTCGGATGTCCCAAGGCACTTGTCGATTCAGAGCGCATACTCACCCAGTTGCGCACCGATGGATACGACGTGGTGCCTGACTATGACGCGGCCGATATTGTCGTTGTTAACACCTGCGGTTTTATCGACAGTGCTGTCGCCGAGTCAATGGATGCGATCGGTGAGGCGCTGGATGAAAATGGGCGTGTCATAGTCACAGGCTGCCTGGGCGTGAAGGCTGAGGAGATACAGGCCAGATACCCCAAGGTGCTGGCAGTAACCGGCCCACAGGCTTATGAAGAGGTTGTCGGGGCAGTGCATGAGCACTTGCCCAATAGAGTTGAGCATAACCCTTTCATCGATCTTGTACCCCCGCAAGGCATCAAGTTGACGCCCAGGCACTACGCCTATCTAAAGATCTCCGAAGGCTGTAATCATCGCTGCAGTTTTTGCATCATACCGTCGATGCGCGGCAACCTTGTGAGTCGTGATGCGGGTGATGTCATGGCAGAGGCGGTGCGTTTACGTGACGCCGGAGTCAGGGAGCTGTTGATCGTTTCACAAGATACCAGCGCCTATGGTGTTGATATTCGCTACCGTACCGCTTTCTGGGAAGGTCGCCCGATCAAGACCAGACTCAAGGAGCTGTGTGAAGCATTAGGCGAGCTGGGCATCTGGGTTCGACTGCATTACGTTTATCCCTACCCACACGTTGACCACATCATTCCCCTGATGGCCGAGGGGAAGATTCTGCCTTATCTGGATATCCCGTTTCAGCACGCCAGCCCCAGAATTCTCAAAAGCATGAAGCGCCCGGCTGCATCCGAAAACAACCTTGCGCGCATCAAGGCGTGGCGCGAGATCTGTCCAGAACTTACTATCAGAAGCACGTTTATTGTCGGCTTTCCCGGCGAGACTGAAGACGATTTTCAGGAGTTGTTGCAGTTTCTTGACGATGCCCAGCTGGATAGGGTGGGGTGTTTCACTTACTCACCGGTGGAAGGTGCCACGGCAAACGCTCTGGAGGGGCACGTCAGTGAAGAGATCAAGCAGGATCGCTTGCAACGATTCATGGAAAAGCAATCCATCATCAGCGCCCAACGACTGCAGGCCAAAGTGGGTACGCGACAGATTGTACTGATTGATACTGTCGATGGGGATACCGCCATCGCGCGAAGCAGTAGCAGTGCGCCAGAGATTGACGGCGTGGTGCATGTGTCTGTTGACGACTACGACATCGACGCCGGGGATTTTATTGAGGTAGATATTACCTCAGCCGATGAGCATGACTTGTTTGGTGTTGTCGTTGGGGAGTAGGGCCTTGCATCAATCAGGTGTCCGCAACAGAATTTTAATCTGATTGGTTTCCACGGGGCTACCTGTAGTCTTCTGAGGCAGCCATCAAGCGACAGGTTATATAGCGTTGGAATAGAGCCGATGTGGTATCCAATGTGCTGTTGATGACTACCTAAGCCACATTGCGAGCTAGTTTTGACACCGAATGACTAGTCAAAATGAGTGATGCCTCAGAAAAAATTCCGGCTACCTTGAGTGGCTCGCAACACACTACCGTCTTTGATGCAGTAGGGTCGGTTCTCGGCGGATATAGTCCGGGCTTTGAACTGGTTGCCGGGGTGCATCCGAACGTCATCGAACGTTTCATCGTTGTGTGCGTGCGAGGGACGCCGCGCTTGCTATTGCCTCCTGCTGGGCCTGTCATGCGAACGGCAATTGCAAGCTTTCTTGGTAACCGCCGGTTCGCGTATACAGCGCCGTCATTGGTACGCTTTGCTGCGTGGATTGGCGGGCGTCTTTCGAGTGTGGTTTCTGATGCTTCGCTGGTGTCGCACGACGGTTCCTCCTCACCGCTCAGAGAACTCATTGCTACCGTATTAGGCCGTGACGATTTCCAGCTTGCACTGCGTTTGAGTTTTGGTCGCCCCAATGCAAAAACGGTGGTGATGGCAATCTCCGATGCTGGTGAAGCGCTTTGCTATGCAAAGATTGGTTCTGAAGCAATGACCAATGATCTTGTCGCTCATGAGAGTGCAATCCTTGCGCAATTCGAGAACACCGATATGCCGGTTGTGACTCCGCGCCGGCTTTATTCCGGTACGTGGGCCGGTGGCCACAATGTGTTGATCACAGCTCCGCTGCAACTTGAACCGTTACATCGCGACGCTTGCGCTGCGCATCAAGCTGCTGATGCGTTTGCATCCCATAATCTCGTATCACGTTCTTTATTAAGCGGCAGCAGCTATTGGCAACAGATCGTGGGGTGTGTAGACAAACTGGGCGATGGCCGTGATGGTAGAGAAGTGCTTGCCAAACTGGTGGCCAGAATTGAAAAATCGTGGGGCGATAGCAACTACGACTTTGGTGCCAGCCACGGTGATTGGACACGAGCCAACGTGGGTATGGTTGATGGGCGTGTTGCTGCGCTGGATTGGGAACGGTGTAAAACGCTTGCACCACGAGGATTGGATATCGCTCACTTCGCCATCTGTGAAAACTCATCCGGCTCGTTCGCTCAGTCTTTTGATATTGAACGAGTCGCTCAGTGTGTCAGACAGTATTTGAAGGTTGCTGGTCTGCCACCAGACAATGCACAGCAGCTGGTCGTGTTCGCCTTGCTGGAAATGGTTATCCGTTTCAAATCCGCCCATGACGTGGGGCTTCGATCTACCGACTCCAAATTCGGACCGGCTCTGCAGGCCGGTGTACAGAAGTGGGCGTTATGACTATCACCCTTACCCCAGAAGTCGACTGATGCTGAATAAACAACCTTCAGGTGCGCCTGCAACGGTGCTTCGAACGATGCGACGACATACTCGGCGTGTTGTGTTGGGAAGCCTTCTCGCTGGCAGAAAGCGCAAGGCTGAGCGCCCGCCGCCTGATTTTGTCATTGTGGGCGCTCAACGCTGTGGAACGACATCGTTGTTCAGAGCCTTGGCCAGGCATCCAGCGTTGTTGCCGAATGTCCTGGATGCAAAGGGTGTTCACTACTTTGATACCAACTATCATCAAAATGATGCCTGGTATTTTGCGCACTTTGCCAGTCAGGCCGAGCGTGATCGCCACACTGACAAAGTAGGGCAAAGAGCCATTGTCGGTGAGGCAAGCCCTTACTACTTGTATCACCCGGCTGGAGCCGAACGCATGGCTCGCACAATTCCTGATGCAAAGATCATCGTGTTGCTACGTGACCCCGTGAAACGAGCTATCTCACATCACTTACACATGCTCTGGGAAGGACACGAGTCTGTTGCGGATCTTGACGAGGCGCTTGATCTGGAATCTTCCAGACTAGAGGGTATCGAGCAGCGCCTTGTGACAGAACCGTCGTTTGTTTCCCGTCCTCACCAGCACTACTCCTACGTCGCTCGAGGTCATTACGCAACACAGCTAGAGAGGTTATACACACAGTTTGATAGAGAGAACGTGCTGGTAATGGCTACTGAGACCCTGACCGGCGACAGCCGACCCAGCCTCGCCAAGATTCAGGAATTTATTGGCCTCGAGCCTGATTTGACCATTGATCTGGAAAAGCGAAACGCCAGTTCAAAGTTCGAACCACGTCCAGAAACACTCAAACGGTTAGCTGACGAATTCACCGAATCAAACCGGAAGCTCAGTCGTGTTGTTGATACAGAATTTCCGTGGATCTCGTAATGAAATACCCGCGCTGCCATGACTGAGCTGCCATGATTGAAAACAATGGTCTGTACACTCTTGCCAAAGAACATGCACCACAGTCGCTTCGAAACCAGATGCGATCTACCCTGCGCTCCTTTGCAGATGTGTATGCCGCGCTACGTGGTTTGAATGCTAACTGCGCGTTACCAGATTTTCTGATTGTGGGTGCTCAGAAAGCCGGTACAACATCCTTGTTCAACTGGCTCCTTGAGTCAGGCTTGGTACAGGCACCCCTGTTCAAGGAAGTTGGCTACTTTGATGCCCGTTGGCATTGGCCCATCAACTACAGAGGTTATTTCAATGCCAGACAAGCTGATAGCCTGATCGGTGAAGCAACGCCCAGTTATATGGCATTCCCGGAAGTGCCGCAAAGAGTGTCCACCGTTCTTGGATCCGAATGCAAGATTATCGCTGTGTTGCGAGAACCGATAGCCCGGTCAGTTTCGCATTATTTTCATGAGCGTCGACTGGGGTTCGAAAAGCGTGATATGTATACAGCGATGGTGGAAGAGGACAGGCTACTTGAAGAGGCGTTTGATGCTAATACGTCAGCTACGCGCAGGCGATACCTCTTGACCCATTGCTCTTACGTTTACAGAAGCCTCTACTCTGAAAGGTTGGCTCCATGGTTCAAGCAGTTCGACAGGCAAAACATACTGATCATAAAAAGTGAGGATATGTTTCAGTATCCCGGCGAGACCGTTGAAACTGTGGCCCGTTTTCTTGGCGTGGACATCAGACAGTCAATACAATTTAATGCCAGAAATACGAACTCCTATGTGTTTGAAGACGGTAGGGTGCGTGCTTATCTGGAGAATCGCTTGAGTACAGAAGCTGATATCTACAACAATTGGGCATACTGAATCTGCTTAGGCACAACCGGTACACGACCCACACATAACCGTCCCATAGCCTTCGCACCACAAAGCGTCATTAGTGTTTTTGTATTCTATGAACAACAAAGACTGCCCGGTAGAACAACCGTTCTGGCCTTTACTTGCAGACGTGTGATTTCTACATCCCTGATGCAAGCTTTATGGTGTCGATGTTCGTGTCAGGCATGTTAGTGACGTCCCCGTCATGAGTGGCTATTGAATCCGGGTTTGACGATTGACAGGGCTTTTTACTACTCGCGGGCAACCGTGAATTTATCTTTGTTCGAGAGGTCAGTCCACTCAATAGCTTCATTTTCGGAGCACTTGGTTTGTAGTAACTGTTGTAACCGTTGTAGTCAAAACCAAAGCCGTGAAATTCCATGTCGCCGTATAACTTTGATTTACTCATATCCAGTTGCGATATACAGACGCCAACCACAGATGCACTTGCCTCGGCCAGTCTTGAAAGCCCGCTGTAAACAAGCTTGACAGGTGTTTTATGAGGCTTTACCACGTAGACAACACCGTCTGACAACTTGCTCAAAACCAACGCATCACTGACGACATGAGTCGGCGGACTATCGATGATGATTCTGTCATAGTTGCTTCGAAGAATTTCCATTACAGCTGCAAATCTGATTGATGCAAGCATCTCCAACGGCAGACCTTGAACCTGTCCGCTCGTTAAACAGTCAAACGAATTCAACACACCGCGTTGAACAAAATCGCCCACCTTACTGGTTTTTGTCATTAAATCGCAGAGCCCTATGATGTCGGTATTCATCCCAAGGGCTTTGGATATCGATGGTCTTCTCAGATCACAATCAATAAGAAGCGTTCGTTCCATGTGTCCGAATGAGTAAGCCAGATTCAATGCAACAGTGGATTTGCCTTCATCAGGGACAGATGACGTTACCAGAATCACCTGCAGATTCCGTTTGCTACTGGTTGTGAGCGCAGTGCGACACGTACTGACAGCCTCTGAAAACAGATCTGATGTCGTCAAGGCCTTCTCGGGTGTGAGCGGAAGCGAGCGCTGGTGTTGCAGGGGGCTGCCTTCGGAGTATCCTTCAATGAGTGGAAGAACACCCAATAGCCTGGTTTTCAAGCGCTTCTCGACATCCTCTGTGCTATTGACCGTATCGTCAAGATATTCCCTGACGAGAGAAACTGCGGCAGACAAGATCAAAGCGCTGAGTGTTGCCAGCGCGATGATAAATAGTTTTCCGGGTTTTACCGGTTGAGTGGGTATCCAGGCGGCTTCTGCTACCACAGCGTGCGCCTCGTCCAGCCCGTCTGTTGTGCGTGTTTCTGTGATTCTGTCAAACAGACTGTTGTATTGATCACGATTTGCCTCAACCTCCCTCTCCAGTGCCTCGAGGGTGACTTTCTGCTGTCCGATCAGCTGCACATTCTGTTTGCCCTGAGCAACCTTGGATTCGAGAGCGGCTACGCGCTGTTGCAGTAGTTGATAGTCATTTTCAAAACTCGCTACGGTGCGCTCAATGTGGCTTTCGGCCGCCGTGCGCAGCGATTGCAAGCGAGATTCTGCATCAATGATGACAGGATGCCTGGGGCCAAAACGATTTTTCAATTCCAGAATTTCACGCTGTACCTGTCCAAGCTCAACCTTGACAGCACTGAACAGAGTGTCATTCTGGACAAGCGGCAGGGTTTCCAGTGCTTGTGGTGTAGAGCTCTTGAAATCCTGAATCTTGCCATACAAGTCTTGTGCTCGTGAAAGTTCGTTATTGGCCACAGCAAGTTCAGTACTTGTCTGCAGAAGCTCTTGCTCATCGAGCCGACCTACACCGGCACTAAGATCAACCAGACCGTTTGTCTGTTTGAAGGAAAGCAGCGCTTCTTCTGACTCCGACAATTGTGCTTTCAGACCCATGATACGTCCATCCATCCATTCAGACGCCTGATCCCTGATTTCTTGTCGACGTTCAATGGCACTTTGTATATATTGATTGGCAACCGCGTTTGCAGCCAATGCAGCAAAAGAGGGATCTGTTGACTCATAAGTGATGGTAACCAGCTTGCTTTTTGGTACCGGACTAATGCGTAGTGAGCGCCTGAAATGGCTGAGTATTTCGTTGAATTCTGCATCGCTATAGGTGCCCTGCAGAGCTCCCGACCCTGTCGCTTCTGCAGAGCCGGTAACGATAGGCCGAGTAGCAGATGCACCATCAAAGTCTACCGACGTATCGTTGCCTCCGGCAAGGTTAGACAATGTGTCGATAATCTGCCCGGGCTGTGAGGGGATAAGCATCTGTGCGAACTGCGATTGTGAAATATCCTCTTCCAGCGTGAGCTGCTGAATAACACGAACTGCCAGGGCCCGGGATTTCAGAATGGCTAACTGAGTGCCGTAGTAGTCAGTGGAGTCCTGCTCTGATGAGACCAGATCTTCAATCGACACAATATTTGCGGCTTGCGATTCCAGCAGCAGTGTGGCGTTAGCGGCGTAAACCGGGGTTGCTGTCTGCGAATAGGCTATGGCAGTGATAGTGGCAAATGCTGTGAACAAAATGATTGCCCACTTGTTTCTAGCCAGAGCACGCCAATAAAACTGGACGTCGAGCTTCTTCGACGATACGCCTCCGGCGTATTCACCTTTAGCATGAGAATCTGTTATCTCGCCAATATTTTCCAAATACATTTTTTGAAACATCTGGGTCTGGATACCTTGTTTGTTTTTGTTTTTGAATTGAGCTGAACGCCAAACATATACTTCAGGTAACGGCACAAACGTAGAAAAAATGACTTGCTATCGAATATTGACACCCCGTCAGTCAGGAGGCAGCAATCAAATTCCAAAGAGGAGCACCCGTATCGCTTGAAATCGCGTGATTATTCAGGTGCTTATCGGCTGTCTGAAGAAATTTGAATATATTTTTACCAGATTTATCCGCAACCGATACTTAACCAGAAACGCAAACGCAATATTCTGTGTCGCAATAGTCAACGCCGTGGAGATGGCGGCTCCATACACTCCGTACATCGCTATCAGATAGAGAGAGACCACCAGACCAAATACAGCGATGAGCATGGAGGAGTTTCGGACATCTTTTTCAAATCCGCTCATCATGAGAAGTTTGCCGCTTGGTCCGGTGAGGGCATTGACTAACTGACCGCACACTAAAATTGACAGAAGCCCGGCAGCCTCTACATACTGTGTTCCGAATATTCCGAGCACTGCATCACCGAAGAAAACCATGTTCAGAAAGACAAACAAGGAAACAACCGCCAGAAGCTTTAACGATTTTGTGAGAACTTCTTCAGTTTTCTTCATGTCACCTTTGTGATAAAGCGCCGCAAACCTGGGCGACACCACCATGTTCACCGCGGTCAGGATCATTGGTACAAGCAAAGCTATTCTCATGGCGATAGCCAGAAGCGCAAGTTCCTCTTCTGCAACATACACGGAAGATATGAATTGTCCTCCCCACTGGCTGAGTTGCTGTGCAATGACCACTAACCAAAGGGGCAGGGTAGTACGGTAGATCTCGCCGTAGTCAACGTTAAGTATTTGTATCTGTCTCCACTCTGAAAACCGTATGCCACTGAGTGTGTACAAGAACAGTGCAATCACTACTTGTAGAAGTAACGATGAATAACACGCAGCGGCAAAGAGCAGAATGACATCTGCTGCATTGTCTGGTGCAAATAACCAGACAAATAGCGCAAAAACAAGATAATGAAGTGAGGTGTTTGTTACCGCCCCCGTAAAAACGAAGCCGGCAGCGTGAAGCGAGTGAGCAATAATACCAAGCAGCGCAATAGCAATACCGGCGGGGTAGACTAATAGCAGATACTCCATGTACTGATATGAGATCACCCACTCAGATGCAATCAGTACGGAGTAGATCAGCATGCTCCCTGCAAGGCATACCAGAGCGCTTACCAATACGATAGACAGGAATTGACGAAAACTACTCTCACTCAAATAGATCGAACATTTCTTAAGAACGAAATTATCGAGTCCAAACCTCAGTAAGTGTGAGAAAAATATGGCAAAGCCAAGACTGAGAAAGAAGATTCCACTGTCGCCTACGTCAAGTGTCGTGGTAACGACAAAGGCGGCTATAAGAGCACTGACTGCTCCCAGTATACGGCCAGAAAAACTTCGTATTGCAGCACCGAGGAACCCTTGCATATTAGTGTTTGAATTCACCGATGTTGCGAAACAGGAAGAAAAATACTTTGGGGTAGTCAAATAGATAACGACGTATCGTTGATGGTTCCTTGAACATGCGATAGGCAAACCGCAAATTACACCTGTCGATCCAGGCCGGATAATACACCCCTCCACCGATGGCCGTTTGGTGTATGAAACCTCCACACGTGTAGATTCGACCTGCGAATCCTGAATTCATCAGGGTGATAGCTGCTTCTTCTTGCCTGACTGCGCCCATGCCGATAACGACGTAGTTGTAGTTGGACGCAGCTAGAGTAGTCAGGAAGCTCGTTTGTGCTTCCGCATTGTCAAAGTAGCCAGAGCGTCCGTCGACGTTTATTCCAGGGAACATGTCCGCGATTTTTTTGAGAAATGCGTTGTTGGAATCTTCATCAGACCCCAGGATATAACCGTGTTCGTTTTTGGATACAGCTGCCTCAAATACCTGTGTAGCAACTGATGTGAAATCAAAGCTGAGTCGTTGTATGTCAGAGCCTCTGTAGACCAGTTCAAAAAAATACTTCAGGGCTATTCCGTCGATACAGATTTTGTCGAATCTGTTCAGGTTGACATTTGACTCCAGTATTTTGAGAAAACTGTACGGGTTAAGAAATGTGACAAGCCGGGTCTGTGAAAACTCGGCTGAGTCTGTGCAAATCCGACTTCTTTCCAGCACTCTTAATACCTCCTATTAAATACCCGAACAAGAACGGCATTTCGTTCGTCGGGACGACCCTGCAATTAGATGCGCAGTTGCCTAGCGCAAAAAAAAAACAGGAATCAAGAATTGTGAAGTTGCAGACACACAGGCATAGATCTGCTCAAGATATGTTTGTGTATCAGCTTGCTCTTTGCGAATACCCTGTACCGCGTTAGGCCACTACCCGCTTGTATGGATAGGTATCGGCAGCCTTAGTAGGCGTTTTTACTGCTGAATCCGACAAACAAGGTAAAAAACAGAATTCTTATATCCAGCCATGGAGACCAGTGTTGTATATATTCCAGGTCGTACTTGACACGTTGTCGCATTTTGAACGCCTTGTCAGTCTCTCCACGCCAGCCGTTAACCTGTGCCAGGCCTGTTATACCGGGCCTGACTTTGTGCCTGAGCATATAGCCGTCTATCTGAGTTCTCCAAACCTCGTTATGAGCTATCGCGTGAGGGCGAGGACCGATCAGGGACATGGATCCACCCAATACATTCAGTAATTGAGGTAATTCATCCAATGATGTACCTCTGAGAATTTTCCCCAGACGTGTGATTCTTGTATCATTTCTGGTGGCCTGCCGAACCAGGCTGTCTGAATGAACCACCATGCTTCTGAATTTCAGAACTTCTATCTCTTTACCATCTACGCCATACCGTTTCTGCCGGAACAACGCAGGGCCTGGAGACTCAAGCTTTATCAGCATGGCAATGATCGCCATTGGAATGCACAGTAATGTGAGTGCGATCGAAGACAGAGTGACATCGAAAATACGCTTGAACTGATCTGCCGCCGGAGACAGCGATATTTCAGAGATATTGATAACCTGGGAGTCGCCAAATGTAACAGCCTCGCCCTCCAAAAGTCGCTGAGAGTAGCTGTCAGGAACAACGCAAACATCGACTGGGCTGTTGAATAACATCCTGGAGAGCTGCTCGACGATGTGTGATTGATCTGTTGATACGGCAATCCAGACCTGCTCTACTGCCGCACCTGACTGGCGCTGGCTTTCGATATATTCAGTGATGTCATTGGAAAATGATTTCAGTGCCTGTGATGTTTGAACGTCCAATGAACAACGTGCCGGGAGTTCGAACACCCTTCCAATTCGAATTCTTGAGCTTGATGTCTTTTTCAGGTTATGCATCAGTGGTGTGATGTTTGGCGCGTACCCGCAGACAATGATGTTCCTTGCCCTGGCTCTGCCACCGGCGATGAATTCCATGCTTCCGAGCAATCTGACGCCGCTGAGTGACAGTAGCGTGAGCATCATTGATGCTGTAATCCATACTCGAGAGACGTCTTCCGCAGTCTTTATCAGGAAGGCTAAAAGACCGGTAGCAGCAAATGTGCATGCCCAGCAGAACAAAAGAGTTCTTAATTCATTGTCCAGGCTACGCATTTTTTTTCTGCTGTACATTGCGCCAGAAAATAGCGACAGAATCATGAACGTTAGAGAGCTGAAAAGAGCGATGGTCCTGTGTGATGTAAGTTCCAGTCCGCCAAGATAGAGATAATGAACCGTGCCGAAGCAGAAAAATGTTACTAGCAAGTCAATGGTTGCGTTGCTTCTTGGCAGGCTTGGTCCGCGGCATAACTGAAAACCTCCAAGTAGTGTTCGAAGTTTGTTTCCACTGGGTGCCTCACTCCCTGCATTACGCTGTAATGTTTCGCTGGGGGAATATTGCCTGCCGTTGTGAGTTTCACTACTGCTCAGCATTGTAATTCCATCACTTTCAACCAGTTTTTCTGGCGAAGGTGTGCAACGGTCTACGGGAGCTGTATCAATCTGTAAGCTGTTTTGCCAATTCACGTCCCAATCTCCTATTTTATTTTTTTTATAGAGCAGAGCGCACACCAGGTTGTACCTGATGACTATGTCCGTTGTTGCTACCTTGAATGTTGTTTTTCGAAACTGATCGCGAAGTTCACATGCACTCGAAGCAACTGAGAGAATGTTACTCGCGGTATAAGCTACCCACTGTTCACCAGTACACAGAATTGCACTCGTGGATCGTGAGGTTGATTCGATAACAGACATTTTGCGTTCTGCGTCGTCAGCACAAGGCAGAAAAGCGATGGGTATTGGGTAAACGAGGACCACACTCTCTATACAACGTAGACCCTGTATTCAGAGGGTATCCGTTCATGATCCATCCTGTACACAGGATCAGTGTGATTCATTCAGGTGTGGAGTTGCACAATTCCCTGTTTGAAAACCGGGCTGGATTCTCTCTTGCAAGACTTGGGATTCAGAGTAAAGCTGAAAACTCCGTACCGTGGATTTTTCCATTTTCCGACAGTCGATTGTTCCATTGTGGACTGGTTCGTATTTTCAGCATGCTCAGTCAAAAGCTATACATCATGGTTGTACGGTTGGTGCCGATAGAGAGTCGGAGGGGCGCCAATGATTCTCCGAGATGAGTGATAGCAACACACTATGGATAATTTGAATACCGACAGTACATACGCGTCAGATGTTGACGTCGTCTTCGTTGGAGGATGGGGACGAAGCGGCAGCACATTGCTGACACGGATGCTGGCAGAAGTGCCTGATTTTGTTGCTGTGGGTGAAGTGCGAGATGTCTTTCTGCGCGGAATTATCGAAGATCGTGTTTGTGGATGTGGTGAACGATTCAGTGCGTGTGAATTTTGGCAAGCCGTAGGTGACGATGCATTCGACGGTTGGAGTCAACTATCGGTGCCACGGCTGAAAGAATTGCGTGTCTTGACGGACAAGCCCTGGCATGTACCTGCGTTACTCAAGCCTGGTTTGCGCAAGACGACTGACGAGGCTGTGTCTGAATACGGAGAACTCCTACGGGCTCTGTATATATCTATCAGGAATATTTCAGGGGCGCGATTCATCGTAGATTCCTCCAAGATTGCCTCGTACGGGGCCATTCTGGTGCGTACGAAAGGCGTATCACCTCGCTTTGTCCATTTAGTGCGCGATCCGCGTGGCACGCTTAATTCGTGGATGAAGCAGGTGCACATGACAGACGACCTTGACCGGACGCGTTACATGCCGCGTTACAACACAGCATCAGGGGCAGCGCGATACGTCGCTTATAACGCAGAGATGCACGCCGTGGGCACACAGGCTCCACACATGCTCATGAAATACGAAGACCTTGTCACTGAGCCTGAGACACAGATTCGTGAGGCACTGAAATTCATCGGTGTAACTGATAGCGCCGACTTGTCTCATTTTCTAGGCTCTGATGGTGTGAAGCTGGGAAGCAATCACACCATTGCTGGTAATCCGATGCGTCATGAATCCGGTTGGATTGCACTGCGTCCTGATAATGCATGGCGGGAAAAAATGCCTAAATCAAAACAACTGACAATCGCCGGATTAACGCTGCCACTGCTTAAAAAGTATGGATATGACGTTCTTGCGTCGAAATAGGGGTCACAGGTATCTCATATCGCAAGCACCCGCTTAGACATGGGTCATTGCGGTTGTATTTAACATGTGCATTAATTGGATTCTCGGGAAGCTCTTGAATGACCGGCGGCAATTTTAAAGTTGATTTCTTCTGTGTTGGCGTGGCAAAAGCTGGCACCACCACTTTACATGACCTGTTAACACTTCAGGACAAGATATCCCTGCCGAGGAGAAAGGAGACTAACTACTTCAGCTTTGGTATCTCAGGAAAGCCGACGTTTACGGGTCCACTTGATCATTCCAGTGTCAATGAACCTACCATCACATCGTTCGAGGAATACGTGAGTGATTTTGATTACCAGCAAGGAAGCGTGATCGGGGAGATATGCCCATCGTATGTCCTGAACGGTACGTCTGCCAATATCTACAGGCATAACCCCAACGCGAAGATCATCATACTGTTGAGAGAGCCGGTGAGTCGTGCGTACAGTAATTATCAACACCTTGTTCGAGATGGCCGAGAGAAGGGTGATTTTGAAGATGCATTGAGTGCGGAAGCAGATCGACTTGCTCAGGGCTGGGAGTGGTTCTGGGGGTTGAAACGCAACAGCCTGTATTCCGAACTTGTGAGGGAGTATGTTGAGACGTTTGGCAAGGAGAATGTAAAGGTCATTTTCTTTGAAGACTTTGTCGTGAATCAGCAACACTACGTCAGAGATGTGATGGAATTTATCGGTCTAGATCCACAAGAAGCCAGATACGAAGTGTTCAACTCGAACAAGTCTGGTGTTGTTTCAGGCAAATGGAAATTCATTCATCGCGCGTTGCTTGCCGAAGGCGTTGTGAACTCTACGTTAAGAGCCCTACTGCCAAAGGGTTTGCGTAAGAAGCTTGGTTTCCTGCTCAAGAGCTTTTCAACGGTCAAAGGGGATGTGTCTGTTGAAACAAAAAATCTACTGACTCGTGAATTTTCCAGCGACCTTATTCAGTTGAATGAACTGATTGGTGGGCGAGTGGATGAATGGCTGGGAGACAGGAATGTTTCATAAGCTGTTTATCGCCTATTTTGGTTTTTTCCTGTTGTTCTGGTTTCTGGGCGTTGATCAGCTGTTTTTCATTTTTATCTGTTTCGTTGGTTTTTTCACTTACCTGTCGTCTCAGAAAACTTTGCCAGATCGGGAGATCCTGTTCTTTGCGCTTTTCATATTCCTCACGTTTTTTTCAGTATTTCAGATTTCATCAGCCGGTCGGTACATAACGTACATCAGAAATGAGGGCGTTTACATGGCCATGCTGTTTGTGTTTATTTCCTCTGCATTTGCATCTGCCAGGGAAGGGCACACCACCGATAAGCTGTACTTTGCGCTTCTGATCTTTTCAATCCAGTGTTCGGTTGTCGCGTTTCTGGCCAGCAACGGTTCCTCCATCGCATTCAAGTCTGTTGCGGGTTACATCCTGCCAGACATGGGGTCCAAGTATATTAGTGGCATGTTGAACAAGAATTCAATTCAAGCTGAAGCCCTGTGGTTTTCTCAAGGTTTTTACCGGCCCAGAGGGCTGATGATGTACCCCAACACGATGGCAGGAATTCTTGCGTCTACCATGGCCCTGAAGGCTTATTTTGTATACAAGTTCTGGCGGGATGGATTCAAGCTATTTGCCGTGTTGTGTCTGGCTACGATATACATGGACATTTTCAGCATCTACTCATCATTAAGTCGAAGCACCTGGATCGGATTGGCGATCGCACTTACGGTGTTTCCATTCGCTTTCAAGACAAGTTTTGCAAGCAAGCTTGTTCCCGTACTGATTGGAGTGCTTGTCATTGCTCTGGTGTTTTTGAGTGGGCTTAACGAAGGTATCGAGTCTCGTCTTGTCGACAAAACCCATTCCAATGAAGGGCGTGGCCTGAACTACACATTAATATGGCAGGAGACCACATCCAGTGTCGATAAACTACTCTTTGGTCATGGGACACAAATAGATCACTGGATGTTGGATATCCCCCTTGGCTCACATAGCACCTATCTGGGTATCTTCTTCAAGTACGGCCTTCTGGGATCGTTTGCATTCCTGTTTTTTCTGTTCTTTCTGTACAGGCGTTCATTGACGTTGACAAGGCATGTTAGAGCCCTGAACGCCCACGGTGTGACCTACATTCGGCCATATTTTCTGTGTTTTGCATTGATAACCCCGATAGTACAGATGATGTTTATCGAGGTAGATGTCGACCTAAGCTACGCATTGTATTTTTCTGCACTGGTGTTCCTGATTGGGCAGGAGAGTAGGATAGTCAATGAGAAGCTTCAAAGTCTATCAGTGATTACCAACGAGCCCAGTAACTCTCCACCCCAACTGCCTGTCAGACCCTGGTCCACGGCAGAGGCGCGTTAGTATAAACACGCAAGCAACCGTGATATATCGGTGACGTAGGATAAGCCATAACACGAGTTTTCATTGCAGCCTACGATACGTCTCCAAGCACAAGCGTGCGACAGGGTCTTGAGCAAGGCGCCTTCAGCAACCGTTGACCGTCGTAAACTGAGGATCGCAGGCAAGCTGCCGAAACGCACTGAGTGACGCGGACGAGGTGTCAGTGGTGTAGTCGAATCCACGGGGGGACTTGCTACTGTAGTACATAACCGCTTTCAGACCTGACCATTGACTACCTGCCAGATTACGGATCTCATTGATGAACTGTGACTTCCAACGGGCATCATTGGGATTTTCACGTAACCCTATCCACAGGAATTGAGGCTTGCCGATACTTGCTGCCCACTGATTCCACGCGCTGTAAATTGTTTGGGCATCAGTGAAAGAGTTAATGGGAACAGCAGAGCCACCGATCCAGTCGACGTACTCATATCCCGGATAAAAGGTCTGGCCCACGCCTTTTGCAAATGAACGTGCCCGTGGAGCCCATACCCACTCGACATTGCTTGCACCCTGGTTTTCAAATATACGATGTACGTAACGCCAGGCTGCTATGAATTCCTGCGGGGTTCCAATGTATTGAGGATCTCCAACGCTTTGATCCATCTCCCAATTGAAGCGCAACAGCACTGGCGCTTTGAGGTCGCGCAGTGCTGTTGCCATGGCTTTGATTTGCCTGTCGAATTGACCAGCAACAATTTTTCTTGCCCGCTGCGGGTCTGGTTGACCTTGGGTTGATCCAGCGTTGTCAGTGGCTCTCCACGATATCATGACGGTACGCCCGTCTTCGATATGACGGCGATCCCAGAAAAAATTTGAGGTGACGCCAGCCGAGAACTCGTGAAACCGGTTGACGATATCCAGGTCGCGACGGATCTGCCTCTCGAATCCACGGACGGCCTCGTAGCGTGATGGAAAGCTTTCTTTCGAGACGTTTGCGCCGAGAAGTGTACCGGCTGCCGGTGCAATCGATGTGGTTTGCTTGTTGCCATCGCCGTCTTCCTGTGCTGGTGCGTTTGCGGCTGCCCACGTTGCAGCAGCTTCAAGTAGCGCCGATCCCTCACGGTTAGTGAATCTTGGGTAGGCTTGGCTCATGTAAAAGGCAACTCGTGGACCACGGGCACGCTGACCATTGGCCAGCGTATCGCCAGCTTCATAGGCAAATATCACCGCCTTTTCTGCCGACCCCTGAGCGGTTGCGATCACATGGGCATCCTGCCCTGCAGTGCCAAAATTCATCGGCTTTGCTTTTGAAGCGACGGACACAGTGCCATTTAAGCCCGCTGCCAATGGATGGTTCGGCCTGGCAATATCGAGTTTGCTGATTGAGTCCGTTAGTCCCCGGTTAGTGGCCAGTCCAAACGCTGTAAACAGCTGGTGTTCGGCAACAATTATGGGTTCGGGTGCATCGCGTAATCTGCCTTGAATACGTTGTGGATATACGGTCGAGCTAATCACCACCAAGTCGTAGCCGCTGATGGCATTCTGACCATTGGCTCGAACAGCATCGTCGTCCACTAACGTGACGTTCCAACCACGCTGTGAAAAGTGTTGCACGTAGGCCTGGTCTGCGTCAGGTACTGGAATGGTACGTGTAACAAGGGCAAGGCGAGGTGTGGACTGAGCGCCAGCAGAGCCCGGAAAAGTAACGGGTGACAGCAGTATGGTCGCGGCAAGTAGCATGCCCAATCCGGGAAAGCGAAAACGCAGGTTTGAAAACGATGTGTTCATAAGCAGATTATTCTGTCTCTTTTAGTTTTTCTGAGGACGTCGCTGATATGTGCTGTATACAGAAGTGCCAATAGCATGCTGTTTATCTAGTCCACTAACCAAGTCACAGTTCAAGTTGGACACAGTGAATTTAGACACACTTATTTAGCGATGGACATCATGTTCCGAGAGGTCGCTTACGCTCAATGCTCAGGCATTACCGGACGGTCAGAGAAGAGCTTGCGTGTGTCAATATGTGATGGGTCTCGCAAAAGATATACGCTGGTGCTTACTATTGCAATGATTGCCCGAGTGAGTTCACTGCGCTTATGAAAGACGTCAGACTGTTATGAGCGACTCAATCAATGCTGGTGCGTAATGCTAATGCGATCATGGCGAATACCAGCAACGCCTCTGCACGCAAGGCCACTGCGAGTGCGGCTAATGCACGTAAGTCTACTACGCTTAAGGCCACTGCGAGTAAGGCCACTGCGAGTAAGGC
>CAYGSW010000034.1:0-13013 GCA_964352535.1 uncultured Granulosicoccaceae bacterium | reverse complement strand
GGCTACTGCGAGTACGGCCAGTACGGGTATGGCCACTGCGGGTATGGTCGGTGCGGGTAAGGCCAGTGCGAGTGAGGTGATCGTTACCCATCAAGGACCAGGAAGGGTCAAGGTGGACCTTCAGCAGCTATCCATGAAACGACAGGGTAGCGATATTTTCACTACACCATGTCCGTTCTGGGCAATATAGATATGCCCATCGATTGAAACAGCCATACCACTCGGTGACACTGCGCTGTTGCGGTATTCATCGGTTGTCAGTTCCGTAAATGATGCATCAGCGGCAGGATCTTCCATGACAAAGAGTGCTGCATCAATTGCATTTTTTGCATCCTGCTGCTGCGTTAACCACAATCTACCGTCAGGCCCAAAGGCCAGGGGGCCCGGACGTCGAATCAAGGCATTGCCCGTGTGTCTTGTAATATCAGTGATTCCCGCAGTGCCTGGCTCACCAAATACTCTGACATCCGCTTCAGTCATTCTGTACACCTTGAAGCTTGCACCAATAGGTGAGCCCTGATCTCCTTGAATGGAGAGAAACAGGGTTGTCGGATTGTTATCGTGTGCAGCAATAAATCCCGTGTTGAAGAAGTCATTATTCCTCAAACTCATGCCTGGCCAGATGTCCACCCAGCTTTGCCCACCGTCACTGGACCGGTACAGCCCGCTGGACAAATCCAGCAGGTACACAACACCAGAATTCCTGTTATCCGGCCATACGAAGTTACTTCCATCCGTTGAACCGACAGTCACTCCACTACTTTTTGACCAGCGCCCGTTGTGGTATCGAAATACGCCTTCATCTTCCACGGCAGCCAGAATTGTTTGTGTCGTCGCCGTAGTGCCATCGTGGTAGCCATACGTTATGGCCCGTACTCTTCCATCGGTTGAAGAGGTTGCAGAGCCAAGATCGGTATTGATCCAGCCTGAGCCAGAAGGCGCACCCAATGCGCTGGTAGACTTGACGAAAACTTCGCCTCCACCGGGATTGTTTGTATCCCTGTCTCCTACACCAACAATGACCTGATTTGATTCTGAATCGAAAACAACATCGTAGGCTCTGGACTCAGCACCGGCAGGCTTGTCACGAGACAGACTATCGGCTTCGAAGCCAGTACGTGTTTCAAGCACGACGTAATCGGTGTTTGCAAGGACGAGCTGATCCGGGTTGTTCGGATTAACGGCTACACCGCGGTTGGATGTCGCCTGCATATTGTTCACAGCGGGCTTCCATGAGTCTCCGCCATTGTCGGATTTCCAGATGCCGCCTCGGCCTGAGACATAAATGATGTCATCGATAAAAAGATCGTCCGATGCGCCTTGGGCTACATCGATGGAGCTGACCACACTGTTCTTGCGACCCAGACCTGCTTGTGTGAATGCATCGACGCGAAACCACCAGTCATGTGCCTGGCCATGGATGGTATCGGCAACGTTCGTATCAGCATCGACTAAGGCAGACCAGCTAGCACCGCCATCCAGTGTCCTCCAGATGTTGGAGTACCTGGCACCTGATGAATTTCCGCCCTGATTGGTGGTACCTGCGTACACGATGTCATTGTTACCGGTGACGTAGCCGGCAACGGCAGTCCATTGTCGATTTTCATCATCAATGGCAAGCCCGGCGTTCTGTAAAACCCAGGAATTGCCATCGAACTTGACTATCCCACCGGCACCGATGGCCGCATAGACATGACCACTACTTAATACCGTCAAGCCTTCCGGGCGTGGTGTTGCGTACTGCAACGTGGACGTTGGACTGGAAAGGTTGCTGTAGTCGATCCGGTAGATGCCGTTCCTGGCACTCTCGGCAAACTGGATGGCTGCAAATGCAATACCTGGCAAAGCTGCGTGTCGTGCAATGGATCGCACATACCCGGACGTGTTAACTGCCGAGGCTTCGCTGTCTCCACCTTGAGTGAACACGCGGATACCATCCTTATAGGTACCGGCTATTACCGTGTCGTCTGTGTGGGTAGCAGGATTTTCTCCCGCGTCTACCACGATCAAATCGCCATTGGATCTGGGATGTCCACGGGGTAGGGGATCGTTAGTGGCAGAATGGTTGCCAGCGAAGCGGGCTTTAGCGCCATCACCGGTCAAAGTCCATGATTGGCCGCCATCTATGGATCTGAATAGCCCACCGGATGCTCCGATGTTTCCTGTTCCGGCGTACAGGATCTGATCGTTATCTGGCGTGATCGCTATCGATGCGATCTTTGAACTCTGCAGGCCGCGATTACGGCTTTCAAAGCGCAACCCACCGTCCGTTGATTTGAAGACGCCCGACACGTCTGCAGCAGAATATACGGTCAGCCCGTCTTCAGTGATTGTGACATCACTTTGAAAGCCACCACCGCTGACGTTGGTATCTTTGATAACGATGGTAGAGGCCTGGGCAGAATCAGGATTGGCTGCTTCAATGCCGGGTTCAGCGGGCTCGGTAGGAGGGCTGACGGTCGCAGGTTCGTTTGGCGCTGTCGAGCCTGACTCAAGGTTTGTACTTTGTTGGGATGACTCACACCCGAATAGACAGAGCACAAGTAGCAGGCTGATGACGCTACGCGGGTGTGAAAGCGGGTGTGAAAAATCCACAAAGAGTTCCTGAAGTGTTGTTCGGCAAACTACTTACAAGGAAAAATCGTTCCAGATAGCTGAAAAAGCTGCGTAAAAAACGGTCTATTCCTGGCTATTCGTGAAACATAAGATCCCTTCAGGAAGGCCGGCTCCAGTTGAACCCTCGTTCTGTGACGAGTTCCGGGAATGAGCTGGTCGCAGCCCGGTTTACTATGGGCGATGTTAGCGACGGGGTCATATAGAACGGTTTCACACAGCACGGGTTAGTAAAAAACGGTTTCATGCTGACTTGGTGGGATCCGCTGCATAAAGAGGGCGGCTAGAGACAAAGCAGCTCGACTAGCCATGATGCCTTCATGAATAGACGCTGGATCATCGCGATATCGTCCTGCACTCGGTTCGTCTTGAGTCAGAACCCCGTGGTGCAACGGGTGCGTGCAGAGCCTGTTGCCGCTTGGTGAAATAATGGAAAATAGCCAGTGCCTGTAACAGCACTGGCTATCGCGATTAATGCATACCCTCAATTAGCGCTGGTATTGACCAGTACATCATAGTCAATCGCGCCTGTCTCAATTCTGACCGCCACCGACCAGCGTCCACTGGTTTGTGCAATGGCGGACACCATCTCCGGTGAGCCGCTGAGGTCGACATCGCGATCAATCAGGGTTTTGCTTTCGTCGCGCAAGAACACCTTCACACTCGCATCCGGGTCATCCCACACCACTTGGGCGTCGATCAACTCGCCAGCTTCAACCTCGAAGTTGAACACCTGCCACCGATTCTGTGTTTCGCTGCCGCTTGTGCTGAATTCAAAGTCTGCACGAGGCTCAGGTGGCAAAGGCGGCTGTTCCGTCGGGTTGACACTTACCGAGTAAGCGGTGCTGCCTTCCTGGATCTTGACAGCAATCTTGTACGTGCCGCCGATGCCAGCAGGTGCTGACAGCCACTTGGTCGGACTATCGGTCTGGCTGCTGTCAGAGTCTACGAGCTGTCCATTGGCATCTCGCAGGAACACGTTAAGTTGAGCATCGGCGTCATCCCACGTTATCCGAACATTGACGGGTTCACCTGCTGCAACCGGGAATTCAAACGCTTTGAATGAACGAAACGTAGCGCTACCCGCTGACTCGAATTCGAATTGCGCCTCTACCAATGGCGGAAGCACTGGGCCGACTGATGAGAAGGCCAGAAACGGGCTATTCCAGTTCTGTCCATCGATACCCGGACCGCTGATGACTTGGGTGGTACCCGCAACCGGCGATACGCCGTTGATCGCTGCTCGATACAGATTGCCGTCAGTTAGACCAAAGTACAGCTGACCGTCTATAACATCCATGCCACGCACATTACTCCAGTTTATATCGCCCTGGTCGTCCGCCACATACTCAAAGTCGCCAAAGAGGGGACCGTCTGGCGTAAACGCTCTCCAGTGCAAGTCAGGATCATTTTCCAGTGTGTAGTAAACCCGGCCCTGAGCGTGGTCAAAGAACATACCGGTTAGTGCAGATAGATTCCACTCGTTGCTGGTCAGCGCGAAGAGATTGACTCGTTCGCGAGGACCAAACGTGTCGTCGTCGCGCAGCAAGCTGACCCACATGTCACCGTTGTCGTCGGCATGAAACAGTTGGCCACCCAGGAACATGGCTCCACGAGCGTCGTCCCAACCTGTGCTGGACATGGTCATTGGCGTATCAAGTGTAGATCCGTCAAATGCAATGGCATCTAGTGCAAAACCGTTACCACTGAAAATGGTGGTGGGCAGCGATGGGATATTCGGACGCACAATCGTGCTTGAGGTAATGGGCAGAAACTTGAATTTAGGGTGTTCAAAACCATTGAGAAAGTCGGTGTCATCGCCGATGTAAAGACCTTCGGGGTGAACCTCAAGGGCAAAGGTGCCAACGCCACGCGGGTTTCTATCAGCGCGCCAGTCGAGAATCGGCAGACCATTGAGTGGGTCTAGTGCTGCAAGGCCTCGACGCACTATCGCGCCTGGACCAGTTCTTCCACCATCAGGACTCAAGCCGTTGTTCAATGTACGAAAATGTCCACCCGCATAAACGGCATGCTCCGATGCCGCCACTTCATACACCGAGTCGCCTCCGGTGTAGGTTATCCATGTTGGCTGAACGTCGTTGTTGGTCAGATCGTCAAGTTCAAACCGGAGGATAGTGTCGCAGGCAGGTACGCCAATGCGACGAAATCCTGTGGTGCCTGTTACCAGATAGGAGTCATCAGGGGAGATGTCGATGCCCTTGATATATTGAGGAAACTTGGAGGCGGGGCACTGAATATCAAACACATCGGTATTCCACGTTGAGACCATGGCTTGTTCGCCAAGTTCGATCAAGGCAAGACGAGATCGACTGATGCCGTTGATCGTCGCAAAGTTGCCGACGACTACCATGAGTTGATCGTCCGAGGTAACTTCAATATCGTCGACGCTTGCAAATCCTGTCGTGCGCGTGGTGGAAAAAACTCCGTCGAAGTCCAGATTGATGTTGGGCAGTACGTCACCCGTAGTGGCATCGATGGCTGCCAGGTATTCGACAGGCGTCTGCCCTACGCGATCGAAGTTGCCACCGATGTAGAGTGTGTTACCGGACCGGTCCATTGTATAGACACGCTTGTTGGGCCTGGCGGCAAAGCCTGTTACACGGTCACCGAATTCGTCAAGCTTGACAAGCCCTTTGCGATTGTCTTCACCATTGACGGTCGTGAACGAACCGCCAGCAAAGATGCCTGTTCCGTCTCCGGTTGTCTGCAGCGCCAGAACGGGCTTGTTCAGTATTGGATCAAAGTCACGAAGGATGGCCCCAGTGGATTTACTGTACGCATAGAGATACGGCTGATTAAAAATTTCACCGCCAAGCGCCATCTGTACTTGAGTGAAGGTGCCGCCAACATAAACTGTATCGCCTTCAACCGCGATAGCTTCCACCCGACCATCCACGGCTCCAGGTGTAAAGAACGACGCATTCTCTGACACCAGCGACGGGTGGGCTGTTCGCACATCGGCGTGTACGACGGCGGTGTTTATGAACACAAGAGGTAGCGTTAGCAGGGTTGCCGCAACTGCTGCGAAAGTAGCCTGCGTGCGACGCGTTGGAGCCTGTTTGCCAGGGTATCTATCAGAGTAGTTTTTTAAATCATTCATGTATGTTCGCCTTTCAGTTTGTTATGCGTTCGCCTGACAGAAATTCTGTTTTGCGTCGCTCGTTTTTATTATTGTGAAAGAAGCTGAACTACTGATGGGATGCTGTTGTGGCGTGACAAGCATGTTCCGCGTTGGAACATCATGCTTTGTCGTTTGCCACGAAGCTATCGTGTAATCCAGATCGAGCGCCAAGTGCCTTGTTTTTCAAGTGGGCAGAGCTTAGCCGGACAAGGTTGGCAGGTGCAATGATGCGGAAGCTGCGATTTTATCGGGTGTGAACAGTTTCACGCGCTAATGCACCGAAAGCTGACATTGGACACATGTGATGGTTTCGGTGGGGCAGTGAGGAAGAATTTGAACCGCAATTTTTGCTCGAAGACATGCTCACTACAATCCAACGAGACAGGCAATTCGCTACTGTTATTTTCCAGGCGAGGCGGAACAAGGCGAGTCGGAACAAGATTTTCAAAACTGCTGCAGTTTTTGATGATGCCCAGCTGGATGGGTAAGGCGTTTTGTTTTTCACCAGTAGCATGGCGTGCCGGTATCATCCTCCAAGATTAAAATCCCGTCTGGCAGTGGATATCGTCACGGTAAAGCCAATCACCACATCCATCATGGCGGCCAGCATGATGACCATGAATGTCACGTTGCCCAGCCGTGGGAATGTCAGAAACTGCACCAGCGCCACAATGAACACTATGAATGAAAGCGCGTGTTCTATTTGAGTCCCTGTGGAGACTCTTGTGGCCTTGAAGACTTCTATGTAGAGCACGAAAAACGCACTGAGAATAAACACGTCGCTGATGGTCAGAACGATGTTTCGATCCGATGGCAGCGCAAACTCATAGACAATGATGTTCAGCATGGACTGATCGATTGGCCCCGTCAGCATGACGACGTTGGCTGCGATCAGCATGTAGGCAAACAGCGGGATGGATAGAATCCAGCGCATTACTGACGTCCTTTGTGGCGGTTGCCAGTGAGTATAGAAGTTGCTGGGCGTAGTGTTATTCGTTTGGGCGCTCTGCACTTGAGGCAGGCGACGACGGGCAATCGTCAGGCATAGCAGCATTCGATCTTTCTGAGCACGTCACAGCTGGATAGCCATGCCTGCTTGATTATTAGTCTAGTCTGAGTAAGTCAACGCCTGAAATCTACGCCTGCTTGATCGAATCCAGCAACAGATCACGGGCATTGTTCAGCTTGGTCGCCAAATAAGTGTTGCCGCCTTTATCCGGGTGAAATTTCCCCATCAGGGATCGGTGAGCCTGGGTGACATCCTTGCGCGAAAAGGGTTCTTCAAGACCCAAAATGGCCATAGCCTCGTGCCGGTCCATCGCAGAAGAACCGCTTCCCACCTGCGAGCCGCCCGATGGGCCATCGCCCCCGGCTTGCTGGCCCGCGTCACCGTCCCAGGAGTCGGCACGCTCACGGGCAATGAACGACATCAGCAACCGGCTGGCTTCCGAATCATACTGATTGCAATACTGGTACAGCGATTTCAGCTCCTCCAGAGACAATGTCTGCAGTTGCCTGCCCGCCAGATTTCCCTCGCGGACCTCCCCGTCCATCGCACCGCTGCTATGGTCCAGTGTCATTTTCAGGGTCTTGGTGACCACTTCGGAGCGGTTAGCGGAGCCAGGGTTGGTGGAATTGGTGTACGCCTTTTTCAGCGACGGCATGTAGCGCATCAGCAAAGGGGCGAATCGCATGACCTGTGTCATGGCAGCGCCGAGGATGGCAAACAGGGCAGGGGCGCGGCCGGTGACGGCGAGAATAAGGAAAATCAGGCCCAGGATGATCAGTCCGAGCTTGATCTGGCCCGCCTTGCCCTGGCTCATGAGTACTTTGTAGTACTTCTGGTGGAGGATCCAGCCTACGGTAAGGACGGCGATGACGAAGATTAGGGACACGGGGAAGCGCTTTACCTACGTTGGTGTAATGGAATTATAGAGCACTGGTATAACAAGAATCTTGTTATACGGATTCCCTCTCTCAATGTTCAGCTATGAAAAACGCTTTATGTGTATGGCCACAAGTCCTGAGCGCGATGGATACCCCGTGCTCGTTCTTGCTGATATTAAGCAGAGCGAGTAGTGTCATAACGCCAGAGTAGACATGAAATTGAACGTCAGACCCCCTTCACTGAGTAATTAGTACACATTCAGGGCTACCCGCATTCAAAGCGATGTGCGCCAAAGGAATCAAATGCCCTTAAAAGTACCTCTGGTCATGGACTCGGCCTCAACGGTGCTGCTAAGCAACGATGTATTTAACAAAGATGTTATTACGATGTTATTACTATGAAAATCGAAAGTTCCTGGATACACAGCTACTTAAAAGCTGAACACAGCCTGTGTTGCAGGCGGCTGGGGAGGTCGAAGTTCGGATTTCATGAATTATTTTCGAAAGCGCATACTAAGTTTGCAACGCTACTATAACAGTAGAAAAGTTTTTAGACTTATTTCATCGAGACAGAAGTAGATTTTAAAGTTAATATCTACCGATAATAAGTGGTAATTATAATATGACTCAAAAATATACTGGTTGGTCGCTAGAAAAGCTTAAAAAAGAACGACTTAAAATAGATCAAGCAATAAAAGCGGAAGAAAAGAGAAATAAGAAAGCAACGCTAGCTAAAATGATTGCAATTGCGAAGCAAAATGGGTTCGAATTTAACGAATTATTATCTGATGCTGCATTGGTAACTCGAAAAGAAAAAAAGCCTGATTCAGAACAAAAAACCGTAAAGCCACGGCGTAAAGTCGCCCCAAAGTATCAGAATCCCCTCGACCCTCAGCAGAAATGGACAGGGCGTGGCCGTCAGCCTAATTGGGTGAAAGAGCAGTTAAAAATCGGCCATGAGCTTGAGGACTTATTGATTGTTGCTGACTCTGCGTCGTAGTAAACCAACAGGGTAATGATTTGCCTTTAGTTTATACAACGGTCTAAACTTCATATTTTCTTATTGTTGGGGTGACTTGGATTTAGTAGCCCGTCAGACTTGGCAGTTGTCTGACGGGTCCTCGAGTGGGGAATTCATCCGCTGGCGTATGAAAGCTGCGGGAAAACCCTCTCAGGCAGCAGTTTTATCTCCGAGTGTTCTTAATCTTGAATCAGGGACGAGTTTCTGGCGAATCCACTCCCACGCTCACCTCACGCACAATGGATCTGATCCTGCTTTGTGCCTCTCCAAAGTCTGCACCCTCAAGAAGCCCGAAGAAAAACGTCTCATCGGTGTCCGTTAGCTCCGCTGTATTTTGATTTCGTCCGAAACCAAGGACTGTCATTTCGTTGTCTGATGACAATGGTCGATAAGAGTCGATGAAAGAATCATCCTCTTGCTTTGCAAAAAACAAGGATCTGGAGACTTCCGAAGCACTGACCAGTACCCACTCCTCATCAGCAATATCACCACTCCAGCTATCAAAGGCACTTAGCGTACTTTCAGCGCCAGTCGATCGAACTGTCGAGTCGCCGGCATCCAGTGCGCCTCCGGGTGTGCCTTCATACAAGAACCAATAGTTATCGTTCGTCGCCTTCTCCAGCAACGTGATGGCAACATGCTCAGGATAAACATCCCACAGAGCCTTCCATTGCTGATCGTCCGACACACTTTCAAATCTCACCCGAATCGGACCTTCGTCGATAACCGTTGTCGAGGATGTTGTAAATCCGGGGTGAAAATACCCCCCAGCGCTTGGAGGCACCAGATTAGGAATGCCGCGGAATCGTCCCAGGCCCTGCGGTAGGTTGGTGTAGTCCACCCAGTCGATATCATCAATATCAAACAAACTGGAAACACCAGCACCGTCTGTGTGATAGAGCATGCTACCGGTGCCTGTGGTGACTTCCAGGCTATTAAATCCATCGTCTACCAGACCTGAAGTCAAGTTGACCAGCGGCTCTCGTGTGTCTTCCTCTCCCGCTGTCTCGACATCAAAATAGGCGTGAAAATAACGAACCGAATCAGCCGGCGTATCACCATTCAATAAAATGATTAGCTCTCCATCGCCTGATTGACACCGTGTTGACTCGTCTATGACCGCGTTCGAGCTGTCAATTTCCACACACCGCACCCGTGATGCATCATGAGCGACGCCCGCAGGGCTGATGTAGTCATCAAGATCCACTGGCACTGTCGTGATTTTATCTTCTCGCGCTGTATCCAAACTGTCCACGGTGATGCGAACACGGTAATTCCAAGAGGTATCCCACCATGCACCTGCCAGAACATCTGCAAGCGTTGCGGTGATTGTCGATGGCTCTGACAATTCACCCGATGCGCTCACAGCAACGATCTCATAGGTATAGGTGGTGCCGGAGGAAGCCGACTCGTCTGAATAGCTGGTGTCGATTACCGTGGTAATCAATTCGCCATCTCTGCTAATTCTGTATTCCACAGCGCCCTGAACGGAAGACCAGCTCAGCGCGATCTCGGTGCCCGATGAGACGTTGGCATTCAGATTGTCAGGGGTTGCCGGAATGTCGGGGGCTGTCGGACTGTCGGGGGCGGCCGGAGTTGATGTACCGTCAACGATTTCATTGATCTCCTGAGCGCTTAGAGCGCGTTGCAGGATCCTTATGTCATCGAGTATTCCTTGGAAAGTCTTTCCACCCCCAGGCTGATCCCCTACAGCTACCGACATCGAATCGTCACCATCAACCGCTCCTGTGAGTGGTGAGCTTCCGACTTCTACGCCATCCAGATAGAGTTTTAACAGGTTACCGTCGTACACCAGTGAGGCGTGATACCAGATATCCGTGGACAGATTGCCTGAACTGGCAATCACTGTCTGGGTAGTGCCATTCACGCGCACTCGCCCACGCAAGTAAGTACGACTACCGCTTCTGATGGTGCTCAACATGAATATATGATCATTGGCACCTGAACCAGACGCCTTTGAAATGATTCTGGGGTCTCGTGCACGGCCTGGAAACTCGTCCGCCTTGAACCAGCCAGCTAGCGTCAAGCTTGAACCGGCAACATCAAAGGTACCCAAGTCGATTGAATCGGAATCATCGAATTGCATGGCACCAGAAGATCCATCTGCAGTATCCGTGACATAGGATGCACCTGATATCAGACCAAAATTATTGTAGAGGCTGCTGTCTTCAGCGATAGAAGTCGTAGAAGAATCTTCAAACTCCAGATGTGCTAACAAGTCAGGGTCTCCACTAATGCTCAATACCTGAATAGTTACCGAGACTACAGCGGAGCTATCAGTTCCATCTGTTGCCAGATAGCTAAAGCTATCGGCGCCAATAAACCCTTCAGTGGCCAGGTAGGAAAATGAGCCATCTTCGACAAACGAAAGAGTTCCACTACTGACTCCCGTAACCAGGGTAGCCGTTAGAGTGTCGCCAATATCAGCATCGGTATCATTTGCAAGCACACCAGTTTCAATGGGTACGAGCAGTTGCAATCCCGAATTGACGGTATAGCTATCAGCCTGAGCCACAGGAACCTGATTAGTTGTGGCGTTAACTTGCAGCGTCACTACTGCCGTATCCGAATACTCCGTACCGTTGAATGCACGATAACTAAAGCTATCTGAACCTGAATAACCATCAGCTGGCACGTAGTCAAACGATCCATTGGGATCTAGAAACAGGGTTCCGTTGCTGACATCAACGTCGAGTTCGGCAAACAGTGAACCATTAGCGGTAGAACTCTGATCGGTATCATTAGACAACACACCTTCATTAGCACCGACCGAGAACATAGTGTCCTGAACCACAACGTATGCATCGTCAACCGCAACCGGGGCTCCAGTTGGTTCTGGTTCACTCTCCACGATTGCTTGAAGCTCGGTGACAGATAACGCACGTTGCAGTATTCGCACGTCATCGATTTTTCCATCAAAGAATCTTCCACCCCCAGGCTGAGAGCCAATTGCCACAGGTACAACACTATCCATATCTACCGGGCCACTTAGCGCAGAACTACGCACTTCTACCCCATCCAGAAATAACTTGAGGTTGACTCCGTCATAGATCATCGCCACGTGATACCAATCACCGACCGACAGTAGTCCTGTCGATGCAACCAGCGTTGTTGTTTCGCCATTGATACGCAATCGACCGCGCAGCACAGTGTTAGCGCCTGATCTGATTGTGCTCAGCATAAAGACATGATCGTCACCGCTAAGACCCGACGCTTTGGATATTATTCTAGGATCACGACTGTTACCCGGAAATGAGTCTGCGTTGATCCACGCAGCCAGTGTCAATGCTGGTTGACCAATATCAAGGACACCTATATCTACGGTGTCATTACCGTCAAAACTTAGCGATCGGACAGAGCCGTCTGCAGTATCGGGAACATACTCAGCCCCCTGGATGATACCCACGTTACCAGCGGTACCACTGTTGATTGCTACAGAAGGATCTTCAAAGTCATTAAATTCAAAATGCGCAATCAAGTCCGGATCGGCAGCTTGAGGAAGAACACTAATGGAGACCGTGACTGTCTCTGAATTTAATTCGCCGTCTGTTGCATAGTAGGTAAAACTATCTTGCCCCACAAAGTCCGCTATGGGCACATAGTTAAATGAGCCGTCAGAATCAAATGTCAAAGCGCCGTCGCTGACGTCGTCTACGATGACTGCTGAGATAACGTCACCGACATCCACATCACTGTCATTTGACAACACACCACTTGTACCATCAACTTCAAACGTTGAGTTTATCTGCATGGAATAAGTGTCTGCAGTTGCAACTGGTGGTGTATTAGTGGGATTCGGCAACTCGACCGAAAGCACTACTTCGACCGGTGCTGAAACCGCAATGCCATCTGTAGCCTGGTAGGTAAATGAGTCCATGCCAGAAAAATCAGCCGTAGGCGTATAGACAAACGATCCATCGTCTTGTAACACCAATTCGCCATTTTCAACATCTGTCTGCAATTGCACAGTCAATACATCGCCATTGATATCTGAATCGTTGCTAAGCAAACCAGCAACTTCGTCGATGGAAAGTGGCTGGTTCGCAAGTGTTGAATACTGATCTGCTATTGCCACCGGCGGTACGTTTTCTCCCGGGCTGTGGAAAACAATAGCCTGTATCTCTGACGCGCTGTACGCTCTTTGCAACACGCGAACATCGTCGACATAGCCATTCAGAGGATAATTTCCATTTGCCATAGATCCGATGGCAAGATCGACATCCGGATCTCGCAAGACAGGCCCGGATAGAGGTGTACTAGCAACCTCGATTCCATCCAGATACAGTTGTAACGTCGATCCATCATAGACAAGCGCCGTGTGGTGCCATG
>CAYGSW010000033.1:0-30790 GCA_964352535.1 uncultured Granulosicoccaceae bacterium | reverse complement strand
GTGACCACGCCTATTGAACCTACACCAGCACCAGCACCAGCACGAGCACCAGCAGCCGTCGCCAGCGCAGGTGCTGCTCAATCCTGCCCTGCGGCAGCGGCAGCAAAAATAGCTGACTCTGCGCAATGTACGCAGCTGAACAGCGTAATCAGTGGTCTGGAGTTTATCGGCAATACGGCTGAGATAGATCCTTCAAGCAACACAGCGCTGGATCAGATTGCCGATTCGCTGCTGGCAAATCCAACCGCAGGCGTAGAAATTCGAGCGCACACGCAGGCGTCTGGCAATGCGCGGCAAGAAGCCGCGCTGTCGACTCAGCGGGCGCGATCTGTGGCCCGTTATCTGATGCAAAAAGGCGTACCGGTAAGCCAGCTGGGTGCAAAGGCCTTTGGAGCTACTCAACCCATCGGCGACAACAATACAGCCGCTGGGCGCAGGATGAATAATCGAGTGGAACTCAGGTCGTTTTAGTCGGATGGTCAAAAGGGCGAATGCCGCTCCACAGGCCAGAGCCCTTTAGTTCAACCCCGCGGGTTTGCGGCACAAATCCCAAATCGATGATTGGGCATGTGAATTCGAGCCCGTATCCGTCAACAAGTGGCAGGATTTTCGAGTTTTCGCCGATAGCAGAGTAATCGAAGGGCCTTATCAGGGCTCTTTTGCTTAATCCGCGTATTGGCAGGAACCCGAAGTCACGATGAAAACAGATCCGTCATCATCACGCCCAAACATTGCAAGCCTGCGTTTACAGGCAGTGCCTGAGCTCGCACCGTTGCGCAAGGGCATCACCGCACTGTTTGTTGCCAGCCTTCTGTCAGGTTGCGCAGCGCTAAGCAATCCGGACACGATCAAGTTCGATATACCGCCCAATACGGACGATTTCAAAAGTCGTTTGTATACAGGAGTGGCCATGGGTAATTCGCATTTGAGTCCCAACACTCGCGGCGGCGCTTTTTCTGCAGATTCATCGGGTGATATGGGCACGCAATTGCGTCTGGGCTACGACGTGCACAACATGCTGTCTGTTGAGGTCGACACATCGGTATTGGGCACGTCCAGTCTCAAAGGTCGGGACAATGCTGTTAACGCCAACGCTGAAGTCAAATATTCAGCCGCAACAGTCAGTGCGCTGGTTTACGGCTGGAGCGGCATACAGAACCGATCGCGCAGAGAGGGGCTTAGTGCCTACGGTCGCTTCGGTTTCTCAGCACTGAGCAAGTCCTCCAATGTGGTGGATTTTGAAGAGAGCGGTACAGTTCCGGTGGTTGGCATTGGTGCTGAATACGGATTTGTAAACGGTTTGGGAATACGCACGGAGATAACCCGCTTTGACAGTGATATCACCTATCTCGGGTTCGGTGCAATCTATCGCTTTGGTATTTCTCCACAAGGCATTGGTCGCATGATTGCAGACGCTGCCGAACCTGCTCTGGCAAGTCGCAGCACGCAAGTTGTCAAAAGTGGTGGTTACTCTGAGGAGACTGTCGTGGAGCGTTATGCAGGGCCAAACGCACGTCCGTCTCGAGGTGGTGCTCCACACTTGCATTACACCTCCGGTGCTGAGCCCAATGCAGGTTACGTGGGAAGTATGGCGGATCGGTGGCGTCCTGCCATGCGCGCTGATGATCGTGATTCTGACGGTGTGATGGATCCCGTTGATAGCTGCCCTGACACTGCCAGGCACGTAACGGTTGATCGTTATGGTTGCGGACTGTTTGACGCGGTACTTCATGAGGTCACATTCAAGAGTGGCTCGCATTGGCTCACACCACGAGCTCGCGCTCAGCTGGATCTGCTGGGCGAGACCCTGCTGGCTTTCCCTGAAGCGCGCATTCAAGTAAGGGCACACACAGACTCACTGGGTGCAGCTGATATGAACCTTGGGTTATCGTCACGTCGAGCTGAAGTGGTTGTGCAGTACCTGCAATCTCGGGGCGTGAACGAGCTTCAGCTTCAGGCTGTCGGTATGGGCGAGGCGCAGCCCCTGGATAGCAACCAGACACGCAAAGGACGCAAGCGCAACCGGCGTGTGGATATCGTCACTCTGCCTGATCAGGATGCAGGACAATTACTGGTCGCGGCCAATGTGTCGTCCAGTACAGTGATGACGGTCCAAAACACAGCTGATAAACAATCGCCATCATCTGGCACGTTGGTGAAGAACGATGAGTGGAACTCTGCACCACCATTCAAGAAGCCAAAGAATAAGCCTGAGCCCACTCCAATCAAGCCGGCTTCAGAACCGGGATTACTGGCTGCATTGCCAGCTTCTGCGATGAGTCCGGTCGGACCCCAATCGCTGCTTGCAGGCAACCAGTCCATGCCAGAGGTTGCCGCTTTGCCCCAGCCTGGCTTTGCTCCTAACTTCCAGGTAACCGGTGTACTTAGCGGTGTCAGTTTTGCTCGCGGTGAATTCACTGTGTCGCAGGCTTCGCAACAGTCATTGCAACCCTTGGTTGATGCGCTGACCGATAATCCGAGCGTTAGAGTTGCGATCATGGCGCACACCGATAATCAGGGTGGTATCGACAACAACAAAGCATTGTCCACTAAGCGAGCGCAGTCGGTTGTGGAATATCTGGTGGGTCAGGGTATCAGTCCAGATCGGCTTACTGCTGAAGGCTATGGCGAGCTTCTGCCGCTGGTGCAGAACGTCACAGAGGCTGATCGTGAACGTAATCGCAGGATTGAAGTTCGCGTATTGCCTGCCCGCCCTTGAGTCAACGTGTGGTTGATGTATTAAAGTTCTACCAGCGGCGTTCTTGGCACCCGAATCCCTGATGGTTTCGGGTGCCGATAATGTTGTTTTATATTATGTGAAATCTTTCACTAAATTCGCAGAGATGGAGAGATAGGTTGAGTCCTGGCAGAACTTATCTAGCGTGTAACCTGTTATCGTATGCGTGGTACCGGAGAGGTTGTATACACCGGTGGTAAGGATTCGCAAAACAGGTGTCGCAATGCGACAGGCATCACACATGATTACACCGCTGAATACCCGTTCTTCGCAACGTTCAGGCCGTTACGATCGAACACATGGAACCTCACTGAACGCATCATCGTCGGTGGCCCTGGCAGTTAGTATAGTGCTGGGTGGAGTTGCACCGCTGGCAAACGCAACCGTTGAGGCAAATGAATCATCACTCAACAGTGCATGGCCGACAACGTTCATCCAGTCCCGGATGTCTCGCGTAGCTGGCGGTCCTGATTCAGGCTTGGACACTCGAATTCCCGGAGCGGCAAGTGTCAGCTCACCGGGCTCCAATGGCACTGTCAATGAAACGGTAGATAATGATGACCGACCGGATCGGGATGGCGATGGCATAGCCAATCAGGATGATCTGGACGATGACAATGATGGCATCCTGGATACCGAGGAAGGCATTGTGGATGCCGATGGTAATGGCGTAGCAGATGCCTCCTCCAGAGACACTGACGGTGATGGAACCCCCGATGGTAATGATCTGGACAGTGACAATGATGGCGTGCTGGATTTGTACGAAGGGCGTCTGGATTCTGCAACAGTCGCCTCTCTGGACAGCTTCAAGATCAATGGTGCAATTGATATTCGCGAGCCGGTAGGGGCCAACGGCCTGGCTAACAGCATCGAGACGACGGCGGATTCAGGCAATCCTTCCTCTGCGCTTTTCGACACCGATGGGGATGGCATAGTCGACTACCTTGATCTGGACAGCGACAACGATGGAATATCGGATCTGGTAGAGGCCGGTGGCCGCGATAGCAATGCTGATGGCCGCATTGATAACTTCACCGACCAGGATGACAAGGGTGTTGATGATGCTGTGCAGAGCAGCGCCTTGCCACTGTTTGATACTGATGGCGATGGTGTCCGGGATTTTCAGGATGCAGACTCTGATGGCGATGGCCTGCCGGACAGCGTGGAAACAACCGGGAATCTGACAACACCACCCGACACCGATGGCGACGGCGCTGCTGACTATCGAGAGCAGGATGCTGACGGCGATGGTGTTCTGGACGCGATTGAGGCCGGCGCAAATCCCAATAGTCCGGCGGATAACAATAACAACGGCATTGCTGATTTTCAGGAAAATGCGTTCCAGGGTTCTGGCAATGGCAATGGCAATGGCACTGGCACTGGCACTGGCAGTGATGGTGGTAACACGGGCGAGAGCTCTGGCGACAGCGGTGACCGGGATGGTGCCGATTCACCGATCGATGACGACCCCCGACCCGATCGTGATGCCGACGGTATAGCCAACCAGGATGATCTGGACGATGACAACGACGGCATCCTTGATTCTGAAGAGGGCATTATTGACGCCGACGGAAATGGCGTGGCAGATGCCAGCTCACGCGATACCGATGGAGATGGTACGCCGGATGGCAATGATCTTGATAGCGACAACGATGGCATTCTGGACCTTGTCGAGGCGCGGTTGGATGCTCAAACAATCGCCACTCTGGACCCTGTGCGAATTGGAGCCATCGATATACGCGTCGAGGTTGGGAGCAACGGTGTCGCGGATGTTATTGAGACGTCTCCGGGTTCTGGTTTCATCAGTACAAGTCTTCGAGACACCGATGGTGACGGGATCTTTGATTATCTGGATATTGACAGCGATGGCGACGGCATCGGTGATCTTGTAGAGGCAGGCGGTACCGATGCGGATTCTGATGGCCGTATCGACAATTTCGTGGATGACGACACAAAAGGGGTAGATGACTCGGTTCAGGCCAGCGCCCTGCCATTGTTCGACACGGATGGCGACGGCGTGCTTGACTATCGCGACTCAGACTCTGACAACGATGGACTGCCTGATAGTGTAGAAACGAGAGGACCACTCGGCTTGCCCACTGACAGCGATGCCGATGGTGCAGCTGACTACCGTGAGCAGGATTCTGACAACGACGGTATCGACGATGCCACTGAGGCGGGCCCTGATGCCACGTCACCGGTAGACACCAATGGTGATGGAATTCCTGATTTTCAGGATCCTGAAGGCGTTGCCGGGCCCGAAGCACCCGATCCTGGTGCTGACCACGACGGTGATGGCCAAGCCAACGGACAGGATACGGATGATGATAACGATGGCATATCGGATATCGTTGAAGGCACTCGCGATAGCGACAGTGATGGTGTCCCGGATTCAATCGATCTCGATAGCGACAACGATGGCATCCTCGATCAAGTTGAGGGTAGCCGTGATGCAGATGGTGACGGTGTTGCAAACTATCGTGACCTAGATAGTGACAACGACGGTATCTACGACGCGCTAGAGGCTTCTCGTGGCGCTATATCATCAACCGGAAGACTTGCTGCCAGTACCGTTGATGGATCGGGTCTGGTTACCGGTGCTAGCGATAATCTTGTCGACACGGATGGTGATGGCGTGCCCGATTGGCTCGATCTGGACTCTGACAATGACGGCTTGACCGATGTTGCAGAGTCATTGGGTACTGATGAAGATTTTGACGGACGACTGGATCTCACCGCCGATGTAAACAACGACGGCGCTGATGATTCTCTGGTCAATCTTCCGTTACAGGCCAACGATTTCGACATGGACCGGATTCCAAATCACAGAGATCTTGACAGTGATCAGGATGGCGTTTCTGACATCGTTGAAAACTTTACTGCCGTGGCTGATCTGGATGGCGATGGTCGAATAGACAATTTCATTGATACTCGCGGAAACGGTTTCGATGACAACTTTGCCGCGGTTATGGCACCCCTGGCTGATGCTGATCGCGATGGAATGCCAAACAGCCTGGATAGAGATAGCGATGGAGATGGCATCAGTGATCTGGTAGAGGCTGGTTTCGCCGACGAAGACAATGATGGTCAGAATGATGGCCTGGCTGACTCTGATGGAGACGGTGTCAGCGATATCAATGATGCCGACATCACAGGTGGTGCCGATGTTGATAACGACAGTATTGATGATGCAGTGGACGCCGACTTTGCCGCAGGCCCTGATACTGATGGAGACGGGGTGATTGACAGTGCGGACCCTGACAGTGATGGCAACGGCTTCAGCGGACCTTTCAATGATGGCTCGGTGCCCGGACAAGGTGTACCTGTTGTGCTGCCCGACTCTGACAGCAACGGCGTGCCTGATATCGTTCAGTCTGGTACCGGTCGCGCAGGTGTTATCGAAACAGGTCTGGGTGGCACTGGATTCGGTTGTAGTGTGGCAGCGGCAGACCCAACTGCTACAACACGTTTGGATCCCCTGCTTGGGTTTTTAATGGGGGCTAGCGCAATGCTTCTGGCCACGCGACGCAGACTTTTCCAATCTATTAAAAGTAATGACTGATAACGTATGGAGTCGGGTTCGGCTGGTTGTTGTACCCACCGCCTTTTTTGTCCTTGTGGGCTGCGAAACCCCTGATGTCTTTCTGGCTGACAGAGACTTTGATCAGCGAGTCTATGCAGGCGCAGGTGTGTCCGTAAGCCAACTTGAACCTAATACTGACGGAGTTCCGGGAGTATCCGTGGATGATTCTGGCAGCTCAGGGGCGGGGTTGCTCCTAGGCTACGACATTAACAATCGCTTTAGTGTTGAAGGGCATATTGCAGATCTGGGTGAATCTACTTTGACACCTGAAGGTTCCATAGCCTACACCGTGGCTGGTATCAGTGGGCTTTACTATGGTCTCAACGACAAGGAGGCTCGATTGCGGCGACAAGGCTTTTCAGTCTTTGGCAGACTCGGCATAGGCACGCTGGACAATGATGCACAGAGCGTGCGCTTCAACCGGGTTAACGATGTTCACGTGTTGGCAGGTGCTGGCGTAGAGTACGGTTTTACTAACGGCCTTGCGGCCAGAGCCGAGTTCATTGCCCATGAAACTGACGCAAAGTATGCGCAACTTGCGCTGCTGTATCGCTTTGGGCGATCACAGCGTCAACGCGACACGCAATCGCGTGTTCAGCCAACTGCGACAACTGAACAACCGGCGAATGCACCTGATACCCTGAAGGGCGACGCCGAAACCTCGGCAGTGCAAGACCCGCAGACCGTCGCTGCGCCAACTCTCATACCAGAACCTGTAGTGCCCGAGCCTATCGAACAGGCTGAACCTGAAGCAGTGCCTGTCGAACCGGTTGATTCAGCTGAGCTGGCAGAGCCAACGGCGCCGAACACGTTACCCAGCATAGCCGATTCGGATGAGGATGGCGTGCTTGATGTGGATGACGAATGTACTGATACAGTACAAGGGTCACCCGTGGATTCGACGGGCTGCGAGATTTTTAATGGTGTTATTGAAGGGGTTAACTTTATGGTTGGCTCGGCTGATCTGACCCAGAGCGCCACCGAAATTCTTTCGGAGGTTGCGCAGACGTTACGAGACTACCCTGATGTGCGTATCACCATTGAGGCACACACTGACAACATGGGCGATGCTACGACCAATTTGCAGCTCTCCAGACGTCGTGCTTTATCGGTTGCGCGATATCTTATGGATGAGGGGATATCCGGCACTAGACTTAAACCGCAGGCGTTTGGTGAATCCATTCCGCGACAGACCAACGCTACGGTTGCCGGTAGAGCGGCAAACCGTCGTGTTGAGTTCAATGTTGTCCGGTAGATGACCTTGAAACTGCACGCGTACCGAACGTATCAGATGAGCCGTGATGAAATGGTTGCACTCATCTGATTCGCTCTGGAAGTAGCCAAACGTAGTCAACACTGTCGCCTTTCTGAGTAATTTGCCATGTTGAAATTCGCGTTCATTGCATTCGATGTAAACCGTATAGCGCGGGATTGCCTTGCTGGTTTACTTGTTCTGGGTTGTAGCGCCTCCATGGCCGCTGATACCGGCGACGCACCGGAATCCTACGGATTTGCGACGCATGAAATTGTCAGTGCCGGGCCATATCTCGGTGACGAGCCTGCGGACGATAATGTGCCGGTGAATGATGTCCTGGCCCTGGCGGATGACAATGACGGGCTGGATGATGAGGGCGGCGTCTTTGCATTTCCTGTGCTGGTGCAAAACGGCAAGTCTTACGACACCAATGTTTTTGCCACCAATCCGTTGGATGTTCCGGCTATTCTGGGCGGTTGGGTCGACTTTGATGGTAACGGGTTTTTTGACAGCGACGAGTTTGCTACTGCAACCGTGGCAGCAGGCGCTGATAACGAGAAATTCAAGCTGATCTGGCCTGATCTGAGTGGTGTTACCACTGACTTTGCCGGTACCTCCTACGCACGGTTTCGTATCACCACGGTTGCATTGTTGGCGGCAGACGCAACAGGTGCTGCGCCAGATGGCGAGGTGGAAGACTATGCTCTGGAGGTTCAGCTGGACTCTGACGGCGATGAGCGCCCGGATGCAGTCGATCTCGACAATGACAACGATGGAATTCCTGATGTTGTAGAGGGTACAACGGCGGATACTGACAACGACGGAACCCCCGACTACCTGGACGTGGACTCTGATGCTGATCGCATTCCGGATTTTGTCGAGGCGGGTGAAAACGCTCTATTGCCGGTTGATACGGACAGCGATGGGCAGCCTGATTATCTGGACACTGATTCGAACAACGATGGTGTGCTCGACATTGATTCGTTCAGTGATGACATTGACGGAGATGGATTGCCAGACAGTGTGGAGGGTTCGATGGATACTGACGAGGATGGCATCCTGAACCTGCGGGATCTGGATTCAGACAACGACACAATTCCAGACGCTATCGAACGGGGTCAGGGTGATCAGCCGACGGATACCGACACCGACGGGATTCCTGACTATCTGGATATTGACAGTGATAACGATGGTGTCACCGATATTCGCGAGGCGAACGGTGGTGAGCTGAACGTAAACCTCATTGATCTGGACAATGACGGCAGGGTGGACAATGCACAACTCACCGGCATCAATGGCTATCTTGATCGCGCCGAAACTGCGCCTGATTCTGGTGTGCCCATCTTTTCCATTGTTGACACTGATGAAGATGGTGCGCGGGATTATCGTGATCTGGACAGTGACAATGATTCAGTGTCAGATCTGTTAGAAACGCAGGGCATTGATACCGATGGAAACGGACTGATTGATAGTACGACTGACCTGAATCAGGATGGCTTGATTGATGGAGGTAACAGTCTGCTGAGCCGGGATTCGTTTGCTGATACCGATCTTGACGGTATCCCCGATTTCCAGGATGCAGATGCAGATGGCAGTGCGCAGGTGGAGGCTGTGCCTGAAAATGAGCTAGACCCCACAAACCCTAACGTATCCAATCCTGAAGGTACACCATTCGGGGATGGCCAGCGTCCAGACGGTTCTCCGGTTATTGAGACCGGACTTTCAGGTGGTGCTGGCTGTTCTGTTGCTGGTACAGCAGCTGCGGGTGCAGCAATGGGCACAACATCGGGCAGGGTGGATGTCCTGTTCCCTCTCATCATGCTGCTTTGCCTCGCTGGCTTGTTGGCAAGACGCTTTCAAGCAACTCGCACGACCTGACGTCCAGTTGTGTGAACAGGCCGACTTTCCTGGGCATGAACTGAAACTACCCGAATAACTTTTGTGAATCGGCAAATGATTCCAATGACAAAAACAGAAGATTCCGCAATAGTCGGTAGCCCTTGTTTCTACTATAAAAATCGTCTGTTGTGGCAAATCCAATGTCGTAATTTAACTACAAAAATCAGGTAGTATTCTCGCAAGTGTCTGTTTTAAAATGTATTTTTTCGACTAAGGTCAAGACCTTCGGCCACTGAGTACAGTATAGTGCGCAGCCTACGGGGCGGTAGCCCGATGAGCGTCAAGCATGCTTGGCGATTAACCGTTTTTTCAAGTGGACCGAACTATGACTCAGGCAGCTCGTGTTGTGACTACTGGACTGGACCTTTCACCCTATGGAATCTCAACTGTATCCGAGATTGTCTATAACCCGAGTTACGAGAAGCTCTTTGCAGAAGAGACTCGCGACGATTTACAGGAACTTGAGCGTGGCACATTAACCACCAGTGGTGCTATTGCGGTTGACACCGGTGCGTTCACTGGCAGAAGCCCGAAAGACAAGTACATTGTGGAAGATGCGCTCACCAGGGACGTACTCTGGTGGTCTACGCAAGGCGATAATGACAACAAGCCAATATCCGAAGCCGTTTGGGGAAAGTTGAAAACGCTGGTAGGTAGTCACCTTACAGGCAAACGGCTGTTTATCGTTGATGCATTCTGCGGTGCCAATGAGAACACTCGCCTGGCGGTACGTTTCATCACCGAGGTGGCCTGGCAGGCCCATTTTGTGACAAACATGTTCATCCGGCCATCCGTTGAAGAGCTGGCAGCCTTTGAGCCTGACTTTGTCGTCATGAACGGGGCGTCCGTGGTGAATCCTGATTGGCAAGAACAAGGACTGAACTCGCAGAATTTCGTTGCATTTAATTTCACTGAAAAAATCCAGCTTATTGGTGGATCCTGGTACGGCGGCGAGATGAAGAAAGGCATGTTCTCGTACATGAACTTTCTGTTGCCCCTACAGGGAATCGCGTCAATGCACTGCTCTGCCAACGTTGGTGAAAACGATGATACAGCTGTCTTCTTTGGCCTGTCTGGTACGGGTAAGACAACTCTGTCGACAGATCCAAAGCGTCGCCTTATCGGTGATGATGAGCATGGTTGGGATGATGAGGGCGTCTTCAACTACGAGGGTGGTTGTTACGCCAAAACCATAAGACTGAGCGCCGAAGCAGAACCCGATATTTACGGCGCAATCCGTCGAGATGCCCTGTTGGAAAATGTGGTGGTCAAGGCTGACGGATCAGTTGACTACGACGATGGAAGCAAGACCGAAAATGCGCGTGTGTCCTACCCGCTGCACCACATTGAGAATATCGTCAAGCCGATTTCCAAAGCCGGACACGCAACACGCGTTATCTTCCTGACAGCTGATGCGTTTGGTGTTTTGCCAGCGGTATCAATCTTGACACCCGAGCAGACGCGATACCATTTTCTATCAGGCTTTACCGCAAAGCTTGCGGGTACAGAGCTTGGAATAACGAGCCCGCAACCTACGTTTTCGGCCTGTTTTGGCAAAGCGTTTCTAAGCCTGCACCCCACCAAATACGCTGATGAGCTTGTCAAGCGCATAGAAGTGTCAGGAGCCAAAGCGTATCTTGTCAACACGGGTTGGAATGGCAGCGGTGAGCGTATTTCCATCAAGGCCACACGTGCCATTGTTGACGCTATCCTCGATGGAACGCTGGATGATGTCGAGACTACGGTTGTACCAACGTTTAATCTGAGCGTACCCGTTGATATCCCCGGTATTGATACTAGGTTGCTTGATCCACGCACGACGTACGCATCCGCGGATGAATGGCAGACCAAAGCCGATGAGCTTGCCAAGCTGTTTATTGCCAATTTCGAGCAGTACACCGACACTGAAAGCGGACGTCAGATTGTCAGTGCAGGTCCAGCTACACGGTAAGGCCAGGTTATCCACTAAACTAGGAGGCTGCCCGAGAATAAGCTGATCGAGCGAAAGCGCGATATTTCGGCGGGGCTGCCTCCAGTCAGATTTCCGCGTAAATCTCGGCGAATAGAACAACTATTCACCTCAATTGACACGAAAATCTGACTCGAACTCTCACACTTTCGCTTCGATCGTTATTCTCGGACTACTAGCGCAATCGGCTGGCTTTTTCTTTCAGGCTTTTCAAGCTAGCGGTCAGCCGAATCTCGTCTTGTGATCCAGCTGTCACTTCTCGTAAGGCAAGTTGCAGTTGGCCTTGCGCCCGTCCCAGCTCGTCGAGTGCTTCGAAGTAGCGAGCCAGGGATTCGTGACTGCCCGCGCTGTCATTCAGTTGTTGCTGGATGCTTGCCAACTGACGCCATGCCAGGGGGTTTGGCCGGGCGTTGGTACGGACGTAGCGAGTAGCCACTCTCAGCGCTTCGGGTAACTGGCGATCCTGCACCAGCTTGTCCAGTCGTTTTTCGACAATCGAAAATCGATCGGGATAGAGATCAGCCAGAGCCGCAAGTGTTGCATTTACGCTGGCACTGTCCGCTTGACGGCTAATGTCAGCACGCAGCAGTTCCACCATGGGATTGGCGGTGACCATGGTATCGAGTGTCTTCAGATAGCGTCTGGCTTCGGCTATGCGATTGTCCCGTCCGGAGATCATGGCCAGCGCGTAGGTGCTCTCGATATCGGCTTTGCGCTCAAACCGGGATTTGAAAACGCGCATCGTCTGAGCCTGGTCAGTTGAGGTCAGTACAGCCAGTCGCGCCTTGAACAAATCGAAATCCACCGACATGACACGTGCCCTGGCAGGTTTTGTACTGGCTCGGTCAGTTGCCTCGGCAATACGATTGTTGTCAAGAGGGTGTGTGCGCAGATATTCCAGTGCAAGCCCTGAGGTGTTCAATGAGTTTTTCCGGCGCATGATGTCGAATGTCTCGGCCATCGCACGTGCGTCGTAATCTGCGTTAGCCAGAATTTCAATGCCGATACGATCAGCTTCAACCTCATTGCCACGGGTAAAGTTGATAGCCGACTGCTGGGTCGCTGCCAGGCCTGCGGCAAGTGCTGCCTGTCCGGCTTGTGGTGAGGCCTGGCCGATAATGATTGCCGCAAGCACGGCAGCAGCTGCGCTCAGAGAAGCCTTGTTGCCGGTGGCAAAAGCGCGAGCATGATGTCGTTGTGTTACGTGTGCAATTTCGTGAGCCACGACGCTGGCCAGTTGCTCTTCATGGCTCATGGCTGCTATTAGCCCCGAGTTGATGCCGACATAGCCACCGGGAATGGCGAACGCATTGATTTGTGGGTCGTCTAGGACAAAGAACGTGAAGTTGTCTGTGTCAGTCTTTCCTGACGCCAATGTCAATCTGTTGCCCAGGTTCTGTATGTATTCTGTGATCTGGACATCACGAACCAATGGCAGTTGCGCGCGGATCTGTCGCATGAACTGGGCGCCGAGCCGTTGTTCTTCCAGAGGCGACAAGGCAGCGTCTGCGGGTTCGCCCATGGTAGGCAGGTTCTGCTGGGCAAAGACAGTAGCGCAGCTGCAAACCAGCAAAATTCCCAGCGCCATGGCCGTTGCACGCTCACGTAAGGTGCGGTGGGGAAGTTGAGCCAAGCGTTTCTGTGATCGCAGTCGTCCACTGAACTCGAGCAACGCCGAGGTACACGCCAGCAACAATTTCGACAACATGTTCAAGGGCAAGGCAGCTCGTGACTCAAAGTATGTCCGGTTACAAATAGTGTGTTCGAATCGAGATTCGTTCAAGTTAACCGACCATCGGTTATACGTGAAACGCGCCAATCGTATGACTTGTGTAATTTGTATCGGCAGGTATGCGTCATTAAACATGCCAGCTGATTATCATATTGCGTCTTTAGTTCCAACTTATCACGAGCATTAACCACATGGGCAATTCTGAATCGGCCCCCGCAAAAGGTTACTAGACGCTATACTCTGAAACTTCCGGAGGTTTGACACAATCCGGCCAGCTAGCAGTTCCGTCGCCTTTGCGTCCTACCTCTCGCAATGTGTGACTCAGTGGTCCACCCACCACCGCTGACAATGCTCGACCCTCAGGCTGCTGGCCGCCTCCCTGGATAACAACCATGCGCAACAATGCTGGTGCGCTTGCCACTGTCAGAGACCCAAGCCGTAGAGTGTACACCCCACACTGCAGGCAGCCTCGGATTCGGGTAAGCGTCGGTTTCGCATGACATTTTCTCAATCAATGACGTCTTTTACTCGTACAAGAGCAACGGTATTGCCAAAGCAGGTATTTGCCAAGGCGTAAGTGGCTCGCGTTGTAATCAATCAAGAGGATTTATCGGTGGAGTTATCAGGTGGTGAGGTATTAATCGAGGCTCTTAAAGAAGAGGGCGTTGAATTCTTGTTCGGTTACCCCGGTGGTGCCGTGTTGCATATTTACGATGCACTCTATGAGCAAAACTCGGTAAAGCATATTCTGGTGCGCCATGAGCAAGGTGCAACGCATGCTGCGGATGGTTATGCGCGTGCAACCGGCAAGCCGGGTGTGGTGCTGGTTACATCAGGCCCAGGTGCCACTAATGCGGTGACTGGTATAGCCACGGCTTTCATGGACTCAATTCCCATGATTGTGCTGTCCGGTCAGGTGCAAAGCCGGTTTATCGGTAGTGATGCTTTTCAGGAAGTGGATTGCATCGGCATCACTCGACCCTGCGTAAAGCACAACTTTCTGGTCGACTCACTGGAAAACTTTGCGGAAACCATCAAGAAGGCCTTTCATGTAGCAACCACTGGACGCCCTGGTCCGGTTGTGGTGGATATCCCGAAAGACTTCACTACCCCCGGGATCAAAGTGCCTTTCGACTATCCGAAAACGGTCAACATGCGTTCCTACAGCCCTGCGGAGCAGGGCCACCCGGGTCAGATTCGCAAGGCGGTTGATCTCATTCTATCTGCCAAGCGTCCAATGATTTATTCGGGCGGCGGATGTGTTCTGGGTGATGCAGCACCACAACTGATTGAATTTACAGAATTGCTTGGATACCCGATCACTCAGACCTTGATGGGCCTGGGTGCGTTTCCGGCATCCAACAAACAGAATCTTGGCATGCTCGGTATGCACGGAACCTACGAAGCCAACATGGCCATGCATGATTGTGACGTTCTGATTGCCATTGGCGCACGATTTGACGATCGGGTTACCGGCGAAATCGAGAGCTTCTGTCCACATGCCAAAATTGTCCATGTCGACGTCGATCCTGCATCCATTTCAAAGAACGTGACTGTAGACGTGCCCATCGTGGGTAATGTCAGCCAGGTGCTCGATGCCATGAACGCACTCATCAAGGAAACTGACAAGCGTGCTGATCCGGCGGACATTGCAGCCTGGTGGGCAACCATCAAACAGTGGGCGGGAGTGAACTGCCTGGCATACGAACAAGGCGACAAACTCATAAAGCCGCAGTCCGTGGTTGAATCCTTGTGGCGTGCCACTAAAGGCGATGCCTACATCACCTCTGATGTCGGGCAGCACCAGATGTGGGCTGCTCAGTTCTACGGCTTCGACAAGCCACGTCGCTGGATCAATTCAGGCGGTCTGGGCACCATGGGTTTTGGATTGCCAGCCGCTATTGGTGTGCAGTTGGCATTTCCTGACGAGATGGTGGCCTGTATCACGGGGGAGGCCAGCATCCAGATGTGCATTCAGGAGCTATCCACCTGTTTGCAGTACAACACGCCGGTCAAGATCATCTGTCTTAACAACAGGTACATGGGCATGGTGCGGCAGTGGCAGGAATTCAACTATGAAAAACGCTATTCACATTCCTACATGGACGCCTTGCCCGATTTCGTCAAGCTGACAGAAAGCTATGGGCACGTTGGCATGCGCATTGAGAACCCGGCTGATGTAGATAGCGCCATGGATGAAGCGTTCGCCCTCAAGGATCGCGTAGTGTTCATGGACTTTCAGACCGACCAGGCCGAAAATGTCTACCCGATGATAGAAGCCGGCAAAGGACATCACGAAATGCGCCTCAACCCTGCCAGGGAGCTTGCCTGATGCGAAGGCACGTAATATCTGTATTGCTTGAAAACGAATCGGGCGCCCTGTCCAGGGTGTCTGGTTTGTTTAGTGCCCGTGGGTACAATATTGAATCGCTGACAGTCGCGGCTACTCACGATCCCACCTTGTCGCGGATGACAATTGTAACTATCGGCACAGAGCAGACTGTCGAACAGATTATCAAGCAGCTTAACAAGCTGATCGATGTTGTCCGGCTGACTGATCTGACAGAAGTCAACTTTATCGAGCGTGAAATCATGCTGCTCAAATTGCGAGCGGTGGATGGTGCACGCGAGGAGCTCAAGCGCTTAACGGACATCTTCCGGGGCAGCATCCTTGATGTTACAGACACCAGCTACGTGGTGGAGCTCACTGGCAATGATCACAAGATAAACGCATTTCTGGATGCGGCGGGCCGGGAAAACGTCATAGAGGCCGTGCGTTCGGGTACAACCGGTATCGCTCGTGGAGACAAGAGCCTGAAGGCCTGAAAGCTCTGACGGTTTCGGTACACTGGTGTAATCACTCAGGAAACATTGCCTGTTCGGCGAGTTTAAGCATTGGACGTTCACTAAGGCTAAACTTGGCGTTCAGCTGTAACCTGAGATCGAGTAATGGAAAGCCCCTCTACTGAACAGAAACGGCCTTCGCGTGGCATCTATCTGCTGCCGAATCTGTTTACCACGAGTGCGCTGTTAGCAGGTTTCTACAGCATAATTCTGGCCTACAACGGCCACTATGGTGATGCAGGGCTTGCAATCATTGTGGCCATGGTGCTTGATGGATTCGATGGGCGCGTGGCGCGCATGACCAACACCACAACCGCCTTTGGTGCTGAGTACGACAGCATGGCGGACATGATTTCATTTGGTATGGCACCGGCGTTTCTGATGTATTCATGGTCGCTGTCGGACCTTAGCGAAGCGCATTACGGGCAGCTTAGCTGGGTCATCGCTTTTGTCTATACTGCATGCTGCGGCCTGCGACTAGCACGATTCAATGTGGCAGTGGGCACTGCTGACAAGCGGTTTTTCCAGGGGCTTGCCTGTCCGTCTGCCGCCGCCATTCTTGCAAGTTTTGTGTGGGTCATGACCGGGTTGGGCGTCAGCGGCGACGATGTCGTGATCCTGGCTGCGGTGATGACAGCTGCCAGCGGAATTGCCATGGTCAGCACATTCACCTATTACAGTTTCAAGGATCTGGGTGACAACAAAAAGGTCCCGTTTGCGATGTTGCTGGGTCTGTTACTGCTGCTTGTGGTGACAGCAGTGGATCCACCTAAAATGATACTTATTGCATCTGTGATTTACGGCTTGTCCGGGCCGGTTTACTACCTGTTTCGCTTGTATCGCAAGCGGCAGAGAGGTGGACGATCCAGTGACTGACGCCTCGTTCAGCGCATCATCACAAGTGCCCTGTGATCTCCCTGGCATAGGGGTCTCTGGCAAACTGGTCTCTGGCAGATTGGCTTGCTTTTCAAACGGCTGGACGGACCACTAGTATGGCGTACTCTTCACGGCAGCTTGGTTGCATGAGCGCGATGGGGCTTGTTGCCTGGACCTGCAAGGATGTGAGCGAGTCACTGACAGACAGCATATTAAAAAACCAGCCAGAGCACCTGGCATTGTCAACGCCAACGCCAACGCCAACGCCAATTGCCGCGTCTAACGCTGGCGTTACAGATGGGTCTGGTCTCGCCGCTTTGGCGCAGTGGCTTGTCGAGCAGCCATTGTTGCCATTGGTTTATCGCGGCGCAACAGTCAGCTATATTGGTCAGGATCAGTCAGCGCTGTTGGTTGTCTGTCTGCACAGTGGCACGCCACAAGCATCTGCTCTGGATCCTGGCAGTGAACAGTTGTTCGACTTGATGATGCGGGCGATCAATATGCCGCGCAATGCCATAACTCAGTGTGCGGTAGCTGCAAAGCCCTTCACCCCGGCCGGAAGTACTCAGTCATCAATCTATCTGGATGCTATCTGCACTGCGCATACCAGAGCCATTCTCGTGCTTGATCCAGATAGCGCTGACTTGTACAGCCCTGTTGAAGCTGAACATGGGCGAATGCCGACATCGTCACTGCCAGTCTGGCGGCTGCCTCACCCGGACTTGCTGCTACAGACCCCGGCACTCAAACGCCGCGCCTGGGAGACCTTGAAAGCGTTGCAACTTATGTTGTTGAATCAGTGATGGGGTCGCCGTGAGCAGTCGCCCGGTCGTAGCCGACATCACTTTTGCGCCCATGTACCTTCGGCACGTGGCGCTTATCGGCACCATGGAAAGACGTAACTATGACTTTTCATGGAGTGATGGCATCTTCCGTGATTGTCTCAAGGCGGGTTATACCTGCCAGATGGTGTTACTTGATAATGACTTGATAGGTTACGGGATCATGCAGGTTGCTGCGGACGAGGCTCATATCCTGAATCTGTGTATTGACGGTCCCTATCAGCGCCAGGGGTTCGCCAGGCTTTTGCTTGAGCATCTGGTGCGACAGGCCGGGCAACGGCAAGCGCACACAGTGTTTCTGGAGGTGCGTCCATCCAATCCACGCGCAATCGAGCTCTATGAGCGTTCCGGCTTCAATGAGGTGGGTGTTCGCAAGGGATACTACGACTCTGCCAATGGGCGAGAGGACGCGATCGTGATGGCGAAAAATCTTGTCAGTGACAATGAAACGCTTTTTCGGCACTGAGATGCCCTTACAGGCGATGCGAATGAGCGTCTTGCGCTAGAATGGCGCGCTTTGCGGTAATTAGCAGTCAGTACGATCGCGTTGCGGCGGGATACGCAAGCTGTACGTACATTGCTCGAAAGTCGTCTGCATATCCGTAAACGTCAGCAAAAAAGCACGTTCTTCGAAAACTGTCTTTTTTAAACCCACTCATTTGCCGGAACTTGTTGTCGTCCAGTGTCATGGTTTCTTGCTTTACACAATGCGCACACACCATCAGGGTGTCGTGTACTAACAGGAGTAACCTCTGATGGCTGATGCCGAATTTCTCAGCGAAGTGGAAAAGCGCCGTACGTTTGCGATCATCTCTCATCCGGATGCCGGTAAAACGACGCTGACGGAAAAGCTCCTGTTGTTCGGTGGTGCCATACAGCTGGCAGGTACTGTCAAAGGGCGAAAGGCTGCGCGCCACGCCACATCCGACTGGATGGCCATGGAGCAGGAGAGAGGAATCTCTGTCACCTCATCAGTCATGCAGTTTCCGTACGCTGATCACATCGTCAACCTGCTGGACACCCCTGGTCACGAGGATTTCTCCGAGGACACCTACAGAACACTAACGGCTGTAGATTCTGCCTTGATGGTTATCGATTGCGCCAAAGGTGTAGAAACGCGCACCAAAAAGCTTATGGAAGTGTGTCGCTTGCGTACCACGCCAGTCATGACATTTATCAATAAAATGGATCGCGAAGGACGTGATCCCATCGAGTTGATGGATGAAGTGGAAGACATGCTGAATATCCGTTGTGCACCGATCACCTGGCCGATAGGAATGGGCAAGCGATTCAAGGGCGTTTACCACTTGCATACCGGTGTGGTGCATTTCTATTCACCCACACACGGAGGCAAGATGCAGGCGGGAGAGGTGGTCGAGGGAATTGATAATCCCAAGCTGGATGAAATCCTTGGTCCCATGGCAGCGGAGCTGCGTGAAGAGCTGGAGTTGGTGGAAGGCGCTTGTCATGCATTCGATCTTGATGCGTACCGTGCGGGTACGCTAACGCCTGTGTACTTTGGCTCGGCCATCAATAACTTTGGCGTCTCTGAGCTGTTGGCTGATTTCGTAAAATATGCACCAGGCCCACAAGCGCGGTCTACGATCACTCGTGAAGTCAATCCGCACGAGGACAAATTCACAGGTTTTGCATTCAAGATACAGGCGAATATGGATCCTCAGCATCGGGATCGCGTAGCGTTTGTTCGCATCTGCTCTGGCACCTTTTCCCGGGGAATGAAAGTCAAGCATGTGCGACTGGGCAAAGAGGTGCGGCTAAACGATGCGCTGACCTTCATGGCAGCCGACAGAGGGCATGTAGAAGAGGCCTTCAGTGGGGATATCATCGGGCTGCACAATCATGGCACCATTCGCATAGGCGACACCTTTACGGTGGGTGAGGAACTGGCTTTTACCGGTATTCCCAACTTTGCGCCCGAGTTGTTTCGCCGCGCTGTGCTCAAGGATCCATTGAAGATGAAAGCCTTGCAAAAGGGTCTTAGTCAGTTGTGTGAGGAGGGAGCTACGCAGTTGTTCAAGCCGCTAGTCAGCAACGATCTCATTTTAGGTGCGGTGGGCGTCTTGCAATTTGAAGTGGTTGCACAACGATTGCGCGATGAATACAAGGTGGAATGTCAGTTTGAAACCATTGGTGTACAGCAGGCCCGCTGGATACGATGTGCTGATGAAAGGATGCTGGAGGAGTTTCGCAAGAAACTGGATATGAACCTGTCAGTTGATCATGCAGGCGAGCTGGTGTATCTGGCGCCCACGCGCATCAATCTGCAGATGGCGCAGGAGCGCTGGCCGGATGTGGAATTTCTGGCCACGCGTGAGCAAGTATTCAACTAAAATCAAAGGGCGGTACGGAGCTGTCCTGACAGTTTTCAGCTGAAGTACTGTGATATTAAGCACTGTGGCCTACAAGCCATCATTAAAAGGAGTAATAAATGCGTCATCTGATCAAGAACATTGCAGGATTGACATTAGTTTCAGCTCTGGCAGTTTCGGGTACTGCCTCCGCAGAATTGTTCGGTTTGCTGAACGCCCGTTCGCCGGATCTCAGTCGGGCACCGGACACATCGTTCGAGGTGGGCGCAGTCTTTGGCGAGTATGAAGATGCTGATTACGAGCACTTTGGCGGTCGTTTTAACTATAAGCTCAACCCGACAACAGTGGTCTACGGCGATTTGGGTCAATCGACATTAGAGGATTTTGACGGCCTGACTTATGGCATCGGTGGGTTCTGGCAAATGGATGGCGTGTTTGCAACGTCCGATTTTGCTGTGCACGCAAGTTTCCACCTGTTCGACCTGGAAGAGGACGATGCCGATATTACTGCAGAGGGCAATTCGATTGTGATTGAGGGCGTGTTCGGTAGCCAGGAACCCATTAACCAGGCTGGAACCATGTATTTCAATGGCAGTGTCGGCTTGCAACGTGGTACATCGAAGTTCAAGCAAGGTAACCGGAGTAGTGATTCAGAGACAGAGACAGAGCTAACCTTCGGTGGCGGCGTTGTTGTAGAGACGCAAAGCAAGGCGGGTGAGTTTTATGCTGGCATTGTCTACGTGGAAGATATCAATTTTGGTGCAGGCTACCGACACTTTCTGAAGTGACTTTCTTGAGTATAAAATACATGTTGCTATTACCCTTTGATCTATCCAAAGCTGCCCGTGCCTTGCGTACAGGTGTGTACGCTTGCGTAACGATTGCATTGCTGTCCTCTGCGGCCCATGCTGAGTACCTTGGCCTGTTAGCAGGTCGTGAGGCAAGCCCTGCCAATACCAGCGATCTAACGGTTGAACTTGGCCTTGTCACGGGTGATCTGGGTGATCTTGATTACCAGAATATTGCGGCTCGCGTGAACTATCGTCTGTCGCCAGAGCTGGTGCTGACAGGCACAGTAGGTACCAGTGAGTTTGGTGATACCGACGGTGTACCTCTGGGCATAGGAGCACTGTATTTTCTCTCCAATCAGCGCATAAGCCAGAAAGTTCATATTGCTGGCAAGGCTAGCTATCACTTTGGTGACTACTCGTTGCGCCAACTGGATGGAGAGCTGAGTTCACTGGCTCTGGATGTGCTGGTCAGTGGTCGCGAGCCCTTGATGAGCAATGGACTTGCCTGGTATTCAAGTGTCGGTTTTCATCGTATAACCGTAGACTTCGGTATCAGCGATTCAGCCACTGAGCTGGCCCTTGGCGCAGGTCTTGTCTTGCCGACAGGTTTGGGTGAGGCCTATCTGGGTGCTGCCTTTATCGATGAGCTAACGATCGGATTGGGTTTTCGCTACTTCGTGCAGTAGAGTTGTGCGGTCCTGGGCTGAATCCCGAAGCTTGGCAGCGCATAACCACGGGTAGATTCAGACAGTTCACACATTGCAGATGAAGACGTAAAGCCATGAGTACAATCCAGACTGATGTGGTAATTATTGGTGCAGGTCCTGTAGGTCTGTTTCAGGTGTTCGAGCTGGGGCTGCAAGGGCTCTCTGCTGTAGTAATCGATGCACTTCCCCAGTCGGGTGGGCAATGCACTGAACTCTATCCGGATAAACCCATTTTTGACATCCCCGCCGTGCCCGAATGCACCGGGCAGCAGCTGATTGATAATCTTGAGCAGCAGATAGCACCGTTCTCACCGCAAATGCATCTTGACCAGACAGTGGAAGAGTTGCAAAAACGCGGTGATCAGGATTTCTACCTGAAAACCTCCACCGGTACCGATTTCGAGTGCAAAGCAGTAATTATTGCGGCAGGCGCAGGATCCTTTACACCTGTGCGCGTGCGTGTGGAAGGCATTGAGAAATTCGAAAACACCCAGTTGTTTTACCGGGTACGCAATCCTGCGCAGCATGCGGGACGCGACGTCGTAGTACTCGGTGGCGGAGATTCAGCACTCGACTGGGCTCTTCAGCTCGCACCTGCAGCAAAGAGTTTGACCCTGGTAAATCGCACAGAGCGCTTTCGTGCGGCGCAGGCATCGGTTGACAAACTCAATGTGCTAGCTAAGGCCGGTGGTGTACGAGTCATGATGGCCACACTCAAGTCGTACACCGAGACCGATGACGGCAAGCTGCGTGATCTTACCTTCGAGCAGCGTGATGAAGCAAAAACACATGTGACATTGCCGGTCGATGATCTTCTGGTTTTCTTCGGCCTGTCTCCCAAGCTTGGTCCAGTTGAAAACTGGGGGCTGGAGCTGGAACGTAAGCTTGTCACAATAAATCTTGCAACCTTTGAAACCTCGGTGCCCGGCATCTATGCCATCGGTGATATCAACACCTACGAGGGCAAGAAAAAGCTGATTCTCAGCGGTTTCCATGAAGCCGCTATGGCAGCTTTTGCCATCAAGCAAGCCTTCGAACCCGACAAGAAAGTCAATTTGCAATACACCACGACAAGTCCGCTCATGCATGAGCGTCTGGGTGTTGATGCAAACGGGGAAAGCGTCGCGCAGCCTACTGGCTAATGAAGCTGCAACAGCTGCGCTGCATCGTTGCCATGATGCAGAATAATCTTAACGTCTCTGAAACTGCAGCGTCGCTGTACACCTCGCAGCCCGGTGTCAGTAAGCAGATCAAGGCGCTTGAAGATGAGCTGGGTATAGAATTGTTCGAGCGTAGCGGCAGGCAGATTGTTTCGGTAACGCCTGCTGGCAGGGACATTATCCCTGTTGCCGAGAAGATCCTGGCAGGCACCGAAGACATACTCAATATCGGACGCCAGCATGCTGATCCTTACAGCGGTGAGCTGCGGCTTGCCACCACACATACACAGGCCCGTTATGTGTTGCCAGCTATAATAGAAGCGTTTGGTGAACACTACCCGCGGGTTAATATTCATTTACACCAGGGAACGCCTGCGCAGATGGCCACCATGGTGGACACGGGCGAAGTGGATTTTGTCATCGCCACGGAAGGGCAACATCTCTACGATAATCTGGTGATGCTTCCTTGTTCGCGGTGGAATCGGGCGGTCATTGTCAAACCTGATCATGCATTGTTCAAACTCGCGCAGCTAGGCAGTCTGACGCTTGAGGCCTTGGCAAGTTTTCCGCTCATTACCTATGTGTTTGGTTTTACCGGACGCTCACAACTGGATTATGCATTCACCGCCAGGGATCTGAAACCTAACGTGGTGCTGACAGCAACCGACGCTGATGTCATCAAGACCTATGTGCGTTCCGGGCTGGGTGTAGGGATTATTGCGCGGATGGCGTATGAACCCGAGCTTGACGGTGATTTAAAGGTTCTGGATGCATCACACCTGTTCGAAAGCAGCATTACGCACATCGGTATGCGACAGCACCGTGAATTGCGTCCGTTCATGTACGATTTCATCACGCGATTTGCCCCCCATCTGACAAAACAGCGGGTTGATCAAGCGCTTGCCAGTCCTTCCAGAAACGCCAGGGCACAACTGTTTGACGACATCACCTTGCCTCAGTACTGATAACGCTCGCCCATGATCCAGGTTTGGTCGATACATCGGTCATCGCCCAGCATCAGCACACTGAACAGGCGCTCCTGCCAGCTCTGCTGACTGGCTGTACGCCTTGCGAGCAGGGGTGTTGCCTGTTCGTTGATCACCAGAAAATCAGCTTCCTTACCCACTTCAAGGCTGCCAATTCTGGCATCCAGATCCAGGGCCCTTGCGCCTCCCAGTGTGGCTAGATAAAAGGCATGCTCTGGTGCAAGTGTATGGCGTTGCAGTTGTTGTATCTTGTAGGCCTCGTTTACCACGCGCAGTAAAGAAAAGCTGTCGCCGCCGCCCACATCCGTTCCCAGTCCAACGCGCACTTTGTGTCTTTGCGCTGAACGCAAATCAAACAGACCACTCCCGATGAACAGGTTGGAGCACGGGCAGTGCGCAACGGAAGCATCTTTTGCTGCCATGCGTTTCCAGGCGTTATCCGATAGATGGATGCAATGGGCAAACATGGATCGTTTACGCACCAGTCCAAACTGCTCATAGACGGCAAGATAGTCGGCTGTGTCAGGAAACAGTGAAGCTACCCAGTCGCATTCATCAGCGTTCTCCGCCATGTGGGTGTGTAGATGAACCCCGGGATTCTCATCAAGCAGACGAGCGGCCATTCGCAGCTGATCTGCACTGCTGGTAGGTGCAAACCGCGGCGTTACCGCGTACCCGAGTCGGCCATTATCGTGCCATCTGTCGATTAGCTGTTGACTGTCGTGATATGAGCTTTCAGCCGTGTCCAGCAGCGTTTCTGGCGCATTCCTGTCCATCATGACTTTGCCGCAGATCATGCGCAGCTTGCGTGCTGATGCTTCGCTGAAGAACGCATTGACCGAGGTGGCGTGTACAGTGCCAAACACCAACGCTGTGGTGGTTCCGTTACGCAGCAATTGATCCAGAAAAAAACGCGCTGCATCAGCGGCATGTTCTTCATCGGCAAATTGCGTTTCGGCGGGAAATGTATACCGCTCCAGCCATTCCAGTAGACGCGTGCCATAGGCCGCAATGATATCGACTTGCGGGTAGTGGACGTGCGTGTCGACAAAACCGGGAATCACCAGCTTGCCTGAGAAATCACTGAGTATGGCGTTGTCCGGGATGGGCGTTTCTTCTGCTGAACCGCATGCCCGGATAATGCCGTTCTCAATGAGCAATATTCCTTCAGGCAGATAAACGGTACTGGCTGAACCATGACGATCAGGGTCATCGGTGCAGTACAGAAGACTGGCTTTCACTGCATGTAAGTGAGAAGTGCTCATGATTCGTGTTTTGGTGGTGAGCGGTAACGTCGATAGTGTGCGCGACATTAACGTATTTGTTGCAGGCATGCTATGGCAAGCTTTGTTACACCACCGGTGGTTTAGCGCGGTACACTAAGTGCCACTTATGGATACGCCAAAGTCTGCAGTGTCTATCATCGTACAAAGCGTCTTACTAAAACGCCCACCTTCTTTCCTGTCAGCCGGTAGTAACATCCACGATCTCACATGTCGCTACACAGTTCTCACAATGAAGACGCTGTACTACCGGATGTGACAGACAATGTGAACGAGCCATTGGTTGTCCTGCATGACATCTCGAAAGCCTATCCTGGTGTGCTGGCTAACGATGCCGTTAGTCTTAAGCTTCAGCCAGGCAGTATTCATGCGTTGTTAGGGGAAAATGGTGCCGGCAAAAGCACGCTGGTAAAGATTCTCTACGGCTTGCTTGCGCCGGATGCAGGCACCATACATTGGCAAGGCAGGCAGGTCAGTGTCACCGAGCCCAAGGTTGCCCGGCAGCTGGGCATTGCGATGGTGTTTCAGCATTTCTCGCTATTCGATTCTCTCAGCGTGCTAGAGAACATTGCGCTGGGGATGGGGGTTCATGCTGATGAAACACTGGCCAGGCGCATCGTTGAAGTTTCTCAGCGATACGGTCTGCCGCTAAACCCGCAGCGTTCGGTATACACACTGTCAGTGGGTGCCAGGCAGCGAATCGAGATTGTTCGTTGCCTGTTGCAGGACCCCAAACTGCTCATCATGGATGAGCCCACCTCAGTGCTGACGCCGCAAGAGGTCACGGAGCTGTTTGATACGCTGAATGTGCTGGCGAACGATGGCATGGCGATTCTGTATATCAGTCACAAGCTGGAAGAAATTCGCACGTTATGCAGCGAGGCCACCATATTACGGGCTGGGCGAGTTGTTGCTACTGCTGATCCGCGGCAGGAGAGTGTGGCAAGTCTGGCTGCGCTTATGATGGGGGACGAGCTTGCGCCGGTATCGATGCGTAAGCCGCAGCTTGGTACGGAGCGGGTACTGGATGTCGCGCAGCTGAACGTCGCAGCACCAGATGCCAATGCTGTCAGTCTGCATGACATTCATCTGCATGTTGGTGCTGGCGAGATTGTCGGCATTGCCGGTGTTGCCGGTAATGGACAGGATGAATTGTTACAGATACTGGCCGGTGAGCGCCTGGCAGATCAGGCCACGCACATCACACTCGACGGTCAGGCGCTAGGTAGGCTTGACGCTGGTGAGCGCCGTCGACGAGGCCTGTGCTGTGTGCCCGAAGAGCGACTCGGGCATGCTGCGGTGCCAGCTTTGTCGTTAACCGAAAACGTTTTTCTCACTGCGCACCATCGCCAGAACTTGCGTTCGCTGGGACTCATCTCTTACCGTCGCAGCAAGCGTTTCGCGCAACAGATCATCCGGAAGTTCAACGTTCAGTGTCAGGGGCCTGAAGCGTTGGCCTCCAGTCTGTCAGGCGGCAATCTGCAGAAGTTCATTGTCGGTCGGGAAATCATGCAGGTACCACGCGTACTGGTTATCTCACAGCCCACGTGGGGGGTTGATGCGGGCGCTGCAGCTGCCATACACAAAGCCATTGTTGAGCTGGCGCTGCAAGGATCTGCCGTTCTGCTGATCTCGCAGGATCTGGACGAACTCATGCAGGCCACGGATAGGATCGGCGCATTGTGTGCAGGACGTCTGTCAGCTTTTTATCCCACACACGATATCAGTGTGCAGCAGGTAGGCTTGCTGATGGGTGGAGAAAAACTGGCGGATTCAGAATCGATAAACGGCCGTGAGCATCAAGGGGTGGCGCCATGATCGCCTTGCGAAAGCGCGCACGCCCTTCAAAGTTGATGGGGTATCTCGCACCGTTAATCGCCTTAGGCATCACGGTACTTGCCGGGCTTGTGTTATTTGCCGCACTGGGCGTGCCCATCGGTGCGGCGTTCCATGCTTTTTTCATCGAACCTGTCAGTACGGTATATGGGCTGGCAGAGCTGGGTGTGAAAGCTGCACCGTTGATCATGATTGGGGTTGCCCTATCGATAGGGTTCCGCGCGCAGGTATGGAATATCGGGGCAGAAGGGCAGTTGATACTCGGTGCCATAGCCGGTTCGGCCGTCGCACTGGCGCTATATGACGTCGATGCGTGGTATGTGCTTCCCGCCATGGTGATTGCCGGAATCCTGGGTGGGATGACGTGGGCAGCGGTGCCTGCTTTGCTCAAGACGCGGTTCAATGTCAATGAGATTCTCACCAGCCTCATGCTGACCTACGTAGCCGTATTGCTGCTCTCCTATCTGGTATCGGGACCCATGCGTGATCCTGACGGTTTTAATTTTCCCGAATCGCGTCTTTTTCACGATGCCGCGTCGCTGCCACGAATACTGTCGGGAACTCGTCTGCACGCTGGTGCTCTGGTGGCGTTGGGATTTGTGGTGGCGGGGTGGATACTGCTGTCACGCACATTGCTCGGCTTTGCGCTCAAGGTGAATGGTGCAGCACCTCGGGCGGCAGCACACGCAGGCTTCAATCAATCGCGGCTTGTCTGGATTGCGTTACTGCTGGGTGGTGGAGCGGCAGGGCTTGCCGGTTTGTTTGAGGTGGCAGGTCCCATCGGGCAACTGCTGCCCAATATATCGCCTGGCTATGGTTTTACGGCTATTATTGTGGCCTTTTTGGGACGACTGCATCCAGTGGGCGTGCTGTTTGCCGGATTGATCATGGCATTGTCCTATCTGGGTGGGGAGTCCGCACAGATCACACTGAACTTGCCACTGGCAGTAACCGGTGTTTTCCAGGGGATGTTGTTGTTCTTTCTGTTGGCAACGGATGTGTTGATAAACTACTCCATCGTCTGGCGAGCTCCCCGTGCAGCCTGATTCAGACAACGTGGCCCCGGCTTGCTGCAGCACGCAACGGATCAAAAAACGCGCATGGATGAAACACTGATACTTACGCTGTTAACGATTATCACAGCAGCCACGCCGCTGGTTTATGCTGCCGTCGGAGAGCTGGTGGTCGAGCGTTCAGGGGTGCTGAATCTGGGGGTTGAGGGCATGATGCTGGTCGGTGCCGTGTGCAGTTTTGCGGCAGCGCATCACACAGGTCTGGCTTCGATGGGAATTCTTGCGGGGATTCTGGCGGGCATGCTCATGGCAGGGCTTTTCGGTTTTTTAACCTTGATGCTGCAATCATCCCAGGTGGCCACAGGATTAGCGCTAACGATATTCGGGATCGGCGCCAGTGCCTTGATTGGACAGTCGTTCATCGGCGTGGCGTACGACGGCCTGCAACCCGTCTACATGCCCGTTCTCAGCGACTTGCCGGTGCTTGGACGACTAGTGTTCAGTCACGATGTTCTGGTGTATGGCTCATTTATTCTGGTAGCAGCGGTCGCCTGGTTTCTTGAACATAGTCGTGCCGGACTCATTTTGCGTTCTGTCGGAGATTCTCACGATGCGGCACACGCTCTGGGTATAAAGGTGATCCGCACACGTTTTCTGGCAACGCTGTTCGGTGGTGCCTGTGCGGGTCTTGGCGGTGCATACCTGTCTATGGTGTATACGCCGATGTGGGCTGAGAACATGAGTGCCGGGCGTGGCTGGATTGCACTGGCACTGGTTGTGTTTGCTGTCTGGCAGCCGGGCCGCTTGTTGCTGGGTGCGTATCTTTTCGGCGGAATCAGCATTCTGCAATTGCATGCTCAGGCGCTTGGAATTAATCTTCCATCGCAGCTGATGTCGATGCTACCCTACCTCACTACAGTTCTGGTACTGCTGGTTATTTCTCGGGATCGTGGCCGAATTCGACGTAACGCCCCGGCAAGCATTGGCCAGGCTTTTCATCCTATGACCTAGCCCGGATTATTCATGAAATCACCTAATCCTTTCGGAAGCCCGGCGCCCGCATCCCCTTCGTCCGTAGCGAATTCCACTCAGGCTGCGATCAGCCGGGCCACGTTGACCCCTTCCCGGAATCCGCTACGAACTAACGGTCTGCGGGGCTGGCCTTCCAGTGAAAGGAATGGGCGTTTCATGAATAATCCGGGCTAGGTGGCAGCACACTTGCCACCTTTATCTGAATACAACGGAGATCATCAATGTCCACAGGCTGGTCATTCAATCGCATTGCAGTGTTTCTGGCAGCAGCACTTTTCTCAGCTTTTGCCGCAGGTGTCCAGGCCGCAGATCCTGTCAAGGTAGGTTTCGTTTATGTGGGCCCCATCAGTGACCACGGTTGGTCCTACCGTCACGACATCGGACGACGAGCCATCGAGGCCGAGTTCGGTGATCAGGTAGAAACCACTTTTGTTGAAAGTGTGCCAGAAGGGGCAGATGCTGAACGCGTCATTCGCAAGCTTGCCAGCAGCGGTCATGACCTGATATTCACCACCTCTTTTGGCTTCATGAATCCTACCGTCAAGGTCGCTAAGGACTTCCCGGACGTCAAATTTGAGCATGCAACGGGTTACAAGCGCGCTGACAATGTGTCCACCTACGCGGCACGCTTCTATGAAGGTCGTGCTGTTATCGGCACCATCGCTGGCATGATGACCAAAACCAACACCATAGGTTATATTGCCTCATTCCCGATACCTGAGGTGGTGCGCGGCATCAACGCTTTCACGATTGCCATGCGTAAGGTTAATCCCGCTGCCACCGTCAAGGTTGTCTGGGTCAACAGCTGGTACGATCCGGGTAAGGAAGCTGACGCCGCGAAGACGCTAATCGATCAGGGTGCTGACATCATTACGCAGCACACTGACTCACCCGCGCCGTTGCAAGTGGCTGAAGAGCGCGGTGTATTTGGTTTTGGACAGGCATCGGACATGGCAGCCTTCGCGCCATCAGCACAACTGACCTCCATCATTGACAACTGGGACGATTATTACATTGCCCGAACGCGAGCAGTTATTGATGGCACCTGGGAGTCACAGGACACCTGGGACGGAATTGCTTCTGGCATGGTAGGTTTCCCCGAATACAGTGCGGATGTGCCAGCTGATGTCAAAGCTGCCGCAGAGGTTGTTCGCGAGGGAATTGTGGACGGTAGTCTGAATCCTTTCCAGGGGCCGATCCTCAATCAGGCGGGCGAGGAGATACTGGCAGCCGGAGAGGTGTATGATGACAACACACTACTAGGCATGAATTTTTATGTCGAAGGCGTTCAAGGGGATCTGCCCAAGTAGATCCCCCGCAAGCCGCTGTATTCCAGACCAGGCCTTTGAAATGCCAAGGCCTGGTGGCTTAATACCGAGTTCAGCACCATGGCCTATTCCATTCTTATTATCGACGACAGCGAGGAAGATCGCTTTCTACTGAAACGCTATTTGAAAAAGAGCGGTCTGGAGGCGCATATTGCGGAGGCTACCAACGGCGAGATGGCGCTGGATTTTCTGAAAACGTTCGAAGAAAAGCACAAGATTGCTCACCCTGAGCTGAAGGCACCACTGGTGGCATTTCTGGATATCAACATGCCGGTCATGAACGGCTGGGAGTTTCTTGAAGCGTTTCAACAGCAAACGGACAGCATTCAGTTTTCCCAGATCGGCGTTATCATGTATTCGACGTCGGATACGCAGGAAGAAAAAGCGCGAATAGCTGAGTATGAGTGCGTGAAGCGTTATATGGTCAAGGGGCTTGCCACTCCGCAGGAGCTCAAGGACATTGTCATCAGTTGTGCAAAAGCTGCCTAGGAGGCTGTCCGAGAATAAGCTGATCGTACCGAAGGCGGCCCCCCGAAAGCGCGATATTTCGGCGGGGCTGCCTCCAGTCAGATTTCCGCGTAAATCTC
>CAYGSW010000032.1:0-30807 GCA_964352535.1 uncultured Granulosicoccaceae bacterium | reverse complement strand
CCATTGTCGTGTGAGATCGATGTGCCGCGTATGCGAGCTTCACGCACGTCACGTTTCCACGCTGGGACAAAGCGTTCCTCGGCCGAATTGATAGCGGACTCCATGTCAACTTCCATGAGAAAGTGCACACCGCCACGCAGGTCCAGACCCAGATTCATGGGCTCAGCGATCCCTCGCAGCCACTCGGGGCTGGCCGGTTCGAGATTCAGTGTGGTAATGAATTCATTAGGATCAAGCTCGTTGGCAATGGCGTCGCGCGCTCTGATCTGATCATCTTCAGATTTGAAAAGTGCCAGAAAGCGGTTGTCTTCCTGTCGGATCTCAGCGTCAGCAAAACCATCCTCCGCCAGGATCCTGGTAAACCGGCTAACATCCTGGGACGTCAGGTCAGCGTTCCTACCCGATACCTGCACGGCAGGGTCACTGCCGAACAGGTTAGGCAGCGCATATAGAGCGCCTACTATCAATACCGCCGCCAGTAGCAGCGACTTCCAGATCGGGTTGGAGTTGGTCATGCCTTAAATGTTTTTCAGTGTTCCTGACGGAAGGAGGGCCGCAACTGCCTGTTTTTGCACGTTAACTTCAACGCCCTCGGCAACCCTGACGGATAGGTAAGCGTCACCCACTTTCGTGACTGTGCCGCCCAATCCACCATTAGTAACGACCTCATCGCCCTTTTTCAATGCTTCAACCATGCCCTTATGTTCCTTCATGCGCTTTTGTTGCGGGCGAATCATCAGGAAATAGAAGATGGGTAGCATCAGGAGCAAAGGCAATATGCCTAAAAGTGAACCGCCAGAGCCTGCACCCTGTGCGTATGCGTTACTGATGAAAAAATCCATGGGACTAGTACTCTTAAAAAAAAGGAAGGCTGAAACTAACCCGCAGATTATGCCATAGACGCAATCAGCTTCAGTAGGAGTCTTCAGAGGATAAACTGGTTCAAAATTCAGGCAGCCGCCAATATTGCAGCGCCCGGAATTGCAGCCCTCACGGCTTGCACGACAGTCTGTACAGCCCAGACCACAGTGCTTACACGCCCTGCTGGCGCAGATACTCGAATTCCTGAATAAAACTGTCAAACCGCTGCTCTTCCAGCGCGCCACGAATTCCCTGCATGAGCGTCTGGTAGTAATGCAGATTATGAATGGTGTTCAAGCGTGATCCCAGAATTTCGCGGCACTTGGACAGATGGTACAGATAGGCTCGGCTGTAGTTCTGGCAGGTGTAGCACTGGCAGTCAGGATCTATGGGTTGCGTATCGGTCTTGAAACGCGCATTGCGTAGCCGGATATCGCCTTTGTCTGTGTAGATGTAGTCATTGCGGGCATTGCGCGTGGGCAGTACGCAATCAAACATGTCGATGCCGCGTAACACAGACGCAACAATGTCCTCAGGCTTGCCAACACCCATCAGATAGCGTGGTGCGTTAACAGGCAGATGCGGTGTTGTTGCCTCCAGTACCTGATCGCGCAAGCTCTTTTCCTCACCGACGGCAAGTCCTCCCACTGCATACCCTGGAAAACCGATGTCGATGAGAGCATCGCAGGATACTTTGCGAAGATCGTCATACATGCCGCCCTGAACAATGCCGAACAAGGCATTCTCATTACCAAGATCATTGAACGCGGTTTTACAGCGTTTGGCCCAGCGCATCGATAATTCCATCGACTCCAGGGCCTGATCGTAAGTCGCCGGGTAAGGTGTGCATTCATCAAACGCCATGACCACGTTGGAACCCAGATCGGTCTGAATACGCATGGACTCTTCAGGACTGAGGAACACCTCGGCACCATCAACCGGTGAGCGAAAACGCACACCCGACTCATCAATGTTGCGTAACTTGGCCAGACTAAACACCTGAAAACCGCCCGAGTCGGTGAGTATTGGCCCATCCCAATGCATGAAATCGTGCAGATCACCGTGCAACTTTATGATCTCGGTGCCCGGGCGCAGCCACAGATGAAACGTATTGCCCAGAAGAATCTCAGCACCCACGGCCCGAATCTCTTCGGGGGTAACCGATTTCACCGTCCCATAGGTACCCACTGGCATGAACGCTGGCGTTTCGACAGTGCCACGATGACCAAAACCCAGTCGACCACGCCGCGCTGCGCCACTCGTGCCCAGCAATTCAAAACCGAAATTCACTAAGCGTCTCCGCTGCGATCAGATGAGTTGTCAGCTGGCCATACCAGCATCGCATCGCCATAGCTGAAGAAACGATAGCGTTTTGACACTGCGTCGCGATAAGCAGCCAGTGTATTATCCAGGCCTGCAAACGCTGCAACCAGCATCAGCAAAGTGGATTCTGGCAAATGAAAATTGGTGATCATGGCGTCAATGGCCTTGAACTCGAAGCCTGGAGTGATGAACAACCGTGTTTCCCCATTGAATGGCGCAAGTTGCCCTCCGGCTGCGGCAGCTTCCAGCGAACGAACACAGGTTGTACCCACCGCAATCACCCTGCCTCCGCGATCACGTGTGGCATTAATCTCATCGACCGCTTGCTGATTGACATCTACGCGTTCAGCATGCATGACGTGTGTAGAAATATCATCGACACGTACGGGCTGGAAGGTGCCCGCCCCCACATGCAACGTAATAAACGAATGGTCTATACCTTTTCTGGCCAACGACTCCAACAAGCTATCGTCAAAATGCAATCCCGCTGTTGGTGCCGCAACGGCCCCTGGCATCTGCGCAAAAACAGTCTGATAACGTTCAGCATCAGTGTCATCTGGTTTGCGTTCTATGTAGGGTGGAAGCGGGATGTCGCCGTGCTGTTCTATAAACTGTGCCAGAGCCCCGGGGGCCGCACTATCTTCCGTCAGCTCGAACAAATCGTCCTGCCGACCGAGTACTCGCGCTTCAATGTCTGCCGATGTCCCTTGCTGCTGATCAGTACCCTGCAAAACAATCACAGAACCTGGCTTGGGAGATTTGCTCGCTCTAATCTTGGCCAGAACTGTGCCAGTCGGGCTGATGCGCTCAAGCATAAGCTCAAGCTTTCCGCCTGAGGCCTTGTGCCCGAAAACGCGTGCTGGAATAACACGGGTGTTGTTAAACACAAGACGATCACCGGACTGCAGCAAATCAGCGAGTGACTGAATGCCCAGATGCTGTCGATTGGCACCGTCCAAAACCAGCAAACGGCTGTCGCTGCGATTAGCCAAAGGTGACTGAGCGATGAGCTCGGCAGGCAAATCGTAGGAGTAATCGCTGAGTTGGGTCATTTGCTGAAGAAGGATGCGCTAATGGTGCCTCGGGCGAGACTTGAACTCGCACTCTGTTTCCAGAACCGGATTTTGAATCCGGCGTGTCTACCAATTCCACCACCAAGGCCACGCAGCAAGGAGTTTAGGCACTTTGCGCGCGGAGAACAAGCCTGCGGCGCAAATTAACTCACAAAGGCGTCAGTCAGATAGAGCTAACCGCTTATTCAATGCGCAATTTCTTAGGCTGGATAACACCCTCAAGAGCCTCCATGACTTTCACCAGATGCGGCTTGTTGGATTCAATTTCAGCGCGCGACAACCCTTCCATCTCATGGGGAAAAATCAGCCAGTTGTCGGTTTTGTGTGCGTAGAAGTCAGGTTCGAAATCTGTCTTGTTTTTTGCTGGCTTGTAGTAGGCGGTGGCAACGCGCACATCGTGCGGCAGATTCTTGCGTGATTTTTCACGTAGTTTTTTTAGTATCGCGCTGACGCTCAGACCCGTGTCGAACACGTCATCAACGATCAGAAGCGAATCTTCCGCGTTCATCGAGGATGTCAGGTAGCTTAGACCGTGCACGCGCACAGAATTCTTGCGTTTGTTGATGCTTGAGTACGATGAGGTGCGGATGGAAATATGGTCAGTCTCGACACCGTAGAAATCCAGCAGCTCTTGCACCATGATGCCAACCGGTGTCCCACCACGCCACACGCCCACGATAAAGTTGGGGCGAAAATCGCTGGCTAGAATCTGCCTGCCAAGTTCCAGAGAGTCTTCCAGCAATTGCTGGGCGGAGATGTAGACTTTTTCGTCGGTACTCATGCGATGTGTTTGGATCCGTTATTCAATGATCGAAGACTGTGCAGCATCAGATACTGCAGAAATCTCAGGAGTGCGCGGCTGCCAGCTGACTGGCTGCAATCTGCACTTCAGCGTTAAGTGCATGCAGCACTTCCACGGGGGATTCTGCCTGAGTTATAGGTCTGCCAATAACCAGAAAATCACTGCCCTGCACAACGGCATCGTATGGCGTCAGCGTCCTGCGCTGATCGTCAGGCGCGCCTCCGTGACTGGTAATCTGACTGACAGGCACCTCGCCGTCCTTATCCGGACGAACGCCCGGCGTTACGGTAAGAAAGTTGGTCTTGGCAATCTGGCGAATCAAGCCAACCTCATGCGGCGAACAGACTACGCCATCAAGGCCTGCACTGCGCGCAAGTCTTGCCAGACGTTCCACTTGCTCGGAAGGCTCTACATCCAGACCCGCTTCGCGCATTTCTGACCGGTCAAGGCTGGTGAGTACAGTAACAGCGATAAGGCGCGTGCCGCCTGCGCGCGCAGCGGTGCGATCAAACTGCGCCACCGCATCGCGCGCAGCGCCAAGCATGGCTGGACCGCCACTGGCGTGCACATTAACCATCCACACCCCCAGAGAACTGGCCACCTGAACCGCACTGGCCACCGTGTTGGGGATATCGTGAAACTTCAGATCAAGAAATATATCGAAGCCCTGCTTCTGCCATTCTTCGACTAACGATGGCCCGCCGAGCGTGAAAAGCTGACTGCCCACCTTCAATCTTGTCAGCGACGGATCAATCCGAGAAACGAATTCGCGCGCTTTGGCGACGTTCGCAAAATCCAATGCTGTAATTATTCTGTTCATTCGCCTTCCACACCGATGATCGTTGATACCGAATCCCACTTGGCGCACCCCGGGCAGCGCCAATACATCACGTTACCCTGAAACCCACAGGAGCGGCAGCGAAAGCCCGGTTTATCTTCCATTACCTGATCAAGTAGGTTACAGATGACCTGAACCTTATCGCGTTCACCGGGCTTGCTGAGCGCTAATTGATCATGCGCCCAATCGCGCAGCCCCCTCAGAGAGGGGCGCTTGAGAATCTGATCCTTGAAAAACCGATCAGCCACCTGCTCACTCACCAGCTCGGCAATGACCTGCCGAGTAGTTCTGATAACAGAATAAGCATTTTTCCGGGCCTGGATACGCAACACAAAAGCTTTTAGCGCAGCTACATCGCCTGCACCTTTCAACGCCCTGAATCGAGCCTCGATGATCACAGGCATCAAAGCGGCATCAAGCCCCTCGACTTTATCGTAGTACTCAATCGCCTCCTCGTACTGCTCTGCCGCCAGCGCTATGCTGGCAAGCTGCACATAAGCACGCGCGCACTCTGGCCAGTGTTTGAGTGCAAGCTGCAAAAAAGACTGTGCCTCAGTGGGGTCCGATGATTGCAACGCCGCCTCTGCCAGCTCGCAATAGTAATGCGCAACCGGATGGGACAGATCTTTACGCGTGTCAATCTCGCACTGCAGCGCCACCTTGATCGCCTGCAACCAGTCCTGTTCACGTTCATGCAACTGAAGAAGGGCGTCATAGGACTCCTCAGCCCTGACACCCTGTTTGATCAACTCACGGAATGTGCTCTCGGAGCGATCAAGTAGTCCAGCGGCATCATAGTCTCTGGCCAACTCGAACTGCGCTGACCCACGCAGCTCATCGTCAAGATCATGGCGTTCCATGATGCTCTGGTGGATGAGAATTGCGCGTTCGAATTCACCACGACGCCGATACAGATTGCCCAGTGCCGTGTGAGTTTCGGCGGCATCCCGATCCCCGTCAGTGAACGAATCAAAGAGCTTTTCATCTTCGCCTTTCTCGGACAGTAATTCTCCCAGTCCTTCATGAAATTGCTGAGAGTAATCCCAGAACTGCGATACCTTGCCTACCTGACCACGACGCGCAGCCAGCCAGCCGCAGGCCGCGGCAACAGGAAGCAGTAACCAAAAGAGATCCGGGATTTGCACATAGTGAGTCTAGTGCACTGAGGGGCTGAATACCGCGCTCGATCAGAAAACGACAGCCAGCAGCATGGCAGCGGTAGCCGTAAATCCAACCGCCCATATCAGTGAACGCCAGGGCACCCAGTCAAAAGCATAGGCCACGACATACAACATACGACTGGCAAGATAGGCCCACGCGCATACAACGGTGAAGGTGCTGGACTGTCCTGATAATGCAACCGCGACAACCGCAATCGTGAACAGAATAAGCGCCTCGAAATGATTGTTAAGTGCACGTATCAGCCTGGCCGTACGGGCACTGACCTGACTCTGTATCGAACCACCCAGCGTATCGTTATCCCGCGATGATAACGTCTTGTCAGTGCCTAGCTCCAGATTCACAGGCACTGCCATCAGCGCAAACTGTACAAACTGCCACAACGCAGCCAGCGCCAGAACCTTAACTTCAATGATCATGTGCTTTAAGCCTGTTGATTTTCATGAGTGAGATGCCATCGCTGCTAACCATTCTAATACTGTCTGATACTGTCTGAGTTTCCGGTTCGAAATCGGCATACGACGATGCTCTGAGATAGTAGACCCAGTTGTCATCGATTTTGCAATCCGACAACCGTACAAGCCTGTCATCTCGAAGCGCTTTAGTCAGAAACGCTTTGCGGCCCAGCACCATCCCAAGTGACAATGTCTCACAGGTTCTTTTTGGAATACTCTCGAACTATACGCCGTTACCTACTCACGGAATCTGCTTTAACTCGTGAAAGCGGACGTTCTCCATGTGTTGTGTGAAATGACTCTGGAGTGCCCGAAGCTGTCGTTGATGCTTTTTGTATAATGCTGGAAATTGCAGAAACAGCGCGTAATCGATGGCCGTATCAATAAGTAATTCAGAGCACTATAATTGGGGTGACGGATGTGATGGCTGGCACCTTGTCAAGACACCTACGCTCAGTGTCATTCAAGAAAGGGTTCCGAGTGGTTGTAAAGAAGTTCGCCATTACCATCAAAAATCGGAGCAGTTTTTCTTTGTTCTTTCGGGTATTGCATCTTTAGAAGTGGATGGCCAGGAAAACATGCTCGAAGCGGAGCAAGGCATTCACATTGAAGCCGGTGTCCCTCACCAACTTCGCAATGATCAGCAATTTGAGCTGATATTCCTCGTCATATCAGTACCACCGAGCCATGGTGATCGCGTGGATGCATAGAACAATGTCGTTAGTGACTGGCAGCATTTGGCCGACAGCCGACTATAGCTGACACTGACAATAACTATCTGATCGTCCGCTGCTGGGTTGCCTCAGTGTCACAAATGCACCCTCACAGATTTACATGCCCACGGGATATCCGCTTACACAACGTATCTCCGATTCAATCAGACTATGGAACGAATGGAACTCGCGGCAATCTGAATCAGCTAAGCGTCCGATTCCCGCGCCGTCCCCAGCAATTCAGGCAGTCATGTTCTAGGCACTTGATCACTACCCCATCGCAGGATTCAGCATCTTCAGGTAGTCTTCTTTGAGAATGTAAAACGGACCCAGAGTCCCAAGCTGGTTCCTGTCTACGTCTTGCAACTGGGCGATTGCTTGTTCAACCGCTGTGAAAATAATAGCAGGATCATATCCCTTTGCAGTAATCAGCGGCAACCCCGGAGATGGTGCTGTCCACTCCAGAACGCGCAAGTCTTTGGCAAAAGGTTCGTATGTGGATATGAGCCGCCAGGACACGGCATCCAGCGATACAATATCCGCTCACCCCTCGGCCACTGCTCGAGCGCTTTCCAGGTGCTGTTTCACACGCAGGCATTCCACAAACTCGTCAACAGTCCACACGGTGTCAGGATGTTGTGCGTAGAGAATTCTTCCGTTTCCTGGTAGTTGCTCGTTGCTTATGTCAAAACTACTGCCAATGTGTTAGAAACACAGACCGGTTACCCGTATTTTGAAATAACTATATCGTTTTACCGAGTTAGGATAGAGACTGGTTTCCACGGAGCTCACAATGTACAACGGCTCGCTGCGATTAGCTATGGCTCAGACAACATCGTCAAACCGGCACGATGACAATATTACGATGCTGGCTCACATTGCGCGACAAGCTGCAGAACAAGGCGCGCAGATGCTGGCATTACCTGAAGCTGTAGGACTGGTTAACAAGGACAGAACCAGTGCACTGAGGATGGTCACGTCAGCTGACAACGATCCGTTTCTTGCCGCTTGCCAGCGAACAGCAAAGGAATACTCCCTCTGGATTCAGGCCGGATCAACACCGGTGAGCGGCGATCAAAACAGATTCCGCAATCACGCCACCATGATCTCGCCTGAAGGCACCATCGTCGCCAGCTACGACAAGATTCATCTGTTTGATGTTTTCCTGGCAGGCAAGAATCCGACGGGCGAGTCTTGCCGATACGCGCCTGGTGACGAAGCCGTGATGGTTGACACGCCGTGGGGAGCCATGGCGCTAACCGTCTGCTACGACCTTCGCTTTCCACATTTATACCGACAACATGCCAAGGCGGGTGCTACCGTTGCTTTTGTGCCATCGGCTTTTACGATTCCAACCGGCCGAGCTCACTGGGAAGTGCTGTTACGCGCACGTGCTATTGAAAACGGTTTCTGGATAGTGGCTGCTGCGCAAGTAGGACATCATGCTGATGATCGTCGTACCTATGGGCATTCACTCATCATCAATCCATGGGGAGAGGTGATTGAGGATTTGGGTGGTGACTCACCCGGACTTGTCGTCGTTGATATGAACATGGAAGAAGTGGTGTCGGCACGTCAGCAAATTCCATCGCTTGAAAACGAACGGGCATTCAGCTTTACTCACGTACGCAGCGCTAACAGTACGAATCAATGACAAGCTGGCTCAAACCAGCACCTGGGAGGATGTCCGAGAATAAGCTCAGTGAGCGTTATAACGGCATCGGCATCAGGAAACTGCGCAAGCAACATGGTGATGCCTGTCTTGCCAGCTGAAACAGAAACCGAGTGTTCCTGCAGGATGACATGGCGATGATATTCCCGCTTGTGCTGCCGAAGACAACCCACAAACCCTTGATGCCGTTCGTGCGCACGGCGATCAATTTCAGGGGGGGCACCGATAAACGCCAGTCGCTTGTAGCCACACGCGAGCAGGTGTTCAGCCATCAAAAAAACCAACGCGCCGGTGAGAAAAACCCACCACGGCATCAATCGGTGTTTCTGGCAAATCCCAGGTTTCAATAACAGGGACGCCAGAGCTCGATACCAGCTTGCGGCCACTGTCCGAATGGGCACTGTTGATAATGACAATGCCGGCCGGACGACGACCCAGAATGCTGCGCAACACCCGAATCTCATCGCTTTGCGAGTAAAAATTTTCGCTAAGCAACAAATGAAAACCCTCACGCCTGAGCTCGGAAGACAATCCGTCTACAGTGCGTACATGCCCCTCAAAGGACAGGGAAGGCAGTATCACTGCAACCGTGTTGCCCTTCCGGGTAGACATGTCGATAGCGGAGATATCAGGAATGTAGTTGAGTTTTTCAATGGCCTGATTAACAGCCTCACGTGTTTTTGTCGCAACACGATCTGGCGTTCGCAAGGTGCGCGACACAGTCATCGTCGAGACACCGGCAAGCGCTGCTACTTCGCTGATGGTTGCAGCGCTGCGGGTAGCGTGTTTTGACTTCGATGACTTGGTTCCGCTGGCAGCAGAGGCAACACCGCGGAGCTTTGGTTTTTTCATAACGTCGCTGACGCAGATTCCTGTTTTTTTAGTGTGGGTGCGGTCTGCTTCAAGTACCCGTGAAGCTGAACGGCACTCAGGCTTCACAGTATACGGACCGCAATGGCCAGTACAAAGATGTCATACACAACGTGGCTCAAGTAGCGACGCGCGTGTACAAAAAAGCAGTGCTTCACAGATTCAACCGTACATTCAGAGGACCTCATTCATGGTCGACCATTCTTACAAACTGCTGGTAGGCACATACAGTCATATGGACGCGTTGGCGCATCAGCCCTATGCACCCCTGCCGGGCCGAGGCATCTACTCGATGACGCTAGGCGAGGATCTGTCCTTGCACACAAATGCAACGACAAGCTCAATGAACCCTGCTGTTCTGATACCGCATCCGGATAACAGGCATATCTACGCAATCCTGGAAACGATTCAGGATGAAGGTACGGTCGAGCGTTACAGTGTTCATGAAAATGGCAGCCTGACGCTGCAGGATAGTTTCAAGGCATCCGGTCGCTCGACATGCTATCTGGCACTCTCACCTGATAGAGATTGTGCAATCGTTATCAATTACTGGGATGCCATTATTGACGTCTGTCGTGTTGACGCCAACGGTAAACTTGAAGCACCTCACCAGAGTTTCAAACAATTCTACAGACCGGAAGATCAATGGCGACAGGTCACCAACCGAGAAGATCACTGGGGAAATCGTCAGGTAGGTCCTCATGCGCACTGCGCACACTTCTGGCATGACTGGGTGTTTATCCCGGACTTGGGAGAAAACGCTATTTTTCAGTATCGTTATGACGGAGCAAATCAGCGCTGGAATACCGCAGGCAGATGGCTCGGTAAAATCAGAGCCAACGATGGACGTTGTGCATATTGCCGACGCCGTGGTCAACATGATGAGCCTGCCACTGAGCGCCAATGTGCAGTTCATGACGATCATGGCTAGCCGCATGCCCTTCATCGGACGCGGATAGCCTGAATGGTTGCCATCTTGTGAGCCAGGCCAAATAGATGTCAGCTTATGTGTGATGAGTGACAACAAGCACCCTACCCTTGCAGACGTATCCTTCAGGCTTCACCGAACGTGCTCGATCGTCGAGAAACCAGAGATGCCGACCACGATTCTGACCGAGACCTCTCATAGGAGTTTGCACCGTGTCCTTCGAACAGCAGTTTACGCATGGCATCGCTTATCGCGCTCATTTTGATCCTGCCTTCCGGCTTGATGACGAAGCCAGCAGGCTGCTAGAAGACACCTTCAGAAATACCAGTGGAAAAGCCATGGAGGAGCCGTTTTTCAGCATCCGGCAAACCGTGTGCTCGTACGCAACAACCTACGCAGCTGATCGTTCAGCTGCACATTATTCTTACCAGTGTCTGGCTGATAGCCATACGTTCCTGCGCTCGTGCCTTGATCACAAGTACGTCAACCCACGATATATGACGCTCACCGTCGGGGATGTATCGGTGGATGGTCATAGGCTGTACAACACCACTCAAGAAACCATTAGCGCTGCAGTTACAACGGGAATCAGTACTGTCGACACACCGAAGTTTCATGTCTGGCTCACGCTGGCTGACATGACGGTCATTGATCTGACCCTAGTCAGGCAGCTAGCCACGATGGGCAGGATTTCTGAACCACAGTCAATAGAGCCCGAGCGCTGGCTGACGGTGTGGAGAGAGGAGCGAAAGGGAAATCTCGACTACCACCCCATTCTCATTGATGACGATTTTCTTGCTCGGCTACAGCGGCCTGCTCATTAGCCCGCCAGCGCAACGACTGCCCTGATAGCTGTATAAATAATCAGCAAATACAGTACATGCGCCGCACGACAGCGGCACGTCACGTCTCAGTCGAGAACTTCATCGTCATGACCAGCGGGGTCATTTACCCCGCCCGTTCCGTTATTGACGCGCTCCCTCAATTCCTTACCAGGTTTGAAATGAGGCACATGCTTGCCACGCAGAGCCACAGCATCCCCGGACTTGGGATTGCGACCAATGCGGGGTTCGCGAAAGTGAAGGCTGAAACTACCGAAGCCGCGTATCTCAATACGATCGCCACTAGCCAGCTCAGCACTCATTTTTTCGAGAATGCTTTTCACCGCCAACTCGACATCCTTTGGCGGCAGGTGACTCTGATTACTCGCCAACGATTCTATTAGATCAGATTTTGTCAGGCTCTTGTCTGCCCCAGACTTTTCACTCATCCATCACCTGTTTCATTTTCCAGACCACTTTGCTGAAGCGGTGCTTGCTGGGCGAGGCATCATGATCTGGAAGACATGGCGCTACACCCTTCGATTGCTTGTAGTGTACTGTAAAACACTAACAATCAATAACTTACTCTAAACGAAAAAATACAATGATAAAAAAAAAGCGGATCATTCATGAGGAAATCCCTCGAATGATCCGCTCTGCAGCAAACCCGTGATCCGGGTCTGCCTTCTTGCCTCAAACCGGCAGAGTCTGCGTATTGCAAACCCTGCCAGTGGCGACTACCTACTTGTCGACCTTGCCCAGCTGTTCTTTGAGCAAATCACCAAGCGTTGTACCGGCTGGCTCGGCTGAACCATCGTTGTACTCGCTCATCGCTTCAGCTTCATCCGCATAGTCTTTTGCCTTGATGGACAGGCTCAGCATGCGTGACTTGCGGTCGGTTCCGATGAACTTCGCTTCAACTTCCTGACCTTCCTTGAACTCCTGGCGAACGTCTTCAACACGCTCACGTGAGATTTCACTGGCTCGGATCACACCTTCAACACCGTCGCCCAGATCCACAACTGCGTGCTTCTGTTCAACTTCCTTGATGATGCCTTTGACAATCGTGCCCTTCGGATTATCAGCAACGTATTGACCAAAAGGATCACGGTCGATTTGCTTCACACCCAGAGAGATGCGCTCGCGCTCTGGATCAACGGCCAATACAACCGCCTCGATCTCGTCACCCTTCTTGTAGTTGTGAACCGCTTCTTCGCCTGTATCGTTCCAGGAAAGATCGGACAAGTGAATGAGGCCGTCAATGCCGCCATCAAGACCGATGAAGATACCGAAGTCAGTGATTGACTTGATGGTACCGCTGACCTTGTCACCCTTGTTGAACGACTCGGAGAAGTCTTCCCAAGGGTTAGGCTTGCATTGCTTGATTCCCAGAGAAATACGACGACGCTCTTGATCAATGTCAAGGATCATGACTTCGACTTCATCACCCAGCGCTACAACCTTGTTGGGGTTGACGTTGCGGTTGGTCCAATCCATCTCGGAAACGTGAACCAGGCCTTCAACACCTTCTTCGATCTCGACAAAGCAACCGTAGTCGGCAATGTTCGTGACCTTACCAAACAGGCGTGAGCCTTCAGGGTAACGTCGCGTGAGATCAACCCATGGATCTTCGCCCAGTTGCTTGAGCCCGAGTGATACACGATTACGTTCACGATCAAACTTGAGCACCTTGACTTGCATTTCCTGACCAACTTCAACCACCTCGGATGGGTGCTTGACGCGCTTCCACGCCATGTCAGTAATGTGCAGTAGGCCATCGATGCCACCCAGATCAAGGAACGCACCGTAGTCGGTGAGGTTCTTGACGATACCCATGATTTCCTGACCTTCCTGCAGATTCTCAAGCAGCTGCTCGCGCTCTGCCGAGTACTCACTTTCGACAACGGCCCGACGTGAAACCACCACGTTGTTGCGTCGTTGATCGAGCTTGATAACCTTGAACTCCAGTTCCTTGCCTTCCAGATAGCTGGTGTCTCGAACCGGCCGTACATCGACCAGTGAACCAGGCAGGAATGCGCGGATGTCGCAAACTTCCACAGTAAAGCCGCCTTTGACCTTGCCTGTGATGTTGCCTTTGATGATTTCGTCGTTTTCCTGGGCTCTTTCCAGAACTGTCCAGGAGCGCGCACGGCGTGCTTTTTCGCGTGATAGCTTGGTTTCGCCGAAACCGTCTTCAACGGAATCGAGTGCAACTTCTACGCTATCACCAATTTTTACATCGGTTTCGCCATTTTCGTCTTCAAACTCTTCTATAGGGACGGCGCCCTCTGACTTGAGTCCGGCATTAACGATGACGTAGTCGCCAGTGATGTCGACAACTGTTCCAGTGAGTATGGAACCGACCTTCATCTGGGCTTTGGAGATACTCTCTTCGAAGAGCTCCGCAAAAGATTCTGACATTAAGTAGTAGACCTGTTGGTGAGTGACGCGGTGTCTTCCGGACACAACGAATGTGTTGGTTGTTAAAAAGCCTGGCCATCGTGGCTGGGCGCAGTTGTTATGCAGGTTTTTTAAATTACGACCGATGGACCATGCCCACCGAGTCACTGCAACTTAATGCAAGGGTCACTCCATCTGCGTTGTCGGCCGGTCTAAGCGGCTGAATGAGCTAAAAAAAACCCCTCAGTAGCCTTAACTTGCCTCGACCTGCAGTGCAGCTAGAATCTGCTCTACAACGTCTTTTGCGGAAAGATTGCTGGAATCTATCACCAGCGCATCATCGGCCGCCAACAATGGAGAATGCTCACGGGAACTGTCACGTTCGTCGCGAGCCGCGATTTCTTGTATCAAGCTCTCCAGTGTAACTTGTATTCCCTTGTCATTCAACTGCTTAGCACGCCGGCTTGCACGCACTTGCGGGCTGGCCGAAAGAAACACTTTCAGATTGGCATCCGGAAACACTTTTGTTCCCATATCCCGCCCGTCAGCGACAAGCCCGGGATTGACCCGGAAGCTGCGTTGCTCATCCAGCAACGAGGCCCGCACAGCAGGCATAACCGCGACTCTGGATGCAGCCGAGGCGGTGCTTTCAGTGCGTAGATCGAGGCTGACATCCACGCCATCCAGCAGCACCTGAACACCTGCAGGATCAGGCGTGAAACGCGCGTTCATTGTTTGCAGACTTTGCATGACTGAGGCTTCATCGGCCAGATCAGCACCCGCTCGCAACGCGTGAAGTCCAGCCGCGCGATACACCGCACCACTGTCCAGCAGATGGTAACCCAGACGATTGGCCAGAATTTGTGCAACGGTGCCTTTGCCAGCCCCCGAAGGTCCGTCGATGGTGATGACCGGAATGCTATCCATCGCTTTGCGTAATCCTTAAACCTACCGATGACGCAACACTGGCAAAGCCTGGAAACGAGGTATTGACGTTGGCGCAGTCGAGCACGGTTATGGGACCGTCACTGATTAGCGAGGCCATGGCAAATGCCATGGCCGTGCGATGATCGCCACAGCTATCGGCTGTTCCGCCTCGCAGCCGACGCCCGGTGATATGCGCACCATCCGGCGTATCGGTAACGTCTGCACCCATGGCTCTGAGTCCGTCGGCCATCACTTGAATGCGATCGGTCTCTTTTACGCGCAGCTCTTCTGCACCGCTCACGATAGTCGTGCCCTTGGCAGAGGCGGCGGCCACAAACAACGCTGGAAATTCATCGATAGCCAGCGACACCAGCTCCTCAGGCACATGAATACCCGTAAGCCGAGAACCAAGAACCAGTAGATCCGCCACAGGCTCGCCGCCGGTTTCGCGCAGGTTTTCAACGTGAATGTCAGCACCCATCAATTTCAGGATGTCGATAACACCGGTGCGCGTCGGATTCAGACCGACGCCGTTGATGCGCAGGTGGGAACCGGGTGTCATCGCAGCGCCGACCAGAAAAAACGCCGACGACGAGATATCGCCAGGAACGGTGAGACTGGTGGCGTGCAGCACCTGACCACCTTTGATCGATGCTGTTAGTCCATCCACAACCACTTCCACGCCAAAACCGCGCAGCATACGCTCGGTGTGATCTCGGGTGACGGCTGGTTCATGAACAATTGTTGACCCGTGAGCGTGCAGACCAGCAAGCAACACGGCTGATTTGACCTGTGCGCTGGCCATTGGGCACGTATATTCAATCGCAGAAAGCGGGCCGCTTTTGTCAATACGCAAAGGCGGTGTACCTTCGTCATTTGTGGAAATCTGCGCACCCATACGGGCAAGTGGATCCGTGATCCGGCGCATCGGCCGCCCATTCAACGACCCGTCGCCCGTCAAGACACAAGGCATATTTATTCCTGCCAGCAGCCCTGCCAGCAACCGCATTCCCGTGCCGGAGTTCCCAAGGTAAATATCAGTGTCGGGCATGCTCAGTGCCGCAACGCCCCGACCGTGCAGCGTTACCTGGCCCGTACTGCCTCGTTCAATGCGGACGCCCATGGCCTGGAATGCCGCCAGCGTATGCAAACTGTCTTCACCCTCGAGAAAGCCCTCCACTTCAGTGACACCTGTGGCAATTGCGCCAAACATGATTGATCGGTGCGACATTGACTTGTCGCCGGGTACGATCATCTCGCCTTTCAGGCAAGTCCCCGGATCCACTGCAAAACGTGTAGTGGAGGGTATATGGGAGGCAGCGTGACTCAAGGGAAATCCTGTGGAGGGTTATTCATGAATATTACCATCGCACGAAGCTGGCGATTCATGAAACGGTGCATCCTTTAGAGAAGAATCGCCTCCCACAGGAATTTTCAGTTCATGCGCTAAGCGAAGCGTGTCAGCTCACAATGCACAACCCCGCACCTTCAGTTAGCATAACCATTTTTATATTGTGGCTTTACGGTGTAGAATTCGTTACAGCATCGACTAACCATTTACGTTCTGGGCCTCCATGAAGCAAAACACCGCCAATACCGATCTGAAAAAAGCGGGCCTGAAGGTCACATTGCCTCGCGTCAGCATTCTCGAAATACTCGAGGAAGCCGAGCAGCACCACATGAGCGCAGAAGACGTCTACAAGACACTCTTGAAAAATGGCAACGAAGTCGGCCTGGCTACGGTTTATCGCGTGCTTACCCAATTCGAAGGCGCAGGCCTGGTAACCCGGCATCATTTTGACGGTGGACAGGCCATTTTCGAGCTGGACACCGGCGACAACCATGACCACATCGTGTGCCTGAAAACAGGTAAGGTTGCCGAGTTCAAGGATGCGGTCATCGAGGAGCGACTGGAGCAGATAGCCAAGGATCTGGGCTACACCCTCAATGATCACAAGATCGTTCTCTATGGCGAAGTTATCGAGTCCGCCAAAGAGAAACGCCGACTACAGGTTCGGACCACGGGTAACAAGAAAACAGGCTAAGAGCTTGTCCGAGAATAACGATCGAAGCCGAAGGCGGCCCCGCGAAAGTGTGAGAGTTCGAGTCAGATTTTCGTGTCAATTGAGGTGAATAGTTGTTCTATGTAACGAAGTTCGCCGTTGTTACGCGGAAAGCTGGCTGGAGGCAGCCCCGCCGAAATATCGCGCTTTCGCTCGATCAGCTTATTATCGGAAAAGCTCCTCGGAGGCTGTCCGTTATCGAACTGCTCTCGGACGGCCTCCGTGACACTGATGTCGTCTATTAACCGTCGAAATCCACCTTGTCGACAAGCTTGCTTGCAGCCACACGGTGCTTGGCAATTTCAGCCAATGGCAGGGTGTCGTAGCTGAATTCGCCCCAGGACTGCACTAATCCAGATGCTGATACCTCAGGATTCACAGGGTATTCGTGGTTCTGCTCCGCATACATGCGTTGCGCAAGATCGCCGGAAAGAAACTCCATCAGCTTGATAGCATTGTCCTTGTTGGGAGCACTCTTTGTTAGCGACATGCCGCTGATATTCATGTGAGTGCCCCTGTCATCCTGATTGGGAAAAACTATGCGCACCGAATTTGCCCATGCAGACTGCTCCTCATCGGTCAACATGGCACCCATGTAATAGGAGTTGATGATGGCAATGTCGCACAAGCCTTCAGAAATGGCTTTCACTTGCGCGCGGTCGTTGCCTTCCGGGGTTCTGGCGAGATTACCTTTGACACCTTCGAGCCACTGCTGAGCAGCCTCCTCGCCTGAGTGTGCGATGACAGAGGCAATTAACGCCACCATATAGCTGTGTTTGCCACTTCGTGTGCAGATTTTTCCACTAAATCTTGGATCAGCAAGATCCTCGTACGAGCTTATATCCCCATCCGCCATACGATCATTCGATGTTACAAGCAGTCTTGCTCTGTTGGTCAGACCGAACCAATGCCCCTCAGGATCACGAAATTCAGCGGGGATGTTCTGCTCAAGCGTCTCACTGGAGACACTCTGTGTAACACCGGCCTGCAGGGCACCATCAAGCCGACCAATATCGACTGTGAAGATCAGGTCTGCGGGGCTGTTGATGCCTTCATTAACCAGGCGCTCCACCAGCCCTTGCTTGGCAAATACCGTGTTCACCTTGATACCGGTTTCTTTCGTGAACGCATCAAAGATGGGCTTGATCAGAAAGGGTTGGCGGTAGGAATAGACGTTGACATCGCCATTGGCCTGAACTATGGCACTTGTGCTCACCATGACCGCCGCCAGAGCGACACTTATGAGTTTTATCGGAATTCGAAACATAGCAGCTGCAGGACTCTTTATTAACAAATGTTCCTAATGTTAATACGAATTATTACTATTTACAACCACACAACTATTGCGTGAATTCCAGCGTTATACAAGCTCTGACACTTCAAACTGCTTTCTACGTTATCTGAACGTCAAAGCTTGATTAAAAGCAATGATTCTCATTTGCAGCGATTATCAAATTGGAGTACTCTCGATTACACACCCAGTTCCACAATGCGTACACAGCTAAATGATTGTTTGCCACTGCAACAGAATTACCTCGAACGACATTGACGACGCCGTTTGTTGCCTGAAAAGAAAATGCCAGAATCCGGATCTGTGCCCGGACAATGTGTATGCAGAGCTTGGCGTGTGCTCGCAGTGTTGCAATTGCTTCCCACTGGCTGAAAAAATCATTCAGGAGTCGGCGATGCGATTCGTCAAAAAAAGTCGCATCAGCACGGGCTTCGATCCTGCAACGGCACTGTAGATCCATTCCCGGAGATACACGCTACAACACGAAACCCATGAAATGGCCGGTGTTGCCTCGGCTACCCGAATACAACCAGCCTGCTGTAAAATCAGCCTACCGGTTATGGACAATTCGCTATGCGTTACTCTGCATACACCGCAGCCATGTGGAGGCGGGCTACCCCACTCCCGAATAGCAAAGACAAGCCATCATATTGCTTGTCGATGTAACAGGCACACTTACCGGTCTGAAATACCCTTTACACTAAATGCAACTTCGAGATACAACAATGAAAGGCAGTGATAAAGTTATCGAGAGACTGAACGAAGCACTCTTCCTTGAGCTTGCAGCAGTTAACCAGTACTGGCTGCACTACCGACTGCTTGATGACTGGGGTCTGACCAAACTGGCCCGCAAGGAGCGTGAAGAATCCATTGAAGAAATGGAGCACGCCGACAAGATTATCGAGCGCATAATCTTCCTGGGCGGACACCCGAACCTTCAGACACTGGGCAGCCTGCGCATCGGCCAGAACGTCAAGGAAGTCCTTGAAGCAGATCTAGCAGGCGAACACGATGCAAGAGCCTCGTACGCAAAGTCAAAAGACGTTTGCGAGGCGGAAGGCGATTACGTCACCAAGAACATCTTCGAATCGCTTCTGCAAGACGAAGAAGGCCACATCGATTTTCTAGAAACGCAACTTGACCTGCTGGAACGTGTTGGCGTGCAGAATTACCAGCTTCTGCAAGCTGAAGGCGCTGATGCCGCCAAGTCCTGACAAGATCTTGTTTGAACGACAATACAACCCACCAGAGGAGCCTGTGCGCCAGAAGATCATCGACTTTGCGCAGGCTCCAAGGGCTATGTATGTGCCGGTGGATTGTCGCATCTGACGTTGTGATACGTTAACGGAACGTCGCTTTCTGCGGGTTGCTTGCCATAAACACTCAGGACAAATTTTCCATCCGTAGACGCTCTTCGGCTCACAGTGCATACTGGATGAGCAACGCACTCGTACCTGCAGGCCTGATATTGTTGTATCGGCATGGATTAAGTTTCGAAGGTGCGCTGGGTGTGGTATTCGTTGCCATTGGTGCAACAGGCTATGCCATCTACAAGCAAAAAATGAGAGTGCCTCTGGTGCGCCACGACGGGGTATATCTCACTTACAGTCCTTCCGCCAGCCAACCCAGTACTATCAAGATGGATTCCAGTGCAAGGTTTGCCGTGCATGAGTTAGGACTTACCGCGCAGATCACAGGCCAGCCTGAAACGCGCTTTGAAGTCAGCCGATTAGACTTTGACTCAAACTCCGATTGGGACAGGTTCATCGGCTATTTGAAGCAGGAGCCCGTTACGCTGCGCATAACCGTCGCGTGAACCTGCCTGATTCACGCAGCAAGCATTTGCGCGATAGTCTGCGGCCAACCCTGTCGCACCGGTTACACCCAATGCACCCACCCTGTCAAATCACCGCGCTGATCGCGCAGCCCACCGTCAATGATGCGTGCAGACGGATGAGCTGCAGGTGATAGAAAAACGGAACCCAGCAATTTTTCATCACGACTGATGCCCATGTAGTCGAACACGTCGTCGTCTCTCAAAATACCACCACTGGACCAGTAACTGAGCCATTGCTGCGATTGCGCTGCCAGCAACAGACTTTGTACCGCGCTGGATGCAGCTGCCACATGCTCAATGTTTTTCAGATCAAAATCAGGCCCGGCAGTTTGTCCTGTGTCATCGCTGGAGGGATCCGGTAACCAGGTTACCTGCACCAGAACACCACATGCCGCAACCATTTCCTTGATCTTGGACTGCCAGGCGCGTTGCCACTTCGGGTCACTGGACACGCTCACCTGGTTTTCAAGGTACGCCAGCAGCTGCGTGCAGGCCTGTGGACTGACGACATGAAATCGCCAAGGCATAGGCGCATTCAACTCCCCTTCACAATGCTGCGCATGGGCCTTCTTGTGAAAAGGTGCCCATGCGGCGGCGGCAAACATATCCTGCAACGCGACGTCATGTTCCGGGCGCCACATGGCTTGCTGTTCCTGCCTTAGCTCTATCGGTAACAGCACCTTTGATGTCTTGCGTGAATGCAGCGTTTGCGACACAAGATTTCTGGTGTGCACATCCGAAGGTAATGCCGATGAATCAGTCACGTAAAGCGCCCCTGAGCTACTGGTGTCGAGAGCATGATCGCCCGCACAAGAGCATAGCAAAGCACGTCGCTGGTAGCGTAGCTAACGGGGACTATCTGCCTCGGGACTCATCAACAATACGTTGCAGGTAAGCACCATAACGAGATTTACTCAGACGGCTGGCATGCGATTGCAAGGCAGAACGATCAATCAGTCCTTTGCGAAAAGCCACCTCCTCAGGACAGGAAACTTTCAATCCTTGTCGCCTTTCGAGTGTGGCAACAAACTGTGCCGCCTCAATCAAGGCATCTGGTGTACCTGTGTCCAGCCAGGCCAGGCCACGGCCCATCGTTTCTACGTGCAGCCTCCCCTCTTGCAAGTATCGATTATTAAGGTCGGTTATCTCCAGCTCCCCTCGTGGTGAAGGTTGTATGGCCTTGGCATATTCGACCACTTTTTCGTCATAGAAGTACAATCCGGTTACGGCATACGAGGACTTTGGATGCGCAGGCTTTTCCTCCAGTGATCTGACCAGCCCCTCAGCATCAAACTCGACAACCCCGTATCGTTCCGGATCTTCAACATGATAGGCAAATACCGTTGCGCCGATTTCACGCGTTGAGGCTCGCGCCAATTGCGGTGGAAGATCATGGCCGTAGAAAATGTTGTCACCCAGTATCAGCGCGCACGAATCACCGTCTATGAAATCTTCGCCAAGAATGAAGGCCTGAGCAAGGCCATCAGGACTTGGTTGGACCTGGTAGCTGAAACTCAAACCAAACTGTTCGCCGCTACCGAGCAACGCTTCGAACTGCGGCAAATCGCGAGGTGTAGAGATGATCAGTATTTCCGTGATATCGGCCAGCATCAATACCGATAAGGGGTAATAGATCATCGGTTTGTCGTACACCGGCATCATCTGCTTGGAGATGGCCGTGGTCATCGGATGCAATCGTGTGCCAGAACCGCCAGCCAAAATGATGCCTTTCACAGGATCTTCCTCGGGTATACCATGAGTGTGTGCTCAGAATGCGTAGTGTTGTTCAGCCCAATTCATGCAACCAAAGTGCATGCAGCCAATGATAACGGGTTGTCTTTGACCCTGAGCGTGTCAGATTTTTGTTGCAAGGCATGTACCTTACAGAAATCTTGAGTCTGGAATTGACCTCACTGCGATTAAATAAATTTGTCTCGGGCGGTTTTTGCTCGATGGAATGTTGCTTCAATGGCATCGGCGTCGGATGCTTCAATCGACAGACGCAGTAGCTTGAGATGGGCCTCGAGGCTGTCCATGGATTGTAATATTGCCTGACGATTACTAATACAGACATCCCGCCACATGACAGGATCACTGGAGGCAATGCGAGAGAAGTCCCTGAAACCTCCGGCAGCATAGCGAAAGATCTCTTCCGCTTCTTGCTGGGTGGCCAACGTGTCAACCAGCGTGTACGCCAGTATGTGCGGCAGATGACTAGTGGCAGCCAACACCCGATCGTGATGCTCGGGCGCAAGACACTCAACCTTGGCACCTGCCAGCATCCAGAGCTGTTGCACCTGGCGAATCGCCTCTGGCAGCGTTTGTGCAACCGGTGTCAACAACACGCGCTTGTCGTTGTACAGCATGGCATCTGCAGCATCCACGCCGGTTTTTTCTCGTCCGGCGATCGGATGCCCGGGCACGACTCGCGACATATCCTTTAAAACGGCTTGCGCATCAGCGATAAAAGGTGCTTTTACACTGCCAGCATCGGTGACAACGACAGCCTCGGACAGATGCATGGCAATAGCGTGCAACTGCTGGCGCATGCTTAGCATGGGCACTGCCAGCATTACCATATCTGCACCTGGAATTAATGCTGCCGGATTCAGCGAGTACTCATCAATCAGGCCCAGCTCGATACCGCGCTTGCCAGTATCAGCGTTTCTCACCAATGCGCTGATGTAGCCTGCAAATCCGTTTTTTTTCAGCGCGCCGGCAAGCGACCCACCGATCATGCCAAGACCTATGATGCAAAGATGTTTACAAGGCACGCGGATACGACCCCAGGACTTTTACCAGTGGAGCAAATTCACGCAGTTGCTGCAGCACAGTCGTTAAATGACCGTCGTGCTCATGCCCGTTTACGTTGATAAAGAAAACATACTCCCACAACGCCGAACGTGATGGGCGCGATTCGATCCGCGTCATGCTGACTCCTGCATCTTCGAGTGGGCCCAGCATGCTGCGTAAACCACCCGGACGATGCGGAGCCGATACCAGCAGAAGAGAAGAATCATCACCGGTTGGCGCTATTTCCTGATTCCCGATGATCAGAAAGCGAGTGGTATTGTTTTTTTCGTCTTCGATACCTTTCATCATGGTGGTCAAGCCATACAGCTCGGCAGCGGTCTCGCCTGCAATAGCCGCAATATGCGGTTGCTCTATCGCCAGTCTGGCAGCTGCGGCATTGCTGCTTTCACTCACCCGCACCGCGTCAGGCAGATTAGCGTTCAACCAATGCTGACACTGCGCCAGAGCTTGTGGATGAGCATGAACCTCACGAATGTTACTCATGGTGGCAGCATTACTGAGCAGGCAGTGTTGAATACGCATCCCCACTTCACCGCACACACGCAACGTTGTTTGCGTCAGTAGATCAAGCGTCTGGTTCACCGCACCTTCTGTCGAATTCTCGACAGGCACAACACCAAATCGGGCTCTATCTGCCTCAACGGCATGGAAAATCTCAGCGATACCGGGCTCTGGATGAGTCTGCACTGCATGCCCAAAATAGCGGTCGGCAGCCGTGTGACTGTAGGTACCTTCAGGGCCCAGATAGGCAACCACTATCGGCTGCTCAAGCGCCACACTTGCAGAAATAATTTCTCGGAAGATGCGCTGCAGATCCTCAGACTTGATTGGACCTGTATTGCGAGTGGCAACATCACGCAGGATTTGTGCATCGCGCTCTGGCTGATAGGCGTCAGCAAGGCTGGCACCCGATGGCTGCAAACGACGAAGCTCTGCAATCTGCACAGACAAGCTTGCACGCTGGTCAATAAGCGCTTGAATCTGTGCATCAATGCGATCCGTCTGTCGATAGAGCTCCGACAGGTTCGGCGGTACGTTAGCAGGTGTTGATTCGTCTGTCATGTTGGGGGATTCCGGGCGAAACCGTGCAGATAGTCTACGAGAGCATCCACGGCTTCATCAGTCACTGCATTGTACAAACTGGCCCGCAGTCCCCCGACAGATTTGTGGCCTTTAAGACCAATAAGACCACGCTTTGAACATCCTGCAAGGAAAACACTCTGCCAATCATCCCTCGCCAGCATGAATGGAATATTCATGAGTGATCGATTTCCGGGATGAATATCATTGGTGTAGACATCATGCTCGTCGATAGCAGCATACACGCGCTGGGCCTGCTGCCTGTTTCGCTCGGCAATAGCACTCAGACCGCCCTCATCCAGCAGCCATTGAAAAACAACACCTGCGGCATACCACGCAAACGTGGGTGGCGTGTTCAACATGGAACCGGCATTGTGCATGGCCGCGTAGTTGAATACAGGGGCCATGCCATCCAGCGCTGCACTGCGTTCAAGAAGATCATCACGAATAATGACAACGGTAATGCCCGCTGGGCCGATGTTCTTCTGAGCACCGGCGTAAATCAGCCCATAACGGGACACCTCGATGGGGCGAGACAATATGGAGGATGACATGTCTGCCACAAGTGGCACATCAGTATCTGGCAACTCGTTGAGCTGCACACCGTCGATAGTCTCATTATCGGTAATATGGAGATAGCTGGAGCCACGCGCATCCAGCCATTGATCAACCGATGGCACAGCAATTTGCGACGTTGAGGATGTAACGCTTGCAACTTCACGCACCCGGCTGAACAGTGCCGCCACCGCACTGGCCTTTCTGGACCAGTAACCCGTGTTGGCAAATGCCACCTCACCCGCAGTGTTCAGATTTTGTACAGTCAACGCAAATTGCGAGCTTGCGCCACCTTGCATGAACAGCACGGAGTAGTTATCAGGAATAGCCAGCAACGTCCGTAAATCGGCCTCGGCCGTGTGCGCTATGTTTTGAAAATCCGAGCTTCTGTGGCTCATTTCGAGCACGGATAGACCGCGCCCTTGATAGTCGACAAGATCGCGCTGGAGAGTTTCAAGAACAGACACCGGCATGGCTGCCGGACCTGCATTGAAGTTGAAACTGCGCGTGCTCATCGCGTGTCCGCCGCCGGGTTTACGGCAACTCATGCCTCAGGATCAATCGTCGCGCTTGTCTGCATCATCTACATCATCTGCATCATCTGCATCATCTGCATCATCTGCATCATCTGCATCATCTGCATCTGGTGACTCTGACGCTGAAGCGTTGACGGTATCTTGCGCTGCTGGCGCACCATCCGTTGCTCCAGCCACTGCAGCGACCTCGCCATCGTCCACATCGTCGTCGTTGACATCAGACTCATCGATACGTGTGAGCTCAACCATCGACTCACCTTCGCTCAATCGAATCAACCGCACACCCTGTGTGTTTCGACCAACCGTTGTGACACCTGACACCGCTGTTCTGACCAGCGTACCGGCATCTGTGATCATCATGATCTCGTCCTCATCGCGCACTTGAACAGCACCAATAACAGGCCCGTTTCGGTCGGTGGTCTTGATATCGATGACACCCATGCCGCCACGACCTTTCGTGGGATAAGCCTCAGGTTTTGAACGCTTGCCATAACCATTCTTCGTGGCACTGAGAATGGTGCCCTCTTCCCCCACCACAATAAGTCCGATGACAGTGTCTTCCTCTGGCATTCGAATACCGCGCACTCCAGCCGCTGTTCGACCCATCTGACGCACCGCAGACTCATGAAAACGCATGGCTCTACCGCCACTTGAGAACAGCATGATGTCGCTATCACCCGATGTCAGACCAACATCGATCAGGAAGTCGTCAATGCGCAGGTCGATGGCGATGATGCCATTGGTACGCGGACGGGAAAAATCGGCCAATGCAGTTTTCTTGACCACACCTTTGCTGGTGGCAAACATGACGAACTGGGTGTCGGTGTATTCACGCACCGTGAGCACGGCGTTGACGCGCTCGTTATCTTCCATCGGCAGCAGGTTGATGATGGGACGGCCACGCGAACCGCGACTGGCAACCGGCAATTCATACACGCGCTTCCAATACACCTTGCCGACACTGGTAAAGAACAGCACGGTGTCATGCATGCTGGCTATGAACAGTTTGTCGACAAAATCCTCATCCTTCATGGACGTGGCAGACTTGCCCCGACCACCTCGCCGCTGGGCGCGATAGTCTGAAAGTGGTTGCGCCTTGACATACCCACTGTGAGACAACGTGACCACAACGGACTCATCCGCAATCAGATCCTCTACAGTCATCTCGGAGTGGTCTACCTGAATTACGGTACGTCGCTGATCGCCGTACTGTTCGATGATGGCAACGAGCTCAGAGCGGATCACTAGACGCAAGCGCTCGGGGTCGGTGAGGATGTCGAGGTAATCGGCGATCTTTTCAAGGATTTCCTTGTATTCGGCAATAATCTTGTCTTGTTCGAGACCGGTGAGGCGATGCAGTCGCAGATCAAGAATCGCCTGAGCCTGCACTTCTGACAGTTGGTAACGGCCGTCATGCAAGCCATACATTTCAGCCAGATTTTCAGGTTTGGAAGCTGCCGCCCCAGCACGCTCGAGCATGCCACTGACGATGCCGGCCTCCCACGTCTGGGCAACCAGCTTATCCTTGGCTTCAGCAGACGTCTGGGATTCTTTGATCAGCTGGATGATCGGGTCGATATTGGCTAACGCAACTGCCAGACCTTCCAGCACATGCGCTCTGTCACGCGCCTTGCGCAAGAGGAAGACTGTTCGACGAGTGACCACCTCGCGACGATGCCTGATAAAGGCATTGAGCACTTCAACAAGGTTGAGCAGCTTGGGTTGTCCATCATCCAGCGCTACCATATTGATGCCGAACACGACTTGCAACTGTGTTTGCTTGTAAAGCTGATTGAGCATGACCTCGCCGGAATCACCACGACGCATTTCGATAACAATGCGCATGCCGTCCTTGTCGGATTCGTCACGCAGCTCGGTGATGCCCTCGATCTTTTTATCCTTGACCAGTTCTGCAATTTTCTCAAGCAAACGGGCTTTGTTGACCTGGTAAGGCAGCTCATGAACGATGATGGTGTCCTTACCGGTTTTTTCACTGTAGATAACCTCAGCCTTGGCCCGGATGTAGACCTTGCCACGCCCTGTGCGGTAGGCCTCTTTGATGCCTCGTGCACCATTGATGATGCCTCGCGTTGGAAAGTCAGGGCCTGGCAGATGCTCCATCAGCCGCTCGACGGTGATATCGGGCTCATCGAGCATGGCAATGGTGGCATTGATAACCTCGGAGATATTGTGCGGCGGGATATTGGTGGCCATACCCACTGCAATGCCGGTCCCCCCGTTGACAAGCAGATTGGGGATGCGCGATGGCAAGACTGCCGGCTCTCGCTCCGATCCGTCGTAGTTAGGAATGAAATCGACGGTTTCCTGATCGATATCAGCGAGCAGCTCTTGTGTAATCTTGGCCATTCGCACTTCGGTGTAGCGCATGGCTGCCGCCGGATCGCCGTCTACCGATCCGAAGTTACCCTGCCCGTCGATGAGCATGTAACGCATGCTGAAAGGCTGCGCCATTCGGACCATGGAATCGTAGATCGCGGAATCACCGTGCGGGTGGTATTTACCCATGACCTCACCGACCACACGCGCCGATTTGCGGTAGGGTCGGTTCCAATCGTAATTTTGCTCATGCATAGCATAGAGAATGCGCCGATGCACGGGTTTGAGACCATCGCGAACGTCTGGCAATGCGCGAGACACGATGACGCTCATTGCATAGTCGAGGAACGACTGCCGCATCTCGTCTTCAAGACTTATGGGCAGAATTTCTTTGGCAAAATCAGACATGGAATTTGGCGCCGGACCAAGGTTGCGATCAGGTCAGATCATCCCTTTGATTTTAGCACATAGACAGCGTTAAATGCTTAATTTGCAAGCACTTGCAGCTTGTTTGAGGGTATTGGATCACATTGACAACTGGGCAACGCAAAATTCATCTTTACGGACTCTACCCGCCGTTACCACTGGGTAAGATACTTCACTCTCGACACGGCTTTGCCAACTCCACCACTTGGAACCCCCTTGCCTTCAGAACGCCATACAGGCAGCACTGCGACGCCGGTATGGCGTGTATCATCTGCGCCGAGACAAACCAATCGACGGTTGCATGGACTGCGTACATAACGCAAACGTCGCGATTAACAGCGCGACAGCGATCAAACCCAAAGAACCGATAACTCATGAGCACCACCAGCAACAACGTTGATCCCGCAGAACTTGCAAAATTTCAAGACCTTGCCAGCCGCTGGTGGGACCCTGACAGCGAATTCAAACCCCTGCACCAGATCAACCCGTTGCGTCTGGACTGGATAGCCGAGCGCGTCGATTTGCCGATAAGCCGGGTTATTGATGTCGGCTGTGGCGGCGGTATCCTGTCAGAGTCCATGGCTGAAACCGGCGCTAGCGTATTGGGTATCGATCTTGCCGAAGCGCCTCTGTCGGTCGCCCGATTACATGCCATGGAAACACGCACACAGGTGGAATACCGGGACATCTCAACCGAGGACTGTGCAGAAGAAATGCAGGAGCAGTTCGACTGCGTCACCTGCCTGGAAATGCTGGAACATGTGCCAGACCCGGCGTCCACCGTTGCTGCCTGTGCAAAGCTTGCCAAACCCGGTGGCCGCCTGTTTTTCTCAACACTCAACCGAAATCCGAAGTCGTGGCTGTTCGCCATTGTCGGTGCAGAATACGTGCTGAGGCTGCTGCCTCGCGGCACACATGACTGGCAGAAGTTCATCAAACCCTCCGAGCTGGATGGATACTGTCGTAACGCTGGCCTGAGCGTAGATGAGATTATCGGGCTCACCTACAACCCGTTCACTCGTCACTACAAGCTGGAAAGCGATGTCGACGTTAACTACATGATTGTTGCGACCAAAGCTGCGCCCGATGAGGCATAAGGCCGCAGCCATACGCACAACTGGATAACATGCATTTCTCAGCTCATATTACGCAAACTTCACTCCAGACTGACACGGTTTACCTGAGCCACTGCCAGTGAGCGATGCCACCATCTCAATACGCGACGGGTCAAGCCTGTATTACAGCCTTCTATGGACTGAATCGCCGATCAGGCAACGCTTTGCCCAGCGGCTAACCTTGATCAAAGCCCTTGCCACCACCCTTGACGACGTTCAAGAGCCGCAGGTGGCTGAAAAAAAAATCCACTGGTGGCACGAAGAATTGCAACGCCTGACTGACGGCAGCGCCCGCCACCCGGCCACCCAACAGAATCAGGAGCATCTTCTTGGGCTGGAGAAGGCGCAGACGGCATGTCTGGACATTGTGAGTGTTGCAGCCACGCAGCGATTCACACCAGCATCGACGAACGAGGAAAATGATGCCAATATCGTCAAAAGCTATCGTGCACGACTTGCATTACTGGCGCACGCCCTGAGTAATGTCGAGAATGACCTTGAAGCAGACTCGCATACCCACCTTGCCGCCTTGGGGTTTGGTCAATACGAACAACTTGTTCGACTGCCCAATCTCATTCATCGTGGCTTGCCCGTGTTCAGCGACGAGCTGTACAAGCAGTTTGGCATCAGGCCAAACGATCTTGCCGAGCTGATTCGTATCGACGCTTCGGCAAGCCATAACTCGGCAGCCAGTGATGAAACATCGGCTCCCGCTGCTCAGCCAGCGGCTGGCTCTCGCCTTGCGGGTATTACTGTAAGCGTTGATAAGCCAGGCCGACGGCAGCTACTAGCGTATGTGATAGCGAGTAACCAGTCGACACTGGGAAAGGCGGTGAGTGACAAACTGACCACGCAACGCTATCGCACCCAGCCTCTACTCCCCATCTGGCGTTTACTGGTGCTTCGTAAACATCAACTTGATCTCTGGAGCAAACATCAACCCAACCTGTTGCGTGAACGCACCACATTGACCCCTCTGGCCAAACTGTTTCGCGCCTGGCAAAACCGACGCTGAACCCAGACACCACGCCCTCAAAGCCTGGACTACACTAACAGCATGCAAAACCCCAATTATCAACCAAGTACACCCGAGCAGAAGGCGTTTTCGCTGGACAAGGACAGTCTGGCTTCACAGGTTGTATTCATCAGCGGCGCTACTGGCGGCCTGGGCACCTGCCTGAGTATCGCTTGCGCACGGGCTGGTGCAACGCTTGTGCTAGCCTCCCGGAACCAGAAGAAGCTTGAAAAGCTCTATGATGTACTGGTGGAGTCCGGATCACCCACCCCTGCCATCATTCCCTTGCAACAAGACAAGGCTGGCCCCAACGATTATGAGCAGATTGCCGATTTTCTGCAAACAGAATTCGGCAGGCTGGATGCAATGGCTCACTGCAGCGCAGAACTTGGAACACCGACGCCGCAGATTGATATAAGCCACGCTGAATGGGTGCGTGTGATGAATGTCAATCTGACCGCCCAGCGCTTGCTGGCACTGCACTGCATGCCGCTGCTGATGCAGTCCTCATTGGGCAGTATGGTTTTTACCCTTGATAAGAAAACAGCGGCCTACTGGGGCAGTTACGGCGTATCAAAACAGGCGCTGCAAAGTTTCATGCACATGCTGGCGGATGAGACAGACAACAAACTGGGAGACGATCAACACCCACTGCTGGCGATTAACGGATACGACCCGGGCCCTATTCGCACCCAGATGCGCAGGCGCGCATTCCCCGGAGAACTCGAAACCGAAACCGAATTGCCACAAACTCGGCTTGGCCCGATGTTGTCGATACTTTCACGCACGGACAGAGCGATGACCGGCGTGGCACTGAGCTACTAGGAGCTTGTCCGAGAATAAGCTGATCGAGTGAAAGCGCGATATTTCGGCCAG
>CAYGSW010000031.1:0-31237 GCA_964352535.1 uncultured Granulosicoccaceae bacterium | reverse complement strand
GCAGATCACTGTCTGGCGACAATTCTTCAGCAGGGGCTCGCCTGATACGCGAAGAACCCGGCAGATCAACGGCGTTGGCGATCATCGTGGCAGCGGCATCAGCAGCAGCGGCATCGTTCGCCAACACCGTAACGGCGTCGGCAATACCCAGTGAATGGCTGCGTCCTTGCCAACCGCTGGTGGCTATGCCCCCTATGCGGTGCCATGCCTGTAGTTTTATCCGCGGACCAATCTCGCCGGTCTGCGTGTTTTCGCAGATACCAACAGTAAACACCTCATCAGCAGCCAGCCACAAGGCGATGTCGCCGCCGTTGTTCACATAAGCGCGTTGCAGGGAATTGTTTTCACGCATGTTCTGCAGAATATGATCAGCCACAGAACCTGCCACACTGATCATTGGCGTTACATAATCATTGTCATCGTTATCTTCATCCCTGCAGACCGAGTTGTTATCACCGGACGAGTTGTTATCACCAGAACTGTGATCGCCAGAACAGTGATTACCAGAACAGTGATCGCCAGAACCGTTGTCGACATTTCGGCTTTCCACATAAGGTGCAGCTGCATTGACCATACGCTTTGCAACGCTACCTTTCAGTGTCAACAGTGCAGGTGTCAATGGAGCACGCAGACTGTCTAACTCAGCGACCAGATCAGGCAACACGCTTTGAAAACTTTCATGGGCCTGCTGAAAAGCCTGAGCAACGGCATCTGGCGAGCCGACCGCCTCAACAATCAGATCGATTGGCCCGTGCTGCAAGTGCAGCCGTCGACCATCGGAAAGCCATTGATACTGAGCACCCTTATCGATGGGACCTTTGCTCCATCGGCCAGGGATTGTCAGCATGTTGTTCAACAGTGCGTTGCCCCGTCATGACATGATCATTCTGCGCACCCGTCATCCCTTTCACAGCATCAGCCAACGCCATGATATGCCCCATGTGACCACCCATAGCTTTGTAGTCGTCTCGGCGCACCGTGAATTCGATTGGCGCCACCAGTGCAGGCGTTGGCACATAGCCAAATGCATTGGAAGGCATCAGCGTTACATCACTCATGATGGTGATGCCACCCCCTGGCCAGATGTAACAGGGCGCACCGCCACACGTCACCCGAGTAAGTGCCTGTTTGACCGAACGGGTTAACTGCACCGGGTTAGTAGTGACTCCTGCGCGTAACGAGCCGCCCGCACCGCCCATGAATATGACGCTGCATAGAGCAGGTTCGCAGTTCTCTTCTATGCGCTGGATACTGCCTTGCAGTCTTGGCGGCATTGGCAGTTTGACAGGCTTCAACGCCTCATCAAGTTCAAAATAGGCAAACTGTTCGCCGGTGGTGGATACCATCAATAACGACTGGCCAGGTTTGGCTACGTCTGCCTTGAATTCACCCACAATCGTCAGTGGATCATCCAGATCCGTTCCGCCCCATCCTGTACCGGGTTCAGCCACTTGAAAATACCGCCCGGGGGTGGACTTTCGGCCGTTGATACGAATGCCACTTGGCGACCATCCCAACACTTTACCCGCCTGATGCTCAGAGACAACACCGGTAATGTGATCATCAACCACAACCACTTCATCAACCAGACCTTGCCACTGTGATGCAAACATGCCTACTGTCGCAGAGCCGCAACCCACACGCATACGCTCTTCGGTAACACCATCGATGACAGGCGCCGCCCCTGCCTGCACCACCACCGTTGAGCCGCCATCCACACTGAGCTCAACAGCCTCGCTATTGCACAACGCCAGCAGAGTTTCACAGGTGATACGACCTTCTTTCTTGCTGCCACCGGTCAAGTGATGCACACCACCCAGAGATAGCATCTGCGAGCCGTACTCGCCGGTTGTCACATGCCCCACAGCCTCACCATTTACGCGCACGGCGCTGCACTCAGCACCCAGATGCCGGTCTGTATCAATCTTTATCTTCGCACCGCAATAGCTGAAAATGCCTTCAGTAACCACTGTAACCATGTCCACACCATCCACAACACTTGCAACGATGAAAGGGGCAGGCTTGTAGTCCGGATACGTGGTACCGGCACCGATAGCGGTAACAAAAGCCTCTTCCGGGTGTACGATGTTTCCATCCCATTGAGCAGATGTGGATGTGTCAATGTTTGCAGAGTTAGCAGATTTCATATTGCTGCTGAGATCTGTTAATGCTGTGCCAGTGTCTGCTCTAACAGATGCTGCAACGTTGTCCGGATCTTGAGACTCCGCATCACCATCGATATTCGTAAAAACCGAGCCAGCGCCCAAAAAGGGTACAAGTTCCCCACCATCCTCAACGCGTTTACGCAAGATGGTCAATGGATCCAGCCGCACCAGCTGTCCCGCATGATTGGCATAGCGATCACACGCCCCCGATCGCCCTTCAGCGATGTAGCACATCACCGGGCAGGCATCGCAACGGATCTTTTCCTTGAGTACTCGCTCGCGTCTGGCAGACTCGCTCATGATGCCTCCGGCATAGCCTGAATAGCAGCCAGAACCTTATCAGGTGTCGCCGGCAGGTCGCGTACACAGGCACCGGTTGCATGACGTATGGCATTGAGAATGGCAGGCGCTGTGGGAATCAGTACGTGCTCCCCCAGTCCCTTGGCACCATAAGGGCCTTCGGGATCTTCCACCTCAACAATGATGTTCGTAAACTCTGGCATGTCACCAATAGTTGGCATCAGGTAATCGTGCAGATTCTCTGTACGGCCCGGCTGGTAGTCCTCCATGATGGCCATACCGATGCCCTGTGCCACGCCCCCCTCAATCTGCCCTTCCACCAGTAGTGGATTGATGGCACGACCTACATCATGCGCGGTGGTGATGTGATCCAGCTTCAAGGTACCCAGACGGGTGTCCACTGTCAGCTCCATGATTTGTGCACCATAACCATAAAGCGCATATGGCATGCCCTGACCCTTTTCGTCCAGGGCATGGGTAACAGGATCATAGGTTTCCTGAGCCATGAACACATAGCCGTATTCGTTCACGGGCAGTGCATTCAAATCGAGAGTGACGTGAGGACCATCACCGTGCAACTCAATGCCGCCTGGTGCGAAGACCAGTCGAGCGTCAGGCCCGACGTTTGCCTGTCTTAACAGCATTGCACGCAAGGCCTCACCAGCAAGTTTTGCAGCAGAGCCTGTGATAAAGGTTTGTCGCGATGCCGACGTCTTGCCACAGTCGGGGGTGATATCAGTATCACCATCCAGCAACGTAATATCGAGCGCTGAAACGCCTAAAGCATCAGCCGCAATCTGCGTGATAACTGTATTGGAACCCTGCCCGATATCCATTGCTCCCTGATGCAGGACAATCTCGCCACTGGCCTTGATGCCAAATCGAATCGTCGATGGATTGGGCAACGACGTGTTGCCACATCCGTACCAACAGGTTGCGATCCCCACACCTTTGCGCAAGCCCGAGCCATTGGCCGCGGCATTGAACTGACTCGCCGATTGCAGCGCATCACGCCATGCCGCTTGCAAGGCTTCCAGGCACTCAACGATACCCACACCGGCAGCAAACACCTGCCCCGTCACTGTCGATTGTCCATTGCGCAAGGCGTTGTGCAAACGAAACTCAAGCCTGTCCATGCCTAGTTGATCAGCCAATTCATCAAACGCACATTCTTGAGCAATGGCTGATTGCGGCACACCAAAGCCGCGAAAAGCCCCTGCCGGTGGCGTGTTGGTATGCACCGCCAGGCTGGCTGCACGGTAATTAGGAATGAAGTACGGACCAGATGCATGAACCGGCACTCGATTGGCAACCGTAGGTCCCCAGCTGGCGTAGGCACCTGTATTGAATGTTGCACGAAAATCAAAGGCCGTCACCTTGCCGCTCGCATCACAACCTGCGGTAAGGCTGATCTGTGAAGGATGACGTTTGGTTGTTGAGCGCATGGATTCTGGCCGCGTATAGCAGATGCTCACAGGCTTGTTTGTTACCCAGGCGGCCAACGCGATATACGGTTGAAACGACACATCAATCTTGGATCCAAAGCCACCGCCACAGGCAGATGGCACCACTCGAATTGCATCAAGCGGCAAGCCCATGATCCGAGCGAGTTCTTCACGATCCATTTGCGTAGCTTGTGTACAGCCATGGATTTCAAGACGATCGCCTACGCGCACGGCATAACCGGCTTCGGGCTCGATATACCCGTGCTCAATGAAGGGCGTGGATGAGGTGACCGTTGTTGTGTGAGCACACGCTTGCAAGGCATGCTCAGCGTTACCGCGCTCCACAAGTCCTCGCACCAGAATGTTTTGCATACGCTGCTCGTGCAGCAGCGCAGCGTTTGCCTCCATGGCTTCATGGGGGGTCAGCACTGCATTCTGTTTGTGCCACTGGATGGGAAAACTCGATGCATCAAGCGCTGATATTGCGTCAGGTTCACCCACTACAGCGGCCACGGCCTCCCCACGAAAACGGGCATTCTTGACAGCAAATACAGGCTGATCAGCAAACGGCGGGATGACCCCGAAGCAGTTGATTCCGGAAACCTCCTTTGCCGTCAACACACAGACAATGCCCTCGTTATCCTTAATGAAGGCATCCAGATCACCCAGTTCAAACGAGGCAGCATGATGTTCACTTCGTAGCACGCGAACAGCCAGTGCCCCGACAGGCACGTTGTCAGCCCCGTAGGCCAATTCACCAGTTACCTTTGGTTCACCGTCAAGATGACGAAGTGCTGCACCGACGTTGTGCCCGATACCAGGCACAACGTCGGTGGCAACGAACTGTGTCGCCTGCATGACTGCCTGTACAATTTTGCGGTAACCCGTGCAACGGCACAACACACCGGACAAGGCCTGCTCTACTTGCGCCTGAGCGGGATGGGGATGTTCAACGAGCAAGGCCTTGGCAGCCATCAGCATGCCAGGCGTGCAGATGCCACACTGTGCAGCGCCGAAATGCAGAAAACTACGTTGCAGCTGGCTCAGCGTATCGTCATCCTTCAAGCCTTCCACCGTCTCAACGGTGCTGCCGTTTGTCTGGCCGACAGCCGTCAGGCAACTGCAAACCGGCTTGCCATCCAGCAAAACAGTACACGCACCGCAATCCCCGGTATTGCAACCGACCTTGGTGCCCGTCAAGCCCAGCGAACCACGCAAGACATCTGACAGCCGATCCACTGGATGAACATTCAGCATTACCGTCTTGCCGTTCACCGTAAGCTGCGTCATGCCTGTACGCTCCCCAGTGTGTTTACGCAGCGCCTGAGCAACTCCAGCGAGGCATCCATACGATACTGCACAGTGCCTCGCACATCATCAATAGGTGCTAACGACTGAAGGTGACGGGCATTGACCAGTGAGGCAAGACTCATTGACGCTGGCTGACCAGTCAGTGTTGCTTCCAGTTCATGCAGCCGTTGTGCAACCAGAGAGCATGAGCCCACACTGATAGCAGCTTCAGCAACGACGCCCTTGTCATCCATATTCACACGCCCTGCCACCATCGTGATGGATATGACCAGATACTTGCGTGCGCCCAGTTTGAGAAACGTCGAGGTACCCGCTGTTGATGTGTTGGGTATCAGCACAGCACTGACTATCTCGTTGGCCTGTCTGGCTGTGTGACGATTACCGAGCGTGAATTGCTGTAGCGGCAAGGTGCGTGCACCCGACTGCGATACCAGTTCAACCAGCGCATCGAGTATGAGTAGTGGTGGAATACCGTCAGCTGCCGGAGATGCGTTGCATAAATTACCGACTATGGTGGCCCTGTTCTGGATCTGCACCGAACCCACTTCATGGGCCGCCTGTTTCAACGCATCAAAGGCCGGCGGCAATGGAGTTGCAATCAAATCACTCCACGTCGCGCAGGCACCAATACGCACGTGATTGTCGTCCTGAGTGATTTGTCGCAACTCGCTCAGGGCATGAATATCCATGATCCGGCTGGCCATCGGGCGCTCCAGTGCGCCTGGGTAGAAGTCGGTACCACCGGCCAGAATTGTCCATGTTTCATTCGCCAGTAACCCAAGCGCTTCATCAAGATTTTTTGGTTGAGCGTAAGTCACGAAACCCCTCTGAGCTCACCCGACGACATGTAGCCAGATGCGTAAAATTTGGTTTGTACACAAACAACTTCTAACACCTTTTTGAAGCGTCCGTCAAAGGCTTTTGTGGCTTGTGGTTACCGATGGGCTCTGAAATATACGCTCGCGCGATTGATTTCTGTCGGACAGGCTCTTAACCGGATGGAAACAACGATTCACTGACCGACTTGAGGTGGGTTCTCATGCCACTTTGGGCCATCGCCGAATCACGTTCTTCAATCGCGCTCAAAATGGACTCATGCTCACGGAAGCTGTGATGATCCTCTGGCGGTTGCTCATGGCGACGTCGCAAGCGGCCCCAGACTATGGTCCTACGCAATGCGTTCAACTGGTCATACATGGCAATGAGCGGTGTGTTTTGCGTCGCTTCAGTAATCAGGCTATGAAACCGGTTGTCGAGGGTTTCGTATTGTCGCCATGAGCTGGTGTGCCGTGCTCTGGCACAAATGTCATGGAGCTGCTCGACGTGCTCAGCTGTTGCGTGCAATGCCGCTTCACGCGCCAACTGTGGCTCTAATACCAGGCGCGCATACATGACTTCCTGCGGTGTGGTTCGTTTGGCAATGGCGGCTATTGACTGAAAATCAGCGCCATGGCCCTGACCGTCGGCCAAAAATGTGCCACGTCCGACGTGCCTCCAAATGGTGCCTTCAGCCTCCAGCACCGCAAACGCCTTGCGCAACTCTGATCGGGCAATGCCCAACTCATCACACAGCTCACGCTCAGGTGGCAGTCGATCGTTCAGCGCAAACTCACCCTGTGCAATAAACGCCCGAAGCTGAACGAGCGCACCCTCGCCTGTTTCTTTATTCACATGCTGAATCAATTGCCACGTTTATCCAGATACTAGCAGAAATGCAAAACCAATATGCCAATTGATTTTATGATTTACACAACCAATCCGTGAGTGAGTTGCATCAGGATTGGGAGCATGTTTTAGAAAAGATACTGAATATTGATGATGCTATTAGACGTGAAAAATCAGCAAACACTGGTTAAATAATTGATTAAAATCGTTTAAATTAAATACTGCAGTTATTTTAAATACCTTGGCACAATTGGAATAACAGTTGTGCCAATAGTTATTTTGGTTTAGTGTTTTTTCAATCACTGGTTTCCAATAAGAAATTGATCAACCAATGCACATTGGTTTCAGTGACGTCACTGCACACCACAGAGGAGAATCACATGCTGACCCGAAGAACGTTTGCACTCGCCCTGGCAGCTGCTCTGCCACTGGCAGGGCTTGTTGGACCACAAGCTCAGGCACAGGAGCTCAGGGATATCACATTTGTACAACCCAGCCCTTCAGCCATCAACTCGTTTCCTGTGTTCGTCGCTATCGGCGAAGGCTACTTCGAAGAGGAAGGACTGAAGGTTACCGTTGAAGCCATCAACGGATCGGGTGCCGTATTACAGGCCTTGTCAGCAGGTCAGGCACATTTCGGTCGTCCGGGCCCAGGCCCCGTCATCGGTGCTCGAGCCCGAGAGGTAGATGCGGTCTTCATTTACAACGTCGCGGCGCGCAGCAACTTCGGCATCGTCGTGCGTGAGGATTCGGACATTCAGTCTCCAGAAGATCTGCGTGGCAAGACAATTGGTACGGGCACAGCGGACGGATCAGAAGTGGGATTTGCCCGGAACGTCATGTCAGGCTCGGGCATGGTTGCGGGCGAGGACTTCGAGTTTCTGACGGTCGGCGATGGCGGACCGGCAACCGTTGCATTCAACAGCGGTGAAATAGACGCTTACTCGGCATCAACTGCAGATGCCGCCATCCTCAACCAGCGTGGCATGGCTGTTCGCGACATCACTCCCCCGGAGTTTGCGCGCTTTTTCGGCAACGGCATTGCTACGATGGGTGACACCATTCGCAATGACAGAGAGCTGGTTGAGAAATTCGGTCGGGCATTCGCCAGAGCCCATGCGTTTGCATTGAACGATGACAACCGTGAAGCCGTGCTTGCCCACCTGAAGGCTGGTAATCCTCAAGAGGGCGAGGATGCCGAGTTTCAATCTGCGCTTTTTGATGCAGTACGCTCTAAAACCATACCTGTGGACATGAGCAAAGGTCTTGGCTATCTGCCACCGGAAGTCTGGGTTGAATGGCAGGACAGCCTGATCGCAGGCGGAGAAATCACTGAACCGCTGGAAGATCTTACGGCGGCCTACACCAACGAGTTCATCGACATTTGGAACGTAGCCGTTAAATAACGTCACCTTCTGCAGCCGCACTCTGCCGACCCAGCGATGCAAGCAAACAACGCCACACATCGCAACTTGCGGCTGCAGAATAGCATCATCATTTTTCATTGGTCTTGAGCGAGGGATTTCACCATGCACCTTGGTTCTATCCGGATCGACACACGCACCACCACAGTTGCTCTGTTAAGTGACGGTCGTGTATTGGATATTGCCCTTGCGGCAAAAGTCGTCAGTGGTGCCACAGGTGCAGTACTGCGTGAAGGGTCTCTGCAATCGATTATCGAAACTGGCACGGCTGCAACACAAACCATAGGCGATCTCATCTCTGACGCTGATTCGGGAAAGCATGAACAACATTGCCATGCGTTAGCAAAAGTCACGTTACTGGCACCGCTACCTGTACCGCGCAAGAACGTCTTTTGTGTTGGTCGCAACTACGCTGAACATATTGCTGAAGGGGAACGCGCACAAAACAAGAAAATCGGCGTGACAGAACATCCGGTTTTCTTCACCAAACCATCAACGGCTGTTATTGGCCCCGATGCACCCATTCCCATTTTCCCATCGGTATCTAAAGCCATTGACTACGAAGTGGAACTCACTGCAGTGATCGGAAAACGCGGACTGAATATTCCAGAAGCTGCAGCGTATGACCATATCTTCGGATACACCATTCTTAACGACATCACCGCTCGTGATGTGCAAAGACGCCACGGTGGACAGTATTTCAAAGGCAAGGCTCTGGACGGCTCATGCCCAATGGGGCCATGGATTGTAACAGCTGATTCCATTGGCGATCCTCAGCAACTGCAGATCGGTTTGTCAGTCAACAATGAGTCCAGGCAGAACGGCAACACCGCATCAATGATATTCGACATACCGACACTCATCGCATCACTGTCAGAAGGCTTGACACTGGAACCTGGCGATCTTGTCGCTACTGGCACGCCATCGGGCGTCGGATACGCCATGGACCCTCCACAGTTTCTCAAACACGGCGATACGGTTGTGTGTGAAGTGCAAAACATTGGCACTCTATCGAACACGGTACGTACTTTCTCAAATGATGGGGTAATGTCGACGTGAGTGCACCGGATGCCTCGGCAGTCTCTGCTCAGGCCGACGCAGCTGCGATGCGTACAGAACCTGTGTATGAGCTGACCAATGTCGGCAAAACCTATGCACGTAACAAAGTGATGGCACTTGAAGGCATCACGCTAACGCTGAACAAGGGCAGCTTCTCGTCGGTCATTGGCTCCAGCGGGTGTGGAAAATCCACGCTTCTGAAGATCATGGCGGGTCTTATTCCACCAAGCACCGGGCGAGTTGTGTTGCAGAACAAACCTGTGACAGGCACACGCCGTGATATCGGCATGATGTTCCAGCAGGCTACGTTGTTTCCCTGGCGCACCACCATAGAGAATATCGTGCTACCGATAGAAATACGCGATGGAAGAGTTGCAGCCGAGCAAGCAAAAGTGCATGCAAACCAGCTGCTGGACGTTGTCGGTCTGACTGGATTTGAAGATGTGTATCCCAACGAGCTCTCCGGCGGTATGGCGCAACGGGCTTCGATCTGCCGCATGCTGATTACCGAACCCGCGGTGCTGTTACTGGACGAGCCCTTCAGCGCACTCGATGAACTGTCGCGTGACATGATGAACATGGAACTGCAACGAATCTGCACTGAACGGCAAGCCACTGCATTCCTGGTCACACATTCGATTGCTGAAGCCGTCATCCTGTCAGACAACATCTACGTGCTCAAACCACGACCCGGGCGTCTGGCTGAAATCGTCGATGTTGACCTGCCCAGACCACGCACTCTAGACATGATGACCACACCAGAATTTGGTGCGATTGTCGACTACATTCGAAATCTGCTGGATAAGGGAGCTGAGTCGTGAATAGCGAATCGATGACCACTGCATCCACTAGCCACATTGAGGAAACCGTCTGGGAAGAGAAGGTTTCTTTTATCGATCGTGTTCCGCGCGGCATCTCCATGGCGTTTGTCTTCGCCGTATTTGTCAGCGTATGGCAGCTGTCTACCAGCCTCGGCCTGGTATCCCCGATCATTCTTCCAACACCTGGTGAGACCTTCAAGGATCTTGTTTTTGTGGGCAAGAATCTGTTGTCGGGTGACTACATGCTCCCGGCCCTTTGGATCACTGTAAAAGAGGTGATCTACGGTTTTGCCCTTGCCATCTTCATCGGTTTTTCGCTGGGTGTCTGGGTCGGCGAGACATCATTCGGCGAAAAGGCGATCATGCCCTATCTTGTTGCCATAGACACGATGCCCAAGGTTGCCTTTGCGCCTCTGTTCGTCGCCTGGCTTGGCTTCGGAATAGAATCAAAAGTGGCGCTGGCAGCGTTCATTGCCACTTTTCCCATTGTCGTGGGGACAGCTGCCGGACTGCATGCCGCAGACGAAAACGCACGCATGCTATTCAAGACTATGGGGGCCAGCAGGATGCAAACCCTGATCAAAATGAAATTGCCGATGGGTCTGCCCCAGATCTTCACGGGTTTGAAGATTGGCGCAGTTGGTGTCATGGCCGGTGCAATTACAGGTGAGTTCCTCGGGGGTGGCAAGGGCTTTGGAGAACTGATTCGAGTAGCTGCCTCTCAGCTGCAGACACCGCGTGTATTTTCCCTGATACTCTACCTGAGCCTGCTCGGACTGGCACTCTATGCCCTTGTCACATGGATACAAAGGCGCTTTGTGTTCTGGCACAAGGACAGTGTTGGTGGGCGTGATGGCTGACAACACAGAGAAGCGTGCATCCGGGCACACCGTATCAATAGAATCACTCAAAAATTTTGTTGCACAAGCGCTAGTCGCACAACACGTCCCTTCGCATGATGCAGATAACGTAGCAGCACTTATGGTGCAAGCCGATGTGTTGGGTCACGACACGCACGGTGTATTTCGTCTACGTCAATATCTGACCCGACTACGAGACGGTGGCTGTAATCCACACGCTGACGTGCAAGTGGTTAACGAGACTGCGGCTACCGCCCTTGTGGACGGTGATAACGGGCTTGGTCATCTGGCCATGAGCCATGCTTGCAAACTGGCTATTCGCAAAGCCCGCGAGGCTGGTATCGGCTGGGTCGGGGTGCGACGTGGCAATCATGCAGGCCCGCTGGCCTTGTATGTTCGTCCACAAGCAGAGGCAGACATGATTGGTATGGCAGCAGCGGTGGGTAGTGCCAACCATGTTCCCCCTTTTGGTGGTAGTGATCTGCTACTGGGTACGAATCCGGTAGCTATCGCTGCTCCTACCGATGACGATGATCCCTTTGTTCTTGACATGGCCAGTACCGTGGCTGCAATGGGTAAGATCAAGGTGCTGGCCCAGCGCGATGAATCCATGCCAGAAGGATGGATGATGGGACGTGACGGCAAACCGCTGACCGATCCGAAACGTCGCTCCGACGGTTTTCTTTTACCTATCGGTGGTCCCAAGGGCTTTGGACTGTCTGTGGCAATCGGACTCATGGCAGGTGTGGTAAACGGCGCAGCCTTTGGCTCGGACGTTGTGGATTTCAGCAGTGATACGAGCAGCGAAACCAATACCGGTCAGTTTGTCATGGCACTTGATCTATCGGTATTTGGTGCGGTACAGGAATTCAAACGTACAACATCAAGAGCCTTCGCCGAGATGCGTGCATCACAACCCTTGCCAGGCTATAAAGCTGTGCGACTTCCCGGCGACGGCAAACACGTCTCTATGTCCCGTGCGCATTCACGGGGACTTGAACTGAACCCCGCACTGTTCCGCGACCTGCAAGCTCTGGCAGCAGAACAAAGCATACACTCACCCTTTTAAACCCTAACGCACCGAACAGGAGATTCAGATTGAACACCGCAAGCCACGCCAGTACAGCCAGTGCCTATGTCATTGATCCTCCTCCAGTGGCGAGTTTGTCCGTTGCAGGCAAAACAGAGCGTTTTCCCGTGCACAGAGTCTATTGCGTTGGCCGAAACTATGCTGCCCACGCCGTAGAGATGGGACATGATCCTGACAAAGAACCACCGTTCTTCTTTCAGAAAAATCCGGATAACCTCGTCGCAGACGCAACAGAATTCCCCTATCCGAAAATGAGCAACGATGTACACCACGAACTCGAATTAGTGGTTGCCCTGAAAAGTGGCGGTGACGATATCCCGCTGGAAAAAGCGTTGGACTGTGTATATGGCTATGGTGTATCGCTGGATATGACGCGCCGTGATTTGCAAGGTGAGATGAAAAAGCTGGGACGTCCGTGGGAAATTGGTAAAGCATTCGAGATGTCTGCACCGGCGGGCCCCATCGTCGAAGTGGCAGATTGTGGCCATGTGGACACGGGCGACATCTGGTTGAAAGTCAATGATGAGGTACGACAGACTGGTGACCTGAACCAGATGATCTGGAAAACCTCAGAGATGATTTCCATCCTTTCCACACTCTTCACCTTGCAGCCCGGTGATGTCATTCTTACAGGTACCCCTTCGGGTGTAGCCGCGATACAACGCGGTGACATAATGCATGGGCATGTGGCAGGCGTTGGCGACTTGCATGTAACGGTAAGTTAATCACCGTGCATTAATGGATAGATCGGCTGCGCACACTCCCTGACACTATTGACATCATGTCCGGGAGCTTGTCCGAGAATAACTATCAAAGCCGAAGGCGGCCCCGCGAGAGTGTGGGATTTTGAGTCAGATTTTCGTGTCAATTGAGGTGAATAGTTGTTCTATGTAACGAAGTTCGCCGTTGTTACGCGGAAAGCTGGCTGATGGCAGCCCCGCCAAAATATCGCGCTATCGGGTGGCCGTCTTCGGCTCGATCAGCTTATTCTCAGACAGCCTCCTAGCGCAGCTGGCTGTCTTTGCTACCCCGCCGATTGAAGGTTGAAGAACTGCCGGTTTGCTCATCCAGTACTTGCTGGCACGTTACGCACAGTCGCACACCGGGAACTGCATCACGCCTTCGTTGAGCGATTTCAGCATCGCACTCATCACAATGCGTTGCGCTGACTCCGGTCGGCAAGTTGCTTCTGGCCTGCCGCACCGCATCGTCGACACTGGCATCAATCTGCTCTTGCACCGCCCCGTCACGGGACCATCCTCCGGCCATGCTGTTCCTCCAGTCTGCCCTGCGCGCTTCAATATACCGCGTTTGCATCCTGTTTTTAAGAGGTCCACGGGCCAGGGGGGTGGTTAGTAACATAGCATCGAGTCAAAAATACTCTCTCAGCAAATCAAGACCCATCAGAACTTGATTGGGCAGTCGATACCATTGTGTAGTGGCGAAGAATCCGGGTAAAGCCTCGCAGTGTCTCTGTTAGATCGCTGCCGTAAATAATGAAGAGAATTCGTTAATGCTCAATCGTTTCAAACGCAAGAATTCAAATGCCTTAGAGGCAGAGGCAGCACAAAGAGCCGCTGAACTGGAGTGCATTCTGGATGCTCTGCACGCATCCCATGCAGTCATTGAATTCGAACTCGACGGCACCGTTATCAGCGCCAATGATAACTTTCTGGCAACGATGGGCTATACGCTAGAGCAAATCCACGGCAAGCATCATCGGCTGTTCATGTGCCCAAGCGATGCAGCCCACAAAGACTACGAAAAGTTCTGGGAGACGTTGCGAGGCGGTCACTTTGTCAGTGCCATGTACCGACGCATTGCAAAGGACGGACGGGAAGTCTGGTTGCAGGCCAGTTACAACCCGATACTCGACGCAAAGGGGGTGCCTTACAAGGTCGTGAATATTGCTACCGATGTCACCGATCAGCAACTTGAAAAAGCGGCTAACGCCAGTCAGATCAATGCTATGCGGCGCGCTCAGGCTGTCATAGAGTTTGATCCTGAAGGCAGGATACTCTGGGCAAATGATAACTTCACCAAGGCGGTGGGTTATACACTGGAAGATATCCGTGGCAAGCATCATCGTCTATTTGTCAAACCTGAAGACCACAATTCGACCGAATACCTCAACCTCTGGGCAGAACTTGTTCGCGGAGAGCTTGTTGCCGGTCAGTATGCCCGTATCAAAAAAGACGGTAGCACTATCTGGTTACAAGCCACGTACAACCCGATTCTTGATCCCAGCGGCAAGCCGGTCAAGTTTATAAAATACGCCAGCGATATAACCGAGCAAAAATCACTGCAACACAACCTGACACGGATGCTTGATGAAGCAACCGATGTGATGCGCGCCATCGCTCGCGGTGATCTGACACAAACCATCAAAGGGCAATACGATGGCGGTCTGAATCAGCTGGCATGCGCCATCAATGACGTGGTGACCCAGCTTGATGCCACAATCAGTCAACTGATGACTAACGCTGCAAGCTTGCAAAGCGGTTCACAATCTCTTGTTCAGCTCAACAAGGATGCTTATGAGGCGGCAAATGATACGGCGCAACAAACAGAGCGATCATCAGCAACTGCAACACATATTTCCACCACAGTCGATACCGTTGCCAACGCTCTGGGGGAGATGGTAACGTCTATCCGAGAGATCTCGGAGAATTCAGCAGATGCGGTATCGGTTGCTGAAAAAGCCGTAGGCCTTTCAGAACAGGCCAAATCCAATGTCACGCAACTGGCTGAGTCTTCCAGCGCTATCGGCGCTGTTATCAAGGTTATCAATTCCATTGCCGACCAGACCAACTTGCTGGCGCTCAATGCCACGATTGAAGCGGCACGCGCAGGCGATGCGGGAAAGGGTTTTGCGGTTGTGGCAAACGAGGTTAAAGAGCTGGCAAAAGAGACTGCCAGAGCTACCGAAGAGGTCAGCGAGAAGATCGCAAAAATACAAGGCGACAGTCAGTCTGCAGCACGTATCATCAACGACATCAGCCAGACCATAGAAACAATCTCCACTACACAATCATCCATCGCTACAACCGTCGAGGAGCAAAGAGCAGTATCTGCAGACATCAGTCGTTCAATCAACGAAACCGCAACAGGTACCTCGAACATTGCTGAGGGGGTGGCTAATACCGCCAACGTTGCAAAAGAAAGCCTGCGCTGTGCTACGCAATCACAAACAACCGCAGGAGATCTGTCGGCATTATCGGATGATCTGAACAGTATTGCATCACGATTCACGCTCACTGATAAACGCTGAATTTCCTGCCGTTCAAGGCAACGCCGGTACTCATCGATAGCTACTGATAGCTACTGATAGCTACTGATAGCTACTGATAGCTGCGATAATGCAACATTTCCAGTAGCGATACCCATGCTTTTACATGCACAGAATGTGCTTGGCTAAAGCGATGATCAGTTTGTAGAAATGCTGATCATATATCCAGCAAACTACTCATCTTTTCAGCCGCTGCACGTAACGCTGGCAATTTGGATTTTGCCTGCTCTACATCAACGTGTATGGTTGGGCAGTGCATGGCAATCGCGGCGCGCAGACGTCCATCACTGTCCACTACCGGCACCGCCAAAGCGATCAGGCCAACAACAAATTCCTCGATCTCCATGGCGTAGCCAAGCTGTCTGACAGATTCCAGATTGTCGACAAGCCTTTGGGCATCAGTAATAGTGTTGCTTGTCATGGCACGCAATTCCAGTTTATGGATGATGTTGTCGCGCTCCTCGCTGCTCATTTGCGATAAAAACAGTTTGCCGCTGGCCGTGCAATGCAGAGGTACGTGCACCCCGACGCTGAGCGTTAATCGCCATGGCCGCTCAGCTTCTACACGATCTACATACAAGATGGATGCGCCATCAAGGGTTGTGAAATTGCAGGTCTCACCGACCTCGCTGACCAGATCGCTGAGCACATTGTGCCGCAAACGGCTGAACGTGCCATGTGTCAACGTATCGAACGCCAGCCTGTGCAATGCAGGCCCGGCCGTGTAGCGCCGCTCATCAATATCACGCACCAGAAAACGCTGATCAACCAGGCGCGCGCACAGGCGATGGACAGTTGATTTAGGCAGCGATAGCCTGTCGGCCAGCTGTGCCAGCGTCATGGCTCGACCTTCAGTAGCCAGTATCTGAATCAGTTGCAGGGTGCGCTCCACGGAGCCACACGCTCTAGCTGATTTGACGACCTGCTCGGTTAACTTACTCATTGCATCATAGAAAAAGTTTGGGTTCTAGGCAAAAAATTCAATTAATGGAACGTTGTGTTCCATTTTTACTTCCAATAACATATCCGCTCGGGCAAGGGTTCGTTGAGGCTCATTCACAGATCCAACAACGTGCAACGCCACCACTCTCGCATTTCAAACCAGAAATCGGGTCCTGACAGGTGAGAATCTTAAGTGTCTGGAGAATTTGATTACATCGTTGTGGGAGCTGGATCCGCTGGCGCCGTGATGGCTGGCCGTTTGAGCGAGGATCCCGATACCCGTGTGCTGTTACTTGAGGCGGGCCCATCGGATAATTCCTTCTGGATTCATCTGCCTATTGGTTACGGCAAGACCATGTGGAGCAAAAAGTACAACTGGTGCTTCAACACCGACCCCGATCCGAACATGAACAATCGGGAAATCTACTGGCCACGTGGCAAGACATTGGGCGGATGCAGCTCCATCAATGGCTTGATCTATGTGCGCGGCCAGCGCGAGGATTATGACCACTGGGATAGCCTGGGTAACAAGGGGTGGTCCTATGACGAATGTCTTCCTTATTTTATACGCTCTGAGCGAAACCAGCGTGGCGCCAGTGAGTATCATGGCGCTGAGGGGCCGTTGTCGGTTTCTGATATCGGTGCGAAGAACACGCTTATCGAGTCATTTATTGCAGGAGCCAATGAGATAGGCGTACCCACCACGGACGATTTTAACGGTGCCACGCAAGAGGGGGCCGGCTACTACCAACTCACCACATGGGGGGGTTGGCGATGGAGCACCGCCAAAGGCTATCTGAAGCCTGCGCGCTCACGCAGTAATCTTCACGTTGAGACCGAGGCTCAGGCCAGCGGACTTATCTTGGAGGGTACCAAGGTTGTCGGTGTACGCTATCGGCAGAAGGGCATCGACAAGGAGGCGCGTGCATCGGGTGAGGTATTGATGTGTGCTGGCGCCATTCAATCACCGCAACTACTCCAACTGTCAGGTATCGGGCCCGCAGCACTGCTGGAGGAGCACGGCATACCCGTTGTAAAAGATCTGCCCGGTGTCGGCGAAAACCTTCAGGATCATTTGCAGATCAGACTGACATTCGAAGCCAACATCCCCACCACCAATGATGATCTCAATTCCCTGATCGGTCAGGCAAAGCTTGGCATGCAGTGGTTGTTTACACGCAGCGGCCCTCTGGCTGTTGGCATCAATCAAGGTGGCTGCTTCATGCGCTCATTACCTGAAGAGGCGGCAACGCCAGACATACAGTTCCACGTTGCCACCTTATCAGCGGATATGGCCGGCGGCGATGTGCACAAGTTCTCTGGCTTTACCTTGTCGATCTGTCAGCTGCGACCAGAATCACGCGGCTACGTGCGCATCAAATCATCCGACCCATTCGAACCTCCGTCAATGCAGCCAAACTATCTGGATACTGATCTGGATAGACGCACAGCGGTGGCAGGCATGAAGTCAGCGCGTGCAATAGCCAATTCGGCAGCCATGAGTCCTTACGTCAAGCGAGAGGTCAAACCGGGTATCGAAGCGGATACCGACGAAGCCTTGCTGGAGTATTGCCGGAATCACGGCGCTACGATCTTTCACCCTTCTGGCACCTGCAAGATGGGTACTGACGATGACCCGATGGCCGTGCTTGACGAGCGTTTGCGAGTTCGCGGTGTGCAGAATCTGCGCGTTATCGATTGCTCTGCAATGCCCACGCTGGTGTCCGGCAATACCAATGGTCCCATCGTGATGATGGCGGAGAAAGCCGTTGACATGATCCGTGAAGACGCAAAGGTCGTCGCCCACTAATTCCTGTATTGGCTGCGAAGCCCTGGATAAGCGAAGCAGTAGATCGACGAGTACACCATCCACTTCTGCACATGTCAGGGCATGCCCTGGAAGAACGGTAATAAAACAACGCCCCAGTCCTTTGGGGTGCATAGAGGAGATAATCCATCATGAGTGATAACACCCCGATTGATCGACGCGGATTTCTGCGTATTGCCAGGCGCTATGGCTACACGGCAGCAGTGCTTGCCTATGCCGGAACAGCAGGTCCGCTTACCCTGGCAACCGTAGGAAAAGCGGCTGCCCAGACCGAGAAAAAGCGCGACAAGAGTGCAATGCGCACGCTGAAATTTGGCGCATCAGGCTTTAACCCCGAGAATCTGAAAATACAGGAATCCGGCCAGCTCTGGTTTGCTCAACAGCTGGAAGAGAAAACCGATGGCGCTCTGAAAATCGAGTTCATCGGCAGTAACGCTATCTGCAATCAACTTGATTGTGTGAAGAAGACACAGCAAGGCATCGTTGACATGTTCACAGCCAGCACACAGAACTCGGCAGGCTCAGCACCGTATTACAACGTTCTGGATTTCGCCTACATGTTCCCTTCTCGCGCATCACAGCATCACTTTTTCTATCATAAAAAGAGCGAAGCTTTACTGCGTGAACCCATGCGTAAACTGCACAACATCCAGTTTCTGTACACTCACTGCGAGTTACGCGGCTTGATGATGGGCAAGAAGTTTGATGACGCTCCACTGATCACCACCGTTGAAGAGCTGGCAGGAACAAAGAATCGCGTTACCGGTACTCAGCTAGGGCGACTGGCGATGGAGCTGATGAACCTGAATCCGGTACCTATCGCATGGGAAGAAACTCTCGATGGACTCAAGCAAGGCCTGATCGATGGTGCCGAAACCTGGATGGGGGCTGCTGCTTACGCCAACATGTCACCTGTTCTATCTCAAGCGGTGGATCTGCGCTTCTTCTGCGGTACCGAGCACACAGCCATGAACAACAAGACCTTCGAAAGTCTTGATGCTGAAATCCAGGACATTGTCATGGAGACATCTTTCGAGGCCCAGCAATACACACAGATCAACCAGGAGAAAGCGCTGGTCGATGTAGTTGGCGCTGTCGAGAATCCACCGGCCGGTACGGTGTTTGGTGATGCCGGTGTCCGTGTTGCCAAGCTTTCGGATGCAGAGATCAAGAAAGCAGAAGAGATGTGCTCACCTGAATTCCAGCCAGGCCCCTGGGAGAAGTGGAGAAGTCGCATGAACCAGATGTCCGGTGGTCAGGATGTCTATCAGGAAATTTACGATATTGCTCGCGAAATTCCTGCCGACATGGCAGCGGTTGACGTCAAGCCACAGCGATGGTGGGAAGCATAGGCTCTCAGGCCTTATCAATCTAATTTTCGTTTATCCGAAAACGCACCGGGACAGGAGGCCCGGTGATCTCAGTCTGCCACTTTTATCACTGGATCTGCCATGAATGCATTGCTTGCTATTCCGCGCTGGCTGGACAGGAACATTGAACGTACGCTCATCCTTGTGTCCTATTCAGCCATGGCATTGATTATTGTCTACGCCGTCTTCGAACGATTTGTGTTTCAGACACAGATTCCCTGGAGCTCGTCCATACCCATCTATCTGTTTCTCTGGGTGACATGGGTCGGTTGTTCACACAACGTGCGCAAGCGAACGCACCTTGTTTTCAATGATGTTCGTGTACGCATGAACTACAAGCTTCAGTACGCTTGCATGTGGTTTGATGCTTTTTTATGGATCACGTTTGGCATCATTGTCATCTACTTTACCTGGGAGCAAACCATGCTCGTCAAGATGAACTGGGCGGTTGTACAGGGAACCGATGACATGATGCAATGGTGGTTCTATCTGGCGACTCCGTTTGCCTGGACGCTGTTAATTTTCAGAGTGCTGCAGAACCTTGCCGAAGACATCAAACGGTACAAGAACAATGAGCCGTTCATCGTCGATATTCAAGCCATCGGCGCAGACTAGGGACATATCAACATGGATCAAGGAACACTTATCGGGCTGATCTCTTTCGGGGTCGTACTACTCTTTCTCATCGGCGTACCCATTTTTCTGGTGATCGGGTTCTGGGTTGTCGGTGCATCACTGGTTATTGATTTCACGCTGGCCAACGTCGGCGTCACACTGTTTGAAGGCCTTAACTTCTTCGGGCTTCTATCCCTGCCGCTTTTTATCCTGACGGGGGACTTGATTGCCGCTGCCGGCATTGCCAGGCGCCTTGCCGATTTTGCGCATGCCTGTTTGAGCTGGATGCGCGGTGGGCTTGGCCTGGCTACCATCGGTTCGTGCGGCCTGTTTGCTGCGATTTCAGGGTCGAACTCAGCAACAACGGCAACCATCGGTGGCATCATGCACCCGGTACTTACCGAAGACGGGTACGACGGGCGGTTTGCAGCAGCTACGGCAGCAGCAGGCGGCACCGTCGGCATCATCATCCCGCCATCGATCATATTCATTGTGTATGGCTTCTTGATGAATCTGTCGATCTCTGACCTGTTTGTAGCAGGCATCCTGCCCGGCTTGCTGATGGTGCTTGCCATGCAGACCGTTTGCTGGTGGCTTGCCAAGAAAAACGGCTGGGGCACGGTATCGCCGCTGGATGGTAAACGTATCTTCAACTCGGCACGACGCGCCTACCTGGGATTCTTCGCCATTTTCATCGTTATTTATGGCATCTACTCTGGTTTGTTTTCCCCCACCGAAGCGGCTGCGATTACCGTAGGTTTCTGCCTGATTGCCGGGCTGTTGTTTACCCGTGAAATCAAGTTCAAGGAACTGCCCGACATCTTGCTTCGATCAGGTCAGCTGACGGGCATGCTGGCCCCGATGATTGCAGTGTCTGTTGTCATGCAGCAAGTGTTCGGCTTGCTTGGGGCTGCAGAGGCGGTTGCCAGCTTTGTCAGCTGGTTCGGTGAGAACCCCATTATCGTACTGCTGGTCCTGATGTCAATAGTCATGGCAGCAGGATGTATATTGGAGAGCTTGCCGGTGACGGTTATCTTCGCGCCGATTCTTGCCCCGATTGCCATTGCGCACGGCGTTGATCCAGTGCACTTCAGCGTCATTTTTCTGGTGGGTGCAGCCATCGGGTTCATCACCCCACCCTTTGGGTTGAATCTGTTTGTTGCCAGTGGTACCACGGGTATTCCCTACTCCAAGATCGTCCCGTTTGCCTTGCTGTACATGAGCGGATTGTTGATTGCCTGGATGCTGATCGCCTTTGTACCCTGGTTCTCGCTAGCGCTGGCACCGTAGCGTGCTATCGCTCATGCCCTAACGTTCTATCAATGTAGTCCAAGACCACACGTTCAATCATCAAGCCCCGAACGCCAGAGGAGTCTGCTCCTCTGGTGAAGGTTTGACTTGCTTTTCATTCTTAAACGTACGGAGTACCAATCCATGAAAATGACGACCGAAGAAGCCTTCATCAAGGTGCTTCAGATGCACGGAATTGAACATGCCTTTGGCATCATCGGCTCAGCCATGATGCCTATCTCTGACCTGTTTCCCGAAGCGGGCATCAAGTTCTGGGATTGTGCGCATGAATGCAACGCCGGCATGAGTGCCGACGGCTACACACGTGCCACCGGCAAGATGTGTATGGCCATTGCACAGAACGGACCCGGTATCACCAATTTCGTTACACCGATAAAGACAGCGTACTGGAACCACACTCCCATGTTGCTGGTCACTCCACAGGCTGCCAACAAGAGCATCGGGCAAGGTGGATTCCAGGAGATCAAGCAGATGGCTCTGTTTGAAGACATGGTGTCCTATCAGGAAGAGGTTCGTGATCCTTCACGTGTAGCTGAAGTGCTCAACCGCGTTATTGAACAGGCTTTTCGTCTTTGCGGACCCGCTCAGATCAACATACCGCGCGACTACTGGACACAGGTTATCGATATCGAACTGCCACAAGTGGTGCGACTTGAGCGACCTCGTGGTGGCGCTACCGCTATCAGTGAAGCAGCCAAGCTGTTATCCAAAGCTCAATTCCCCGTCATCCTGAACGGTGCTGGTGTTGTCATCGGCGGTGCGATTGAAGCCTCAGCCCACCTGGCTGAAAGACTCGATGCGCCTGTGTGCTGCAACTATCAGCACAACGATGCGTTTCCCGGCTCACATGAGCTATCCATGGGACCACTGGGCTACAACGGCTCAAAAGCTGCCATGGAAGTCATCGCCAAAGCCGATGTTGTTTTAGCGCTGGGCACGCGGCTCAACCCCTTCTCCACACTCCCAGGCTATGGCATTGATTACTGGCCAAAGGATGTGAAACTCATCCAGGTGGATATCAATGCTGAACGCATTGGTCTGACCAAACCTGTAGCAGTTGCCATCCAGGGTGATGCCAAACTGGTCGCAGAACAACTACTGGCACAGCTGTCGGCCACCGCTGGCGACAATGGACGGGCCGAACGTCGCGCTCTGGTTAAGCACAGTAAAGATCGCTGGGCCCAGGAACTGGTATCCATGGAGCATGAAGAAGACAATGATGAAGGCATAACATGGAACGAGCGTGCACGCAAGCGTGAACCTGATCGTATGTCACCGCGCAACGCATGGCTTGCCATTCGAGATTCGCTGCCGGATGAAGTGATCATCTCCAGTGACATTGGCAACAACTGTGCGATAGGCAACGCCTACCCGACGTTTGAGAAAGGTCGCAAGTATCTTGCACCCGGCTTGTTTGGTCCTTGTGGATACGGACTGCCTGCCATCCTTGGTGCGAAGATCGGCTGCCCTGATGTGCCGGTCATCGGCTTTGCGGGTGACGGTGCGTTCGGTATCTCCATGAATGAGATGACAGCATGTGGTCGTAATGACTGGCCACCGATCACTATGGTCATCTTCCGAAATTACCAATGGGGTGCAGAGAAGCGCAACACAACACTTTGGTATGACGACAACTTCGTCGGCACTGAGCTGAACGCAGGCGTTGAATACGCGAAAATTGCCGATGCCTGTGGTCTTAAGGGCGTCAAGGTCACTACCACAGAAGAGCTGACCGAAGCGCTCACTACCGCTGTTAAAGAGCAGATGAACGATGGGGTAACCACCTTCATCGAAGTCGTGCTGAATCAGGAGCTGGGTGAGCCGTTCCGACGCGATGCCATGAAAGCACCTAACAAGGTGGCCGGAATCAGCAAAGCCGACATGCGCCCACAACTGGTTTAATCGTCAATGGCCCAATTAACTGGTCTGATGGAGCGTGCCAGAGGCACGTTCGGATCGCTGGACACATTGGTGCAAGGATTCGCCGTGTCAGTCGTTATTGCTGTCACGGCGCAATTTCTGTCGGAGCACTATGGTGCTCCGGCCATGCTCATGGCGCTACTTCTCGGTATTGCATTTCATTTTCTGGCCGAAGAAGGGAAATGTGTTGTGGGGATCAACTTCACCGCCAAAACCGTTCTTCGATTTGGTGTGGCATTGTTAGGGGCGCGTATCAGTGTCGAGCTGCTGATTGGGCTTGGCTGGCAACTGATCGCGCTGATCATTGGCGCTGTGATTGTCACGATTTTAATGTCGCTGCTGTTTGCAAGGTTCCTTGGGCGCGGCTGGCGTATCGCATTGCTCACTGGCGGGTCAGTCGCCATTTGTGGCGCATCAGCCGCGATGGCTATAGCAGCGGTGCTGCCAAAGAATGAGCACTCCGAACGTAACCTGTTGTTCACAGTTTTAGGTGTTACTGTGCTCAGCACCGTGGCGATGGTGGCCTATCCGATAGTGGCGCACGCACTCAATATGGATGACCAGAGCATCGGCGTTTTTCTGGGTGCTACGATTCACGATGTCGCACAAGTTGTTGGTGCTGGCTTTTCTGTATCAAACGATGCCGGCGAAACCGCAACACTGGTTAAATTGATTCGCGTGAGCATGCTTGCGCCGGTGGTTTTGCTGTTTGCACTTCTGTTTCGCGATATAAAGGACGAAGGCCCGACCACTGATGGGGTTACCAGTAAGCCACCTCTAGTGCCAGGATTCGTCGTTGCGTTTCTGATATTTGCAGCGATCAATTCGGTTGGACTGATGCCCGACATGGTGTCATCATTTCTAAGCGATGTGTCCAGATGGGCGTTGTTGATTGCGATTGCAGCGGTAGGCATGAAGTCCTCATTGAGAACTATCTCCGACGTTGGTGGGCAGGCAATCATTCTGATTATTGCCCAGACTGTTTTTATCGCAGTTTTCATTCTTATTGGCATGCACTATCTGGCCTGACGTGATTCAGACTCGATACACAGGAGCAGCACCATAAACGCCTTCGACGATATTATCCAGAAAGCTATCCGCGCCCCCCGCAAGATCGCATTAGCGGAAGGCGCAGACTCACGTGTCGTAGAAGCAGCACTGCGTGCCAGCCATGACGGCATAGCGCACCCGATACTGATTGGAAAAAGATCAGACATCGAAGCACAACTGCGTGCAAGCGGTGATCAGTCCACCGCGCATGCCACATCGATAGAGATTGTTGATCCCGATGAGTCGCCACTGACTGAACAGTACGCATCGGCCTACTATGATCTGCGCAAACACAAAGGCGTTGATATCGATGCCGCAACCAAGGCCGTCAGGCAACCCCTGAACTATACCGCTATGATGGTAAGAAGTGGTGACGCTCACGGCAGTATCGGTGGCGCTGTGGAAACCACAGCCGCAACCGTTAGAGCAGCACTGCAGGTGATTGGTGTTGCCCCAGGTGTCAAAACTGTCTCCAGTTTCTTTTTATTGTTCCCGCCAGCGGCCGCTCATCACGACATCTCGCCCTTGATGTTTTCCGACTGTGCTCTGGTCATCGAACCCACCGCAGAGCAACTCGCTGACATTGCGTGTACCTCATCAGACTCATTCCAGACCCTTGTAGGTGAAACGGCACGCACCGCCCTGCTCTCATTCTCCACCGCCGGGAGTGGAAAACATGCCACTGTCTCGGTAGTACGTGAAGGCTGTGAACTTGCCAAGGCAGCAAGGCCTGATTTGTTGATTGATGGAGAACTGCAGTTCGATGCTGCTTTCGTTGAATCGGTGGCTACTCGTAAAGCGCCTGACTCACCGCTCAAGGGAGCTGCCAACGTCTTCATTTTCCCCAACCTTGACGCTGGTAACATAGGCTATAAGATTGCGCAGCGCCTGGGCAACATGACAGCTGTGGGACCCATTCTGCAAGGGCTTAACAAACCAGCCAACGATTTGTCCAGAGGCTGTAGTACCGAGGATGTGTATGCCTTGCTGGCCGTCACCTCCGTACAGGCTGGCTCTGGCCTGGGTTAGCCAGAACCCCGGGGGGGCTCAGCTAGCGTTCTGGCATTTTCGGCTGGCATGTTGACATGCCAGTCAAGCGCTAATCGCGGATAGGGATCATAGGCTGTGACTGTCCCCCATCGATGCTCGGCATCATCATGACCAATCTCTGTAACCGAGCCGTTGAGTCGAGGTTCAACAAATACAGTAAACGCTTTCTGCTGATTGCAGGGTACTCCGATTGTCTTGATCACCGGTTCAAGTATCTTTATCTCCCGCTTGTTTCATGATTTCTGACTGGTCGGCTGTCAGTACATCGGAACAGTACTCATCGATGTACTGCTGCAAGGCAAGAAGCCCATCCTGATTTATGGCGTAGATACGCCGTGTACCGACAGGGTTTACCGACACCAGCTTTGCGCCCTGCAAGACCTTGAGATGCTGAGACACGGCAGGCCTGCTGACCGGTTGTTCTCTGGCAAGCTCACCAACCGTCTGTGGTCGCCCTTTGAGAGCCTCGAAAATCTGACGTCTTGTATCGTCAGCTAATGCCGTAAACACTTTTTCGTCAGTCATGTTTTACAGTAAGCCAATACTTACGGTTTGTCAAACAAAGAGAGATTCACCCTGCACAGTGCAGTGTGAATCTGCGCGATAGCCGTCAGCCGTTTGTTTAACGTAGTATTACGCATCATCAAAAAGTATCCGTAACGCAGTGCCGACCAGCAGGTTAGTGTACAAGCGCTATTCCACAACGCTTACCACTGCAATGCCCCTTCGGCAAAACTACGTGCATCGATTGCCCACTAAAAATGCCATGACCAGATTGACCTCTTCTTCGCATGTCCGGCAAGAGCGTGCCACAGCGCTCTCAACTATTTCCCAAACGCTAAAGCATCAGCTGGAAGGGCAACACGATTTTTCCGATGCCGCTGTGGCCATGTACAGCAGTGATGCTTCCAACTACCGGCAGATTCCGTTGGGCGTTGTTTACCCGAAGAGCCTTGACGATATTGTTCTTGCATCAACGTTATGCCGAGAGCAGAACCTGCCACTGCTGATGCGCGGTGGTGGTACATCCCAAAATGGCCAGTGTGTCAATGAGGCGGTGATACTGGACTGCTCTCGCCATCTCGATCAGGTTGTCGAAATCGACACGCAAAAACGCACAGCGTTGATTCAGCCTGGCATCGTGTGCGACAGCCTTAAAGAGGCGGCTGAACAGCACGGTTTGACGTTTGGCCCCGACCCCGCCACGCATAGTCGTTGCACACTGGGCGGCATGATCGGCAACAATTCGTGCGGCCCACGCTCCATGCTGGCTGGCAAGACTGTTGAGAACGTGCTGGAGCTGGAGATACTCACCGGTGACGGTCAACGCTTCTGGGTTGGTCCTACCTCCGAGGAACAACTGGAAAAAATCATTGCCGCCGGGGACCGAAGAGGCGAAATCTACGCCGAGCTTCGGGCGCTCAGAGATCAGTATGCCAGCGAGATACGTGCTCGCTACCCAGCGATTAAACGCCGGGTATCAGGGTATAACCTGGATCAACTACTGCCCGAAAACGGTTTCAATGTAGCGCGCGCACTGGTCGGCTCTGAAGGCACTTGCATATCCATACTACAAGCCCGAGTCCGTTTGATCGAAAAACCCAACCACACGCGTCTGATTGTTTTGGGCTTCAAGGATATTTTCACGGCAGGCGACTCGGTGGCAGATATCATGCCTTTCTCTCCCATCGCCATGGAAGGGCTGGACTGGGGCATCGTTGGCGGTCTCAAGGAACGAAACCTAAAACAGAGCGAAGTGGCGTTGCTACCTGAAGGACGTGCCTGGATTCTCGTGGAACTTGCAGCAACGTCTCCACAGGCAGCGAGCGATAAGCTGCAACGGTTCGTAGAGACAATGCAGTCAATTGAACATGTTGTATCGGTAAAAGCGATCGATCCGCGTGAGGAGCCAGCAATCTGGAGTATCCGCGAGCAAGGCGCCTCCGCCACTTCCATGAGTCTTGATCCCAATGACCCTGATCCTGTTGTGGGTTGGGAGGACACTGCCGTAGATCCTTTGCAACTGGGTGACTACTTACGCGAGTTCAAGGCTTTGGTAGAGCGGTACGGCTACACCACCAGCCTCTACGGACACTTTGGTGACGGGTGTATCCATGCGCGTATCACGTTCGATACGCGTACTGAAGAAGGTATCACTCATTGGCGAGCGTTCAGCAACGACATTGCACATCTGGTGGTGCGCTTCGGTGGCTCATTGTCTGGCGAGCATGGCGATGGCCAGGCTAAAGCCGAGTTTCTTCCCATCATGTACGGTGATGAATTGATGGAGGCGTTTCGGCGTTTTAAAGCGATATGGGATCCGGACTCAAGGATGAATCCAGGCAAATTGATCGATGCCTACAGCATGGACGATAACCTACGATTCGGACCAGACTATCAAACCCCTGAGCTTGTCACCCGGCTACAGTTCGTTGAAGACCTACAGGGTTTTGGCCGATCAACAGAGCGTTGTATCGGTATGGGTAAATGCCGTGCACATAAAGGTGCCATGTGCCCGAGTTACCAGGCCACACGTGAAGAGCGTTATTCCACTCGCGGCAGAGCCCACTTGCTGCACGAGCTGGCTCGTGGGCAGATCATGAATGATGGCTGGCAGAACAAGGCAGTTGCCGATTCCATGGAGCACTGTCTGTCGTGCAAGGCCTGCAAGAGTGAATGCCCAACGCAGGTGGATATCGCCAGCTACAAGGCGGAGTTCATGCACAAGCATTATGAGAATCAACGCCGACCGTTTACCCACCATGTATTTGGACAGTTGGGTCGCTGGCTGCCGCACTTGTCGCGCTTGCCCCGACTTGTCAATGGCATGCAAGCAAGCTTTGCAGGTAACCTGGCCAAGCGCCTGCTTGGCATCGCTCCTGACATAACGCTACCTTTACTGGCAAAGCAAAGCTTTTCACAATGGGCACGCTCAGAGGCCAGTCAGAAGGATGAGCATTTTTACTGGTTTGGTGACCGACAACTCCCCGCTGTTGTACTGTGGAATGACTCCATCAATAACCACTACCGCCCGGATATACTCAGAAGCAGTGTTAACGTGCTGATGAAAGCCGGTTATTGCGTAGGTGTTGCAAGGCAGCATTTCTGCTGTGGCAGACCCTTGTACGAATATGGTTTGCTAGAAGAAGCACGCTCCACCTTAAGCCACATTCTTGATAACTTCCAACCTCACATACCCGACTCGACACCCGTGCTGGTACTGGAACCCTCCTGTCTGTCCGTGTTCAAGGACGAACTTCTGCGCTTGTTCCCAGATGATCCGCGGGCAACCGTGCTGAGCGATAAATCCTGCACTGTCAGCAGCTATCTGAAGCAGGAAAACACAAGGATCAGGCGCCAGCTGTCCTCGGGGATTCTTCACCTGCATTGCCATAACAAGGCATTGGGTCTGGCGGATCCGGAAAGACACTGGATGAATGCCTGCTTTTCAACACTGGATGAGGTGGAAAGCGGATGCTGCGGCATGGCGGGCACGTATGGCCTGCGTGAACAGACACGATGGATTGGCCAGAAACTGTTTAACCGTGCGCTTAAGCCTGCTGTGGACAACTCCCACCCTCAGACGATCATTGTCGCCAATGGGTTCAGCTGTCAAGAACAGTTTGCTGGCTATACGAAACGCCGAGTCATGCACCCCATTGAAGTATTGGAAGCTTGCCTTTGACAAGGACCCTCTGCCGACAACCAATAGCAGTCCCCAGCACTGACATTCACGACAAGAGCATGTTTTGTCATCAAATTTGCCATCAGATGTCTCACGCATTATCCGGCATTGCATCTTGCGGTCACGATTGAGACTTGGCAGCGTACATCTGCGCGTCTGCATGCTTCATGAGTGTCTCCAGATCCTTGCCATCTTCAGGAAATATGGCAAAACCGAAAGAGGCACCTTGCATGTGTATAAAAGCAGTTTCTTTGAACGCAGGAACACTGTCGAAGGGCTGCAACAGTGCATTCCGTAGATGATTGCACACACGCAACACGTCCTTGCGATTTTCAATCCTTTCGAGCAACACGACAAACTCATCCCCACCAAAACGTGCCGCCAGGTCGTGGTCTCGCAAATTCGCGGACAGGCGCTTTGACACCTCAATCAGCACTTGGTCACCTACATCATGTCCAAAGCGGTCATTGATTTTCTTGAAATCGTTCAGATCTATAAACAATAGTGAAAATGGCTGTTCGTCATTACGACGGCGATGTCGGATGATTCGATCTTCAAGACGACGCACGATGGCTTCTCGATTAGCGATACCCGTCAGTCGATCTGTGAGCAGCTGCCGTTGAAGATCAGAGAATGTCTTGGCCAGCTCCCCAATCTCATCAGAGCGCTCAACGGGTACTCGTGCGCTGAGATCCCCGTCCCCCATGGCACGTGCTGCAGCAGCAAGCTGGCGCAAATCACCTGCTATTGCGTTTAGAATGTACAGCCCGGTAGCTACAATTAAACCGCAGGCCAATAACGCTAACACCAACGTTCTATTCACATTGTGGGTAACCTTGCGCATGAAGTCCTCACGCGGCACAGCAACAGCGACTATCCAGTCCAGCCCGGCGTCATCCTGCAATCGAGAGAAACCTGCCTGTATTACTTCACCCGCAGGTCCGTCAAAAACAATGGATTGAGTACCCTGTATCGCTTCAGTCGGTGAGGTCAATTTGCGCACTGCGCTGTAGGTGCTGACTATTAATTCATCAGCACTGTTAGCGGCATTGAGTCTTGTGCCTCGCCCCTCACCCGTTGCCATATCCAGATGGGGTCCGCGAGAAGTTGCTAGCATGTTGCCGTTGCGTTCCAGTATGAAAGCCACACCGTTCTCACTCAGCGGCAGGTTTTTCAAAAAACGATTCAGCAATCCCAGTGACAGATCAGTTGCCACGACTCCCTTGAAACGACCTTCAAGATCACTCACGCGACGCGCTCTGGTAGCCACGAGTTCCAGCGTCTTGAAATCAATATAGATAGCGGTCCATGTCTGGACATCGGTGCTCTGACCCACCTTGAACCAGGGTCTTTCACGTGGATCAAACACACGTGGTTCGGTAATGGGATCACGCAGCTCACCATTTATGCGTGAAAAGCGATAGATGGATCGTGCCTTGTCAGTATCTGTGCGCAGTCGCAACTCGGCTTCTGTGTCAGAAAAACGCCAGAGACCGATAAACTGCCCATAACGGTCACCATAGTAGGCGTAGTTGTTCGGATCGCGATGAATGCTTGTGGCAAGCCACAGCCGTACACGCAAGTCGTCCAGTTCAGCTTCCACCGATGTGGGCGCACCGATGTCTGCAGGAAAGGCGGTTTCAAGAACCGCCTCGGAGCCCGATATGTGCTTGTCGATCGCTTGTGAAATACGATTGACTGTCTCTTCCAGAAAAAGCTCCGACAAGGTATCAACGGCGCCGCTACCTGCCCTGTAGGACAGAATGCCTATGATCAGGGCTGTAATCAGCACGAGTACCACATAGGGCACCGTCAGCATTTGCCGCAGGGTTGTCTGTTTAGGCAGCATTTCAGCCAGATTTTTTACATGAGTCCATGGTTATAAGCGTTATTCGTCCGATTGTCATCAGGTTGTCGTTAAATCAGACGTTACTGGCGTAAAAAACCTAACTCTTCAAAATGTCCTCTTCGGCCCCTGAAACCCATCCTCTGCTAGTCCTGGGTATGTAGTCGTTGATCGTCGGGCCTGTGTAGATC